>JAFLUH010000040.1:4321-17708 GCA_022508895.1 Oscillospiraceae bacterium
CCTCTTTTGCGTTTGCCTTCTTTTCCTGTTCAAGCTTCTCCTGCTTATCCTCGTAATTGCTTATCTGACCGGCGTAGTACTGATAGTTGGCGTTGTACTCGTCGCTGAGAGCCTGAGCTTCGCCACGCAAGCCCTCCAGCTCCGCCTTTGCGTTCTCAAGCTCCTGCTTTTCGGTAAGAAGCTGCTCACGCTGACCGTTAAGCTCATCCTTGTCACGTTCAAGCTGAGCTATCATGTCCTCGGCGTTCTTTATGGACTGCTTCAGCCCGTCCATGAAGCGGGTGTTCTGCTCCGAAATGTTCCACACCATCTTGGCTCTTACAAGTATATCGTAAAAGTCGGTGGCCTCGGCAAGCACCGAGAATATGTCAACACCGCCTGTCACATACATGGCGTGTAAAATCTCGCCGAACTGACGGAGGTTTTCCTCGTTTTGCGTCTGAAGCGCCTCGATGTCCTTCTCCTTCTGAGCTATCTCTTCCTCTTTGGCGGCTATCTGCTGATCCTTATTCTCGATCTCCGCCTGCTTGTCGGCTATTTCCTGATTTTTATAGTAGATAAGGTTGTTGAAGGTGTCTACGGTCTCCTTCTGAGTTTGCAGCTTATCCCAGTAAAGGTCCTGCATCTCCTCACTGGCGGCAATGCTGCCGTCAAGGGAGGCTATCTCCTCATCTATCTTGCTGTTGCGGTCAAGCAGCTCCTGCTTCTTGCTTTCAAGGTCGGCTACGGTGGAGGAGGTGTACGCACTGACGCTGTAATTCACCTCGGGTGATGATATTATACCGCAGCATACTGCGCAAATAACCGCAAAAGACGCCGCCGTTCTTATTTTTTTCACGTTTTTGTATTTCATGGCTGTTCTTTTCTGCAATAATGCTTATATAACCTTAAACTTTCAAATGCTTGCCCATGCTGAGCACCGTTCCCGTTGCGCCTAAGAATGCGCCTGCAAGACAGTTTGCGCCCAGCACTATCCACATAACGTCGCCGAACTGGATAACGTTCACCAAGCCAAGTATCTGCCATATCGTCAGGTCGCCCGCAAAGAAGGATACCAATGCTTCGTAGGCTAACTTGCAGAGTATCCATGAGACGGCTCCTGCCACTATGCCGATAAACATTCCCTCAATGAAGAAGGGGAATTTTATAAAGGCATTTGTTGCGCCTACGCTTTTCATTATGCCTATCTCCTTGCGGCGGGCAAAAACGCTGGTGCGGGCGGAGTTGTACACTATAACTATGCAGACGATGATAAGCGCTATCAGCATTGCGCCTGCGATCACGGCGAGGGTGGCTCTGAGACTCACCAGCACCGAAGCAAAATCATAGGGCGCGCTGACGCTTTCCACGCCCTCTATCGCCGCAAAGACGTCACGGGCGCTCTCTATCTTGGTAAGGTCGGAGAGGGTGACACGGAAGGTGTCAGGCATGGGGTTTTCATGCAGAGCGTCGAACAGCTCGGCGTAGTCCTCCATTTCCGCCTTCTGGTCCTCCCACGCCTCCTCCTTTGAATAGAATACAATGGCGGCAACATAAGGGTGGCTTTTTATGGTCTCCTCTATGCGGACAAGCTGCTCCTCTGAGGCGTCGTCCACATAAACAAGCATCTCGTTCTTCTCCTCGGCGCCCTCTATGACTATGCTTATGTCAAAGGCGACAAGGACGCATAAACTGATAAGCAGCAGGCTCACCATGATTATGCAGAAGCTGGCAAAGGACATCATGCGGTTGTGCCACACGGAGACTATGCCCTGCTTCATCAGGTATCTGAAGTTACTCCCCCTCATCTTCGCCTCCTATAACGTCGTCAAAGGCTATCGAACCGTTGCTGAGATTGATTATCCTGCCGCCGAAATACTGGACAAGGTCGTGCTCGTGAGTTACCATGAGTATGGTGGTGCCGCACTTGTTTATGTCCTTCAGCAGCTCCACTATCTCATAGGACAGGGCGGGGTCGATGTTGCCCGTGGGCTCGTCGGCTATGATAAGGTTGGGGTCGCTGGCAAAGGCACGGGCTATTGCTACACGCTGCTGCTCGCCGCCTGAAAGCTGGGTGGGCTTGAACTTTGCTTTGTCGTTGAGCTTTACAAGGTTAAGCACATAAGGCACACGCTGGCGGATATAGCGGTTGGATTTGTCGGTGACACGCAGCACGAAGGCTACGTTTTCGTATACCGTCATGTCGGGTATCAGTCTGAAATCCTGAAATATCATGCCCAGAGAACGGCGGAAATACGGTATTTTCGCCTTCTTTATCTTGGACAGGTTGTAGCCGTTTACGAATACGCGTCCGTTGGTGGGGGTTATCTCACGGGTCAGCAGCTTCAGCAGCGTGCTTTTGCCTGCTCCGCTGTTGCCCACTATGAACACGAATTCGCCGTCGTTTATACGCAGATTTACGTCGTGCAAAGCGTCTACGCCGCTTTTTCCTCCGTCCTTGTAATGTACGTCAACATTTTTTAATTCTACCATTTTGAATTGCCCTTTTCCTGTTGCGGAAAGCGTTCTTACCGCAGAATAAATTTGCCGATAACAAGCACAAAGCCTCATGGATGACATGAGGTTTGTGCATAAGTTTAAAACTTAACAGGCTCGGCTGACAGATATTTCTTGACCATAAGCGCGATCTTGAAGATTATTGCGTGGTCGAACTCTCTTAAATCAAGCCCCGTCAGCTTCTTTATCTTGTCCAGCCTGTAAACAAGGGTGTTTCTGTGGACAAAGAGCTTGCGGCTGGTCTCGGAGACGTTCAGGTTGTTCTCGAAGAAGCGCTGTATGGTGAACAAGGTCTCGTGGTCAAGGGACTCGATGGAGCCCTTCTTGAACACTTCCTTCAGGAAGGTCTCGCAAAGAGTGGTGGGGAGATGGTAGATAAGCCTTGCGATACCTAAATTGTCGTAGCTTACTATGTTCTTTTCGGTGTCGAATACCTTGCCGACTTCAAGAGCCATCTGCGCCTCCTTGAAGGAGCGGGCAAGGTCCTTTACGCCCATTACGGGAGTGCCTATGCCTACGTTCACTCTGGTGAAGAACTCGCTGGAAAGAGTGTCGGAGATGGAGCGGGCAAGCTTTTCCAGATCCTTCACGTCGATGTTGCTCTTTATCTCCTTTACAAGGACTATGTCGTTTTCCGAGATGTTGAAGACGAAGTCCTTGTTCTTGTCGGGGAACAGGTTCTGGATAACGTCGTAAGCGGAGACCTCGTTGGAGGTGATTATGTTGATAAGGAAGACCACTCGGTTTATGTCAGCATTGAAGTGCAGCTCACGGGACTTTATGCCGATGTCGCCGGGCAGCACGTTGTCGAGGATTATGTTCTTGATGAAGTTGTTCCTGTCGTATTTTTCATCGTAGTACTGCTTTATGCTGGACAGGGATATTGCGATAACGCTGGCGTATTTCGCCGCTATCTCGTCGGTGCCCTCAACGAATACCGCATAGTCGGGTCTTACATGGATACCGAACGCCTTGTAGGTGTAGCCGTCACGGACGTAGACCTCGTGAGTGTCGCTTATCGCCGCCGAGAATATCTCGTCGCCGCTCCCTACCTTGGACAGGTCGCTGCAGGCGACTACCGTCGCATTTTCGTCGATGACGCCGATGACACGGTCGATGGCGTCCTTCATCTGATGTACTACGCCTTGAAACAGTCTGTTTGACATAAAATTATCCTCTTTCTTCGGAGGGATAGCCGTCCGTTTGGTGTCTCTCCGTATCACGGCGACGGGGCGGAGCGGTCATCCTGTTTTTTGAGGGCAAAGGCTGTACCTTTGTCCGTTTTCCATACATGTACTAATTCTACTATAAATTCCTGAAAAAATCAAGTCTTTTTTATGAAAAATGTAAATTTATCCGTTATTTTTTTTGGCATATTGCCAAAAATCCTGAAAAGTGCTATAATCAGAATAGTTTGGAAAAGGAGTGCCATACCGTGGAAATAAGAGTGTTTGAACTGCTGAAGGAGCGAATGTGACGCTGTTTCGGGCTTCGCATTTTTTATAATAAGGAAGGTAAGCATAATGAACAAAAAGTTTTATATAACCACACCCATATACTACCCCAGCGCCGCCCCCCATATCGGGCATCTTTATACCACCGTCGCCTGTGACACTATAGCAAGGTTCAAAAGGTTACAGGGCTATGACGTAATGTTCCTGACGGGCACCGACGAGCACGGGCAGAAGATAGAGCAGAAGGCGAAAGAGGCGGGGGTCACTCCAAAGGCTTACGTTGACGAGATAGCGGCTAAGTTCCGGAAGCTGTGGAAATACGTCAATGTTGACTATGACAGGTTTATCAGGACTACCGACGATTACCACGAATCGGCGGTGCAGAGGATATATGAGAAGCTGCTGGAAAAGGGGTATCTGTACAAGAGCGAGTATACGGGAAAGTACTGTACGCCCTGCGAGAGCTTCTGGACGGAATCCCAGCTTGATGATAACGGGAATTGCCCCGAATGTCACAGGGAAGTCAGAGAGGCTACCGAGGAGGCTTATTTCTTCAAGCTGTCCGCTTTTTCGGAGCAGCTGGAAAAGCTGTTGACCGAGACCGATTTTGTGCAGCCGGAGTGGAGAGCCAAGGAGCTGGTGAACAACTTCATCAAGCCGGGGCTGGAGGACGTTTGTGTGTCCCGCACCAGCTTTACCTGGGGCGTTAAGCTGCCCTTTGACGAAAAGCATATCGCTTATGTGTGGATAGACGCTTTGTCCAACTATATCACGGCTTTGGGCTACGAGAATGACAGGTACGATGATATGGATTATTGGGCGGCTGATATTCACATGGTCGCCAAGGATATCATGAGGTTCCATGCGCTTATATGGCCTGCTATGCTGATGGCTCTCGACCTGCCGCTTCCTAAGATGCTTTCGGTGCATGGGTATATCAACTTCAACGGCACCAAGATGAGCAAGTCCATCGGGAACGTGGTGGACCCCTTTGTGCTGGGTGAAAGATACGGGGTGGATACCATTCGGTATCACATTCTCCGTGAAATGCCCTTTGGGTCGGACAGCGACTACTCCAATGAGATAATGATAAACCGTATCAACTACGACCTTGCCAACGACTTGGGCAACCTTGTTTCCCGTACCGTTGCCATGGTTGATAAGTATTTCGGGGGCACTCTGCCCGCAGACAGGCAGGAGGGGGACTTCGACAGGGAGCTTATCGCACAGGCGGAGGCGCTTACTGCCGCTGTTGCAAAGAATATCGACGAGACTAAGCTGTCGGCGGCGCTGACCGAGATAATGAGCGTTGTTTCCAGAGCTAACAAATATATCGACGAGACTACGCCGTGGATACTGGCGAAGGACGAGGCTAACAGGGCGAGACTTGCCACGGTGTTGTACAATCTGCTGGAGACTGTCAGAATTTGTGCGGTTTTGCTCACTCCCTTTATGCCCACCGCTATGCCTAAGGCGCTGGAACAGGTGGGAGCGGGGGCTGACGTCACTACCTACGCTTCTTTGGAAAAATTCGGGGCGCTTCCTGCAGACGTTACCGTTCACAAGGGCGAGGTGCTGTTCCCTCGGCTTGATGTGGATACCGAGATAGAGTATCTCAACTCAATTATTGCGCCTGCAAAAGAGGATAAGATAGTGGAAGATGAAGATTTGGACAAGGCGGGGATAATAACTATCGACGACTTTGCCAAGGTAAAGCTGAGAACGGCGGAGGTCACTGCCTGCGAGAAGGTCAAGAAGTCCAACAAGCTGCTGAAATTGCAGCTGGACGACGGGCGGGGCGGCAGACAGGTGGTTTCGGGTATCGCCAAGTGGTATAAGCCCGAAGATTTAGTGGGCAAGAAGATAATTTTTGTGGCTAACCTTGCGCCCGCCAAGCTTTGCGGGGAGGAAAGTCAGGGTATGATACTGGCGTGCGACTGCGGCGAGGAAGTGAGAGTTGTGTTCATGGACGGTGATGTGCCTAACGGGAGCGTTGTGAGGTAATTACCAACGATGGACAACATAAGGAAAAAGTCCGTTATTCAGCTTATTATCGGATATGTGGGCGCTATGGCTCTGCTGTTCGGGGTGAGACTGTTTAACGGCTACATACTGATGAGCCTGCCTCTGATAGCCAGAATGGCTTGCATGATAATCGAAAACTGGTTTGTTGCGCTGGCGCCGATCATCATTATGGTCACCTCAAAGGATAACCTGTCAGACTACGGGTTCAGCCGTGAAAATGTCGTATCGCAGATCGTTATAGGGCTTGGCATCGGGATCGCGATGTCGGCGGTGCTGACCGTTGTGCCCATTCTTGCAGGCTTAAAAGACTGGGTGAGCAGTGGAAAACAATACGAATTTTTATGGCAGTATGTTTTCGAGTTTGCTTACTGCATTACAGGCGTGGCGCTGATGGAGGAGTTCGTTTTCAGAGGCTTTGTTTTCACCAAGCTGAAAGCTGTTTCCGATTCCAATATTCCTGCGGTCATAATTTCATCGGTACTGTTCGGACTGTTTCACATTTTCGGCGGAAACCTGATACAGGTGATCATGACAGGGTTCATTGGAGCCGCTTTGTGTCTTTGCAGGGTCAGGATAAAGAACTGTACGGTGTTGTCGCTGGTTGCAGCCCATGGGGTTTATGATGCGCTGATAACCGTCTGGGGGAATTTGCTTTAAATTAAATAATGCAGGCGTGAGCCTAAAAATACAAAAGAACGGAGAGAGATACACATGAGAAAAAAAGTCAATGCAGTGCCTGAGATAGTGGACAGCGTCGAGGCGCTGGAAGCCAAGATAGCTCAGGTGAGAGCTGCGCAGGAAAAGTTCGGAGAGTATACTCAGGAGCAGGTCGACGCCATTTTCCGCGCAGCGGCGGTGGCTGCCAATTCACAGCGTATCGCACTTGCAAAAATGGCTGTCGAGGAGACGGGAATGGGCGTTGTGGAGGACAAGGTGATAAAAAATCACTACGCCTCCGAGTATATCTACAATACCTACAAAAACACGCCTACCGTGGGCGTTATCGAAAAGGACGACAGCTTCGGCATCAAGAAGGTGGCGGAGCCTATCGGACTGGTGGCGGCGGTAATTCCCACCACTAACCCCACCTCTACCGCTATCTTCAAGGCGCTTATCGCACTGAAGACCAGAAACGGCATTATCTTCAGCCCTCACCCACGTGCCAAGCAGTGCACCATTGCGGCTGCCAAGGTGGTGCTGGAGGCGGCTGTCAAGGCGGGTGCGCCCGAGGGGATAATCGGGTGGATAGATGTGCCCTCGCTGGAGCTTACCAATACCATAATGAAAGAGGCTGACATTATCCTTGCTACCGGCGGTCCGGGCATGGTGAAGTCCGCTTATTCTTCCGGCAAGCCTGCGCTGGGCGTGGGTGCGGGCAATACGCCTGCAATTATTGACGAGACTGCCGACGTTAAGTTAGCCGTCAGCTCCGTTATCCATTCCAAGACCTTTGACAACGGTATGATCTGCGCTTCGGAGCAGTCGGTGATAGTCAGCTCAAAGATCTACGACGAAGTAAAGGCGGAATTCAAGGCGAGAGGCTGTCACTTCCTCAATAAGAAGGAGCTGGACATGGTGCGCCACACCATGATAATCAACGGCGGTCTGAATGCTAAGATAGTGGGGCAGAAGGCGGTTAAGATAGCGGAGCTTTGCGGCTTTACCGTTCCTGATACCACCAAGGTGCTGATAGGCGAGGTGGAAAGCGTTGAGCTGAGTGAGCCTTTCGCTTACGAGAAGCTGTCCCCCGTGCTTGCCATGTACAAGGCAAAGAGCTTCGAGGAGGCTATGCAGAAGGCTGAGAGGCTTATCGCCGACGGCGGCTACGGGCATACCGCCTCGCTGTATATCAACTCAGTTTCCGAGACAGAAAAGACTGCGGCTTACTTCGAGAGAATGAAGACCTGCCGCATACTGGTGAATACTCCCTCCTCCCACGGAGGAATAGGCGACCTTTACAACTTCAAGCTGCTGCCCTCCCTGACCTTGGGCTGCGGCACCTGGGGCGGCAACTCCGTTTCAGAGAACGTTGGGGTAAAGCATTTGCTGAATGTGAAAACAGTTGCCGAGAGGAGAGAGAATATGCTGTGGTTCAGAGCGCCTGAAAAGGTTTATTTTAAGAAGGGCTGTCTGCCTGTGGCTCTTGACGAGCTGGGGACGGTCATGGGGAAGAAAAAGGCGTTCATCGTTACCGACTCTTTCCTGTTCAACAACGGGTTTATCAAGCCCGTTACCCAGAAGCTCAACGAAATGGGGATAACCTACGCTTCCTTCTCGGACGTTGAGCCTGACCCTACGCTGAGCTGCGCAGTGGAGGGCGCTAAAATGATGCGGAGCTTCCAGCCTGACGTTATCATTGCCATAGGCGGCGGGTCGGCTATGGACGCCGCTAAGATAATGTGGGTGCTGTACGAGCACCCCGAAGCCGATTTTGCGGATATGGCTATGAGGTTCATCGATATAAGAAAGCGTATCTATCCCTTCCCTAAGATGGGGGAGAAGGCGTATTTCGTGGCTGTTCCCACCTCGGCGGGTACCGGCTCCGAAGTTACTCCCTTTGCGGTAATTACCGATGGGGACGTTAAGTATCCCCTTGCGGATTATGAGCTGCTGCCCAACATGGCTATCGTGGACGCTGACCTTATGATGTCCATGCCTAAGGGACTTACCAGCGCTTCGGGTATCGACGCGCTGACTCATGCATTAGAGGCTTATGTTTCGGTGATGGCTACGCCCTTTACCGACGGTCTGGCGGAGCAGGCGGGCAAGCTGATATTTGACAATCTGCCCTCCTGCTATGAAAACGGGGGGAAGGACCCCAAGGCTATCGAAAATCAGGCTCACGCTTCTACATTGGCGGGCATGGCGTTTGCCAATGCGTTCCTTGGCGTTTGTCACTCCATGGCGCATAAGCTGGGCGCTTACCACCATATCCCTCACGGTATCGCAAATGCGCTATTGATAGAGGAAGTCATCAGGTACAACTGCGCTGAGGCTCCTGTTAAGATGGGGACGTTCTCGCAGTATGCTTACCCGCAGGCTAAGGCTAAATATGCGGCGTATGCACGGGCAATGGGCTTTGTGGGCAAGGACGACGACGACAGCGTTAAGCTTTTGATAAAGGAGATCGGAAAGCTGAAAAAGAAAATCGGTATCAAGGATACCATCAAGGACTACGGCGTTGAGGAAAAGGCGTTCCTTGAAAAGCTGGACGAGATGACGGAACAGGCATTTGACGACCAGTGCACGGGAGCTAACCCCAGATACCCGCTGATGGACGAGATAAAGGCTATGTACCTGAAAGCATATTACGGAAAGTGAGGGCGTTTATATGAAGCTGGATAACGTTATTGCGGTGAGAAAGGACAAGACCGTTTACCGCGACGGGGACAAGACCATCAAGGTCTTTAACGAGAAATACTCCAAGTCGGATATACTCAACGAGGCGCTGAACCTTGCCAGAGTTGAGGAGACGGGGCTGAACGTTCCCAAAATTCACGAAGTGGGCGTTGTGGACGGCAAGTGGTGCATCGTTACCGACCATATCGAGGGCAAGACCCTTGCAAAGGCTTACGAGGACAATCCTGAGCTGATGGAGGACTATCTGAAGCTGTTCGTGGAAATTCAGATGGAGATACACGAAAAGCAGTGTCCGCTGCTTACCAAGCTGAAGGACAAGATGCGGAGGAAAATCTCCCTCAGCGGGCTGGACGCTACTACAAGATACGAGCTTTCCACAAGGCTGGACGGTATGCCCAAGCACACCAAGCTGTGTCACGGGGACTTTATTCCTACCAATATCATTCTGAAAAGCGACGGGACGCCTTATATCATCGACTGGGCGCACGCTACTCAGGGAAATGCAAGTGCGGACGTGGCAAGGACTTATTTGCAGTTCCATCTGAAGAACAATGCGGAGATGGGAGACCGGTATCTGGATATGTTCTGCCTCATGAGCGATACGCCTAAGCAGTATGTGCAGCAGTGGATGCCTATCGTTGCCGCTTCACAGATGGTCAAGGGGAAGGACGAGGAGAGAGAGTTCCTGTTGAGATGGGCGAGTGTTTGTGATTATGAATAATTTCTGAGATAAAGAAACAGCTTCCGATTTAGGTCGGGAGCTGTTGTTATTATGCTCGGTTGTCTCTGTTTAATTGCATTTGCGCACCGGTCTTATCCACTTCCAGAACCTCTCGGGGTCGTGGAACAGGTAGGTTATCCTGCCGGGGGAATCGTCGAAACAGTAGCCTGTGCCTGCATAATCGTATTCTGCAATGGCTTTGTCCATCGCTTCGTCAACGCTGCTGTTTTCCTGCTCGTAGTCGAAGGGTCCGTGCTCAAAGACGATATAGTCGGCTTCGGGGACGTCCGTTACTATCATCTGAGGCGGCAGCTCGCCGCTGTAATCCTCGGGCAGACGCACACCGTAGCACTCCGCTCTGGGTACGCCGTAGCAGAAGGGCTTTCCCTTGGGGTCGTGTATGAACGCCATTATCTGACCGCTGCCGCTGTTGGAATCGGTGCCGCCCTCGTCGTCCAGCTTGCCCTTGATACTGTCGAGCAGTCCCGTTACCGTGTCCCAGTCCTGCCCTTCTATTTTGCTTTGCTTTTCCCAGAAATCCATGTAGCCGTTGCTTTCGTAATTTCTTATGTGCAGGAATTTGTGGGCGGGAATGGTAACAAAATACGTTTTTATCTCGTCGTTTGATTTTTTCATGCCAATTTCTCCAAGTCCTAAAGAGTAGCGGTTGAAGGAGTTTATTTTTGTACGGAGGACAACGGGCACGGGGTTTTTTCGGTATTCGGCGGGAGCTGTGCCGTAGGCTTTTTTGAAGGCTCTGGTGAAGGCTTCGTTGGAGGAAAAGCCTGCGTCCATGGCAATGTCGATTATCCGCCTGTCGGTGTCACGCACCTGAATAAAGGCATACGCCAGCCTGCGGAGCCGCAGGTAATCCTTGAAGGACATTCCCGAAATTTCCCGGAATTTTCGGGTGGTGTGGAACTCGGAATAGCCTAATTTTTCAGACAGAGAAGCAAGAGTCAGTGCGTCGTCGGCACCGTCCTTTATGCTCCTTTCTATTTCGTCGATGATTGTTTGTATCTGCTGTCGCCATTCGTACATTTTTTTGCTACCTTTCGACCGCTCTGGGTTTATTATAAGGGATTTTAAAGCGGGGGGCTTGATTTTAGTTGCTGAAATCAAAGTTTTTCAATATTATAGCACGCCGCTCCCAAAATTTCAACGCAGGCTGCCTTTGCCGCTTCAATATGGCTGTCTGTTTACCTTGACTTTCGGTAATATATGCTATATAATTAGGAAGAACATCACACCAACGGAGGAAAAAAGATGCAGATAGGCAAGTGGGAAACATCAAAGGGCTTTGAATACGAAAACGGATTTTACATGACGTCGCAGCCCTACCGTCTGGGTAATATTTTAGCACATTACGAGCTGTATAAAAAAATTACCGAGCTGCCGGGAGATGTGATCGAGCTGGGTGTGTTCAAGGGCTCGTCGCTTATTCAGTTCTGCACGTTCAGAGAACTGCTGGAAAACGAAAATTCCCGAAAGATCGTCGGCTTCGATGTGTTCGGAGAGTTTCCCAATGCGGAAAAAGTAGAGAGCGACACCGCTTTTGTAGAGGGGTGGAACAAGCAATTCAGCAGTGAGTTTCCGGAAAAAGAGGATATAGAACGAAGCCTTCAGCATAAAAAAATAGGCAATGTGGAATTGGTGAAAGGCAATATTCTGGAAACGGTCGACGAATATCTGGAAAGAAATCCCCATACGAGGATCGCACTCCTGCATATTGACACGGACGTTTATGAGCCTGCAAAGTACGGATTAGAAAAGCTGTTTGACCGTGTAGTGAAGGACGGCGTGATAGTCTTTGACGATTATGCAACAATAGAGGGAGAAACCCTTGCGGTTGAAGAATTTTTCAAAGACCGCGACTATAAAATACATAAATTCCGTTTTTCTCACACAAAGCCGTCATACATAATCAAAGAATAGAGAGAAGCAATAAAAAATGTACGATGTTTGATTTCCAAGATAAAGGAAACAGCTTCCGATTTTTTCGGGAGCTGTTTTTATGTTGTTTTTTTCTTTTTATGCGCAAATATGATCAGGATTGCCACAAAAATATCAACAAAAAATAATATCCATATTCCATATCTGAAAAGCTTGCTGTTATTATAATACAGGGAAAGTATCGATTTGCCGCCCTCCGTTACTCCTATGACCTCATCTGAGCCTGTATTGAAAAATACGTTTCTTTTTACGGAATCGCCGTCTTTTATCATATCTTCAATGTCATCAACGGAGGCTCCTCTGAACGCTGCTTCAGCAGGCACCCAAAACGGCTTTTGTTCGCTGTTTTCAAGCCTGAAGCGCACATAGCATTCGGATACATGGACAATTTTGCCGTCGATACGTTTTGCTGACTGACTGTACCCTATTTCAACAGGTATCAGGTCCGCTCCCTCATAGACCTTGATATGTACTCCGAATCGCACCAACAGGGTAATGGCTATAAATACCAGAGCAATAAGGTTCACAACAAGGATAGGATAATTCTTTTTGATGAATTTCATGATCTTCATACTAAAAGTCTCCTTGCTTTTGAAGCCTGTAAATAGCGTTCCGCAATGCTTTTTGTTTTGATTATAGCATGACGCTTCAAGAAAGTCAATTTCCGTTCCCGTGAATATTTCCCCTCTCTTGCGAAACAATAATACCACAAATAACCCAAACAGGAGGTTCATTATGACAAGCAAGGAACTACTTTATATCGAAGACGCACTGGGTCATGAGCAGTATTTTCAGACCAAGTGTCAGGAGACCGCTTCACAGCTTCAGGACGCAGACCTGAGGACCTGCGTTCAGCAGATGGCGCAGAAGCACAGTCAGATATTTCAGAGCTTTTACGGGCTGCTTTAAATAGGGGGTAACGAAAATGGACGATAAAAGTTTGATGGAAAATATTCTGCTGCTGGAAAAGGGCGTGTGCGACCTGTATATGCACGGGGCTATCGAGTCCTCCACCGCAAATGTGCATCAGGCGTTCAACACGGCGCTGAACGATTCCCTTTGTATGCAGGACGACGTTTACAAGAAGATGTCGGGCAAGGGCTGGTATCAGACCGAGCAGGTGGAGCAGAACAAGATAAACACCGTGAGGACCAAGTTCAGCGGACAGTAAAATAAAGCGGAGCCTTTCGCAGGCTCCGTTTTTGCTTTCAGAATTTGTATTTTTCGGTGAAGTCGAAGGTGGCGAAGTAGTCGCTTGGGGTCTCGGCACGGCGTATCAGCTTAAAGCTGCCGTCGGGCTTCAGCAGCACCTCTGCGCTGCGGAGCTTGCCGTTGTAGTTGTAGCCCATGGAGAAGCCGTGGGCGCCGGTGTCGTGGA
>JAFLUH010000041.1 GCA_022508895.1 Oscillospiraceae bacterium
TGGCACCCCCAACCGGAATCGAACCGATAACTAACCCTTAGGAGGGGCTTGTTATATCCGTTTAACTATGGAGGCTCACAGGAGTTCCAAGCCGCCTTTCAGGCAGCTTGGAGCTCCGCCCGTTCGGCTTTGCGGACGCCGTCCGCAATTTGCTTCGCAAAGCCGCCTCTTGGGCACAACTGCATATTCTTATACAAAGAGCTTTCTGCTCCTTGTACAGTATACCACAAAACTTTCGGGAATGCAAGCCTTATTCGTCATAAATCTCATAAGTGATCTTCATGGTTTGCGCCGAGGTCTTGGTGATGGGGGACTGCAGGTTGTTTATGGTGGCAAGGTACCCCACGTTCACCACCGGTATGATGCTGCAGAAATAGCCGTCGCTGAAGAAAAGGAAGGGGCTGCAGGGGTCGTCGGTCTGCACATACTGAGAGTACATGGGGGAGTTGAGATGCGCAACCACAGGCGAAAAGCTGTTGCAGCCCAGTGTGCTCAGCACGTCCTTGCTGTTCAGCGTGTACGGGATATGGGTAGCGGAGCTGCCGCTTCCCTGGACGTTTATGGCGAACAGTATCTCGCCGTTGAACTCGTTGACGGTTATTGACCACACTTCATCGGTAATTGCCTTCAGTATCTGTATCCTGCTTATCTCATTTCCATTCTCGTCCGCCTTTACCACATCGGTGTCGATATGGGTGAAGCAGTAGTAGTACCCGTCACGGTACACCGCAGGGTTGTAATAGCTGCCGCTGCTCATGTTGAAGGACAGGTTTACCGTCTTATCACTGAGCTGCTCGCCGTCAAGACTGAATATACGGTGCCGCAGCCGGGTAACGGCTGTTTTGGCGACCTCGTGGATCTGTCCCTTGTAAACGTAAATGCAGCTTCGGTTGTCGATGGGGGTGACGGGCAGGGTCACCCTGTCGGTGCAGGTTATCTGATTGACAGACAGGGATACCTTGGCAGGGTCCGGCGCTTTCAGGTACCACACCTCGGTGCCGTTCCTTCTGTACACCCGCAGGGAGCCGTCCTCCATCTTTCTGATATAAAACATTCTGGCGGTAGTCTCGGTGTCTCCCTTAAAGGCTATCCTGCCGAAGGCGGAGGCGTCGTCGTACCTGTTCTCATTGCCGTAAAAGTAGCCACGGTTGTACATCGGAAAGGCGGCGGTGTCATAGCAGCCGTGATAGCCCACATTCCCGCCGTGGAAGGAGGTAAGGGACAGGCACTTGATAACGCCGTTCGCCTTGTCCGTGTCAAAGTCCCAGACGTGGCGGTAGCCGCCGCTTATCTCGCCGCTTTCGTTTGTGTTGTAGCTGCCTCGATAAATATTTTCGCCGCCGTACTCGCCCCCTGCGTGGCCCACCTCGCCGATGCCTGCGGGAGGTATCACTACCGAAGGGTCCTCCGCAATGTTGCCGTCCCACAGCAGTACGCCGCCCAGCGCCCTTTTGTAAAGCGGCATCATGGCGCGGGCGGGGCAGCCCGTGAGATACTCGCCGTATTCGCCGATGCCCGTGGAATTGGAAGGACTTCCGGGTATCCACCATCTCAGCAGCCCCGTCTTGTCCCTGCAGTTGGCGATAATTCCAAGAGCGTCGGTGACTAAGTTGCTGTCATGCTGCTCCAGCAGCCTTGCGCCTGTGGCGGCGTCAAAAAGCTCTATCTTACTTTTTCCTTTAAGCATAATATTTTCCTTTCTCTTTCTCTCAGCTTTCCTCAACCAGCTCCTCCACCTGAGCGGCAATGTCGAAGCTCTGCGTTTTGCTGCCGTTGAGCAGGCAGATAAGGTCGCCCATTGAAGCGTCATACCTCACATTTACATGGGTGACGCCCACAAATCTGTTTTTCGAGCTGACAGTCAGCACGGTGTTGCCGTCCCACTTGATGTCGGCGACCTCGTAATCCGTCTGTCGGTCGTCAAACCACACTCTTATGGTAAACGCCTTTGCAAGCGCCTGAAGGTCCTCCGAGAAAACGGGATTGCAGAAGACTATATCCCCGTAAACCACGTTGTTGCTGGAATAAATGCGGATATGGCGTACCGTCTCGGGGGCAAAGCCTCTGTCGGTGAAGCCAAAGCGCAGCTCCCTGAACCGAGCCAGCTCAAGACCCACACTGTCGCTGAGCAGGCGAGGCACGGGAGTCTGGGTGCCGACGTAAGTCCGCTCCTGAAAGGGCAGGTCAAGCTGCCTGAAGCTCTCCAGCGTAAGGGCGGGTATCTCCTCGTATACCGTGCGGTTGGGAGAGCGGTTCATCGTCACTGCGGCAAGGTACTGACCCGATACCGTCATCAGTATGTCTCCCGCTCCGAACATGACCCTTCCCCCGTCGGTGCTGCCCGATATCTTTACTGTGGCGTACCCTGCGGGCAGGGTGGGAATGAAGTTATAGATGCAGACGGGAAACAGCTCTCCCGCCTTTAACGTAACTCTGATGGGCGGCGGCGTTTGCTTGTCCTCCACCGTCAGTATCAGCGTCATCGTGCAGTCCTCCAGCGCCCTTGCCATAAGCTGAGCGTTTACGGCGGCAGAGGTGTCGGAAAGCGCCTGCGTATCCACCTGCGCAAGAGGGATATATCTGGTGGAAAGCTCCACCTCCTTGTCGCTGAAATAGCTGTAATATACGAGCTGCATCGACTGCCCCAGCCACTCAAGCTCCTGCTCCTGTCCGGGCATATCCTCCGACTCGTCCACGGGGTTTTTGGAGCGGGAGGACAGGTTGACCCAGAAGCTGCCGTCGTAAACGAAGTCCAGCTCCCCGATAACTGCGGTGAAAACGCCGTCGTCGGTGTCGTTCTGCACCGTTACGATGTCTCCCGCCTCAAGATAGGGCAGCCCCTGCATATCCAGCTCCATACCGTAGTAAAAGAACCCGCCGAAGCGGTTGTACAGCAGGTTCACGGTCCTCTCGGAGGCGAAGGGGTTGTACAGCTCGTAGGTGTCCAGCCGTGAGCCTTCCCCCTTTTCAAAGGTATCGTCGCCGTTTTCCACGACTATTTTTTTCACCTCCATGGGGTCCTGCTTCAGGTCCATGGAGGTGTAACGGTCACGGGTTATCCGATAACCGCTGTCCGTCATCTGTCGGAAGCGCAGCCTGCCGTATCTGTCGAAGCCTGCGCAGCCGCCCTCCAGCCCTGCCAGATACCCCAGCACGTTCCTTACCGTTTCGTTGACGGGAGCCTTTTCGCACAGGCTGTCCCCGCACTCCCCAACAAATTCCAGCGAATACTTCTCGCATATCTCCTCCAGCAGCTCCTTTGCCGTGGCGGGAAAAGGCAGCTTGCTGCTGTAAATGCTTTCCAGACGGTACATTCTGTCGTAGCAGGTGACGCTGTAATTGTTGAAGCGGCGGTATCTCCTTGAGATATGGAACACTCCCAGCGGGCAAAGCTCCGCCTCCTCGGAATATTCCCCAAAGCCGATATAGGGTCTTATCTCGGCGGAAAGGGGAATATTTTCGGTGGTGTGCAGCCTGAACTGAAAACGGTTTGAACAGGCGGTGCCGAAGGTCAGCTCCTCGGGAAAGACCACCTCCTGCAATTCAAAGGACTTGATGCTGTCGTCCAAAAATATTTTATCGCCCGCCTTGATGACGCAGAACGGCTCGCGTCCCGCCGCCTCGGCAAGCTCCCTGTATTTCTCGCTGATTTTTAGCATAGCCCTTCACCTACTTTTCTTCCAGCACTAACTTCACCTCGTCAAAGACAAGTCCCTGCGGGGTGACCAGCGCAGTCTGCGCAGGGTGCTCCGAAAGGTGGAATGTGGAGGTGACCGTCTCGCCTTTAAGCGGGTCGAAAAAGGTGACGGGGAAGAACACCGCCATCGTCTCCGCCTGCAGCTTTTCCATCTGCTCCGCCGTCAGCCGCCCCAGCCACACCGTCAGGGTCAGCTTGCGTGATACAAGATCTATAAGCATATCCCCGTTGGCGTTGTACTCCTTTTTGGTGTTGCGGCAGTCCCTGTCCGCCGAATAGTAAAGCAGCGAAGGGACCTTAAACTCTCCGAAATATAATTCCATCTGTCCGCCCTCCTTACTTCATTACTCTTGTGTTGAGCTGTCTGTTCAGCTCGTTTGTGGCGGTTGCCATCACCTTCGCCATCTGGTAGCCGTCCAGCTCCACCGTCACGTTTACGTTCTGGGGCTGGGGCTGCTGCAGGGCAGGGGCGCTCTGCTCCTGCATGAGCATAACGGGCGCAGCCTTCTGCGCCGCAGCTCCCTCGATGCCGCCCATCGCCCGCAGCGTCTCGTTCTCCGCCGCCGTCAGCACCGCCTCGCCCTTATGCAGCAATGCGTACTTATCCTTTTCGATATAGTCGCTGCCGCTGCGGTAGCGGGCGGGGGTGTTGCCTGCGGCGGCGGAGCCGCTTACCTTGCTTACCAGCGACTCCATGCCCGTGGAGGCAAGAGCCGCTCCCGCGCCTGCCGCAGCCACAGGCAGCTTGGCGAAAAAGTTCAGCAGCCTGTTCAGGTCAAGCCCCAGCAATGAGCCTATCCCTGCAACAAGCGGCGACAAAGCCGACGCTGCGCCGTTTGCGCTGCCCGTAAGCTGGGAAAAGCCCCCCGTCAGTCCTGACAGCATGGTCATCATCGAGTTGCCCTGCGCTCCGAAAAACGTGTTGAGCGCACTGCCTATCTTTTCCGCCGCACTCTTTCCCATAGCCACAAGGATATTGGTGCCGCTGTTTATCTGGGAGCCTGCCGCCGCAAGGTCCTGCGGCACATGAGCGCTGTCCACCCTGACCTGATATACTATTTTTCCGTCCATTTTTCCTTATTCCTTTCCGTGACTTTTATGGAATCAAAAAGTCTGTTCATGCCCTCCGCAAAGCCGCCCTCCTCCTTCAGCGAGTGCGCCGCCTTCAGCCTTTGCAGCCTTCTCACCTGCTCGGCGTTGTAAGCGTTCGCCGCAGGCATCTCCGCCGCCCGTATCTCCATGACGCGGTGAAGCGCGGTGTCCTCCGAGGCTCCCGCAATAAGCAGGGGCAGCAGGCGAAAATCCACGTCCTGCTTCATCAGATCAAGACGGTAGCTTTGCAGCAATGCGGTGTAGATAAGCCCGCTGTCCTGATACATGGAGATAACGGCGGGGGAGGAGGTCTTTGCGGCGCCTTTTGCTCCCAAGCCGTCCAGTATGCGGCACAGCAATTCCCGCTGCGCAGGCGGTGAAAGCAGGCGGGCACGCAGCGCAGATAAAGGGCGCAGCAGCATACGGAGGGAATAACGGACTTTTATTTTTTCCGAAAGCTCCCCGTCCTTCATCAGCGCCAGTGCCCGCAGCACGTTCCCTGTTCCCGTATTCATTCTGTAGCCGCCGCAGCGGTTTGACAGCCCCCGCCCATACCGTTTCCAAAGCTCCATGCCGCCTCCTAAATCCCTTTGACGTACTTCCTTGCTTCACGCTTTTGCCGCTTCATTTCAGCCTTTGCGGAGCGCTTCAGTATTTTGCAGAGCAGCAGGGGTATATCCCTCTCCGCCCTTTTTCCCTCGCCGTAAAAGTCCAGCAGGGTCTGCGCCTTCTCTGCGCCGAACAGCCCCGCAAAAAGCTCCGCCGCCGCCTGCGCCCTGTCAGTGTCGGGAAGCAGCAGCCTTTCGGCGGTGTCCAGCAGCAGCTCAAGGCTTTTCCTGCTGTCTATCTCCGCCTTTATCAGCCTCCTGCCCACCCGTATCCGCTGAACATAAACGACCTGCTTCATTCGGCTTCGCTGACCTCCGGCCTGCCGTTGCCCGACAGCTCTAAGGTCACCTCGTCAGGCTCGTTTGCGTCGCCGCCGTTTTCGGAGATCTTCGTCATGGTGACGCTCCACTGTATCTCGGTGCCGTCACGGACTAATTTCAGGCGGCTCTTTCTCGCCTCGCCCACGCCGTACAGCACCTCTTTTGAAAACAGGTAGCCGATAACGGGGTCGTCCTTCATATAGTCGCCTGTGAGGGTAAGCTGAAAGCTCAGTCCCGTCACCTCGCTGGAGGAGAAGCCTCCGTCCGCAAGGTAGGAGGCGGTGTACTTGCTCTCGCCCAAGGTCTGGGTAACGGACTTGAACGCCTTGCCAAGGTCGCCCCACAGGGGTTCTTCCTTTGTTCCGCCTATCATGAGATAGGCTTTTATTTCATTGTTCAGTAAAATCATTTTATCTTACCTTGCCTTTCTTCTTTATGCCTTATAGATAAAAAGCTCACACTGCGCCTCATAGATAACGCTGTCCTCTCCCCTGTCCACAAGCTGGGGCAGCGAAGTGATACGCACCGACAGCACGCCCTCCGGCGGCTGCCGCTCCAGTATATCAAGCAGTCTGTACAGCGTATCGAGCGCCTTGCGCTGTTCACTGCATTTCACAAGGAACAGCAGGGGCAATGCCCTCAGCCTGCCGCCGTCAAGGTAGCGTATGACCTCCTCGCCGCCTGTAAGCTGAACGGTAATGCCCTCCTTGCCCAGCCTGCCGAGGGTTACGGGGGCGAACGGCTCAGCCCTTTCGTTCAGCATTTCCGCCGTTTTGCGCAGTATCTCAGTCTCCACAGTATTCATAACAGCTCCTTTTCCACTAACGCCTTCCACTTTGCCCCGCAGACCTGCGCCGCCTTATGCGCCCACATGAGAGAGGCGTCGGGGTTCTTGCTCCTGTCGGGAGCGCCCGTGTAGTAGGCGGCTCGGGCGTAGTCGGTATCCCATGTAAGGGTGCCGCTGCTGCGCTCCGCTTTGCCGCTTGCCATCAGCCTTCCCGTGTCCTTCTTGCAGTATCTGGTGCAGTCCTTCAGCGCCTCGTCCGACACCTTGAGCTGGGCGGAAGCCGCTTTCCTGAATATCTGCCTGAGCGTCTCCGAAGGGTCGGCGTAAACAGTCACATACTCCATACTCTCACCTCACACAAAAGCTATCTCCCAATGGTGAACGTCCTGCTCCGCCTTGACCGCCTTTGCCTCGGAAATGCGGTACCGCTCCCCGCCTATCACCAGCTTCATTTCCGTGGTAAACGACCTGTCTGCGGGCGCAGAGCGCTTGCAGTCGAAGTACAGCGTGCCTGCGGAAACGGAAACGGTGTTGTTGCTGCCAAGCCTCACCTTTTTTGAAAAGCAGATGCGGACGTTTGTCAGCTGCACTTCCTCATAGCTGTCCCCGAATATCTCTTTTTCCTTGGGAACAAGCAAAACTGCGCTGTCGCTCAGAAGCCGTGAGGGTATCTGCAAAATGTTCATGACCCACCTCCGTCATCTGCCGGAAACGCAGCGATAGTACAGCCCCGCCAGCTTCAGTATGGTCATGGTCAGCGGGCTTACGGCGCTGATACCGTCGCCCTCCGCAGTATATGAAAAATCGCCGATAACGGTTTTTCCTGCGGCAGGCTGTGCGCCGTACAAAAGGTACATTTCCGCCTGCGCCGCTATCGCCTGCTTCAGGTCGTTCAGCGCTTTTTCGGGCGTGTTCTCAGCGCTGCACTTTCCGTCCGTCAGCAGGTCTACCATTCTCTCCGCCCTTGCAAGCGCCTTTTCGCAGGTCTCTGCGTCCTCTCCGCCCTCAAAGCCGAGAGCGTTGTACTCGTCTATTGAAAGTAACATAATTTATCCTCCCAAATATATAAAAATCCCGCCCTCCCGCCCGCTTGGCAGTGGGCGAGTTTAGCCCTTGGCTCCGTTCAGGGAAACGGCAGTTACCTCAGCGGCATTCTCGCTGAGGAACAGGTCGTGATACTTCCTGTAGTCGATGTCCCATGCGTCTGCGAACTGGTTCTGCTCGGGTGCGATTATCTTCACCTTGTCAGTCCTTGAAACCGCAACGGGAGCGGTCTTGGGGCAGATTATCCAGTTGATGGGATCGGCGTCCTCTGCGGGCTTGAAGCCGCCCTCTCCGTCCTTTGCGAAGTCGTACTTTGTCTTCATTCTTGCGCTGGGAACGGGGATTATCACTGCGCCGTTCACCGACTTCACCTCGGTGGTCAGCTCGCCCTGCTTAAACTGTGCAGCGTCAAGGCATCTGTTCAGCTCGGGGCTGTTCATCAGCAGGTCGTAAACGGGTCTTGCCATGGTGATGACAAGGGGCACCTCGCCGCCCGTAACGTCGCAGACCTTGCTGAGCTGCTGGGTGAGCCTGCTGTAAACGTCGGCGGCGTCGGGGGTGTAGGTTTCGGTGATCTCCGCCTTTGCCGCAAGAGTGGAGTAGCGGTAAGCGTCGATCTCGGGGATCACCTTTGTCCTCTGGAACTCCTCTGCCACCTTCGCCGCAGTTACCGCAAAATCAGCCTCGCTTACGTCCATCGCGTCAAGACGGAAACGTCTGCCTCTGTCCTGCTCCATGGTGAAGGTCTGGTAGCTGAAGGTCACTGCGCCGCCGGTGTAGCCCTCGTCACGGTCGTAGTCGCCCAGTCCCTGCAGGGAAACGGTGGGGAGCTTTATCTCCTTGCCGCCGGTGTAGACCGCCTGCTCTGCGTTGTCCTCCATCCAGCCCGAAGTAGCGCCCTCGGTCATCTGGCGGTCAAGCTCGGTCTGGAATACCTTTGAATACTCGATTGTGTTTGCCATGTTTTTTCTCCTTTTTTTGTTTTATTTATTCAAAGCAGTCTCCTGCCTGAATACGGGTTTATCTCTTTCTGAAAATGCTTCTCACTGCGTCCATGCCGCTTTTGTCGGCTACTGTTTTGGCGGAGAATTTAGGCAGCTTTTTCATCTGCTCCAGCTCCTCGCGCAGCTTTTCGTTCTCGGCGGAAAGCCGTTCCAGTTCGGCTTTTACCTGCGTTACCGCCTCACAGCTGCCGCAGATACCGCAGCATTTTTCCTGCGTTTCCGTGATTTCTTCAACCTGTTCAACAAGCTCGTTTTCGATTGTTTCGTCCATTGTGATCACTTCCTTTCTTCGCTTTTTACTTCCGTTTCGGTAAGCCCGTAAATTTCTGCAAGGGCTTTTTCCCTGTCGATGACTCCCGCCTCAAGCAGCTTTATCGCATTGTCTATCTTGGAGGCATTGTCACGGGAAACGCTGTCGGGGAAGGTGATGACGGGCTTGTCCTCCAATGCGGAGGGAGCAAGCTCGCCCTTCAGCACGCCCAGCAGCACGATATTTTCCAGCACGCTGAGCAGACCCTCACGGATAAGCTGCTGGTGAGCGGTCTTGGTGCGGAAGGTCTTGTCGTTGCGGGCTACCACCTCGGTGGCGGTCTTGACGTAGCTGCTGTGGTAGGACAGGCTGCCTGCGGAAAGCCCCGCCTGCATACACAGCAGGTCAAGGAGCTGCTGCAAAGCGTCGATATGCTCGGTGACACGGAGAGTGCCGCTGTTGTCGTATATCTTCAGCTCCTCCCTGTCGTCGGGGGAGAACGCCTGATACACCTCGTCCTGCTCGTCAAAGAATTTGTGCAGCTTGCCGTCCTTGCCGTACTCGCCCCGCAGTGCGGAGGTGGGTACGATGATGCGCTTCTTGCCTAACACAAATTCACGCTGTAAGCTGTCGAACACCACGTCCAGCGCTTCAAGGGTATCCACCGACGCCGCAAAGGCTGAGCTGCCCAGAACGCTGCCGCCGCAGGCAGGGCGGAAGTACACGAACAGCGGCTTTTGCAGACCATTTACCACCGTCTCCTTTTCCAAATTGGGGTACAGCTCGGACAGCTCCGTTTCACGGTACTCGCCGCTGCCCGTTTTCTTCATGAGGGTGTTGGTGATGACGTAGCCCTCCCCATTTTCAAGCCTGCGGTGATTTTCCATAAGCAGGTAAGATGTCCCGCCGCTGCTTGACAGTGAGAAGGCAACGCCGCCGTAAACGCCCTTTTCATCGTACTGAGTGGGCAGGAATGCGTCGCCGTCCACATAGTCGAGGCAGATTTTTTCGCCGTCGCCGTACACCTTCATCACCCCGCAGCCAAGGGCGAACATTTTTTCCAGAAACAGCGGAAAGCAGCTCCAGAAGCCGTTTTCCTGAAACACCTTTTCTGCGAAGCGCAGGGTGTTTTTGTCGTCGAAGGCGATATCCATCTGCTGAGAAAAGCACAGCGCCGCAAGCTCGTTGCAAAGAGACCGTGCTGCCGAAACGCCGTGTACTCTGCGGTAGCCGCCCTCAAGCCCGCCCTTCCTTGCGTAGCGCCAGTCGGTCTCTCCCTCGTAGATGGCTCGCCATTCGCTGACCTGCTCCAAAAAGTGTTCCTTCACGTTCTCGTCCACAGAAAAAGGCAGCGCTTTGCGAAGTGCTGCCCCTGTGAAAAGGTTTTTGATGTTCATTTGTTCCTCCTTAATTTTTAAAATCTGAAAAGCTCTTTTTCAAATCTCTCCGCCGCATACTCCATTGCGTCCAGCGAATCTATGTCGGTAGTGCCGTTGTCAAGACGTGTGTCGCAGAAGCGGCTGCTGTCCCACACCGCCGTTTGTATCGCCTTTATCAGGTGTTTGCAGCGGCAGCTTATACGCAGTCTGTCGCTTGCCATAAGGCGGCAGAACATTCGTATGCGGTTGTTTATGGGATTTTTCAGGGCATTCTTTACGGGTATTTCCGCTGCTTGGCGGAAGCTCTTTACAAGCAGCTGCTCGGCGCTGTCGCAGAAGGCGGCCCGCAGCCTGCCGTCGGCGTTCCACTGCGCCTGCACCTCGGCGAAGTCCGCTATCAGCTTTTCTGCGCCGCTGTTTTCGCTGTCGTAATGCTCGTCAAGGATATACAGGGTGTCGTAGCCCTCGCCGAAGGCCGCAAGGATAAACACGGTCGCCGACTTGTTCCCGCCGAAGTCTATGCCCATGGTCTTGAACATACAGGACTGCTCCGCCTTTGCCGTTTCCTCCTCGCTCATTATCAGAGCCTCGGAGAAGTCGGTGTAGATGCTGCCCTCCGCCGCAACCCATCTGCCTAAAATGTAGCGGTCGTAGTACACTCCCTTGTACTCGGCTTTCAGAGCGCTTACATAGGCGGGGTCAAGGTAGGGGTTGTCCTCCAGCGTAAAGCGCAGGTCGAGCATATCCAGCCCGTCGCTGTCAAGATAGTTCACCTTCAGCCAGTGGCAGGGGTGGTCGGGGTTGGTGGTGGCGAACAGCTTTGCGTCGGGGGCGGACAGCCTTGACAGCAGCATGGAGAAGAAGTCCTCGTTGAATAAGGTCAGCTCGTCGCAGTAGGCTCCGTCAAGGGTCATGCCCCTTATCCGTCCCTCGGCCCTGCTGTCGGCGCAGCTTTCAAGGTATATCCTTCTGCCGAAAAGAAACGCCTCCTTTTTGGAGACGCAGTAGCTCAGGTTGTCCTCGCCGAACACCTCCATCAGCGGCTCCAGCAGGTTGCGCTTCAGTGTGTTCATGGTCTTTGCCGCCATAAGATAGCGCCCCTCTCCTCTCTTGGCTACCCAGAACGCCCATAAAATAAGGGAAACGTACGTCTTACCCGAACGCACGCTTCCCTCAAAAATATTCAGCCGTTTCAGCTCCCCCTTTCTCAGCAGGGACAACACCTGCTCCTGCCTGGGGGACAGGGCGGGTCTTTCACTCATCGTCTCTCTCACCTCCCACCGCCTTTATTATTGCGGCAAGGGCTGCGTTTTCCGCTCTGGGCGCCGCCTCGTCAAGGCGGTCAAGCAGCAGCTTCAGCACCCTTGCCAGCTTTTCGGGGTCCTTTTCCGCCACCCTGTCCATCAGCTCATGATCCTCCAGCTTCTGCAAAAAGTATTCGCCGAAATCAAGTATGCGGTCTTTATTTGCAAGAAAGAAATCCTCCGTCATCTGTCTCCCTCCTTTGACAGTAAAAAGTGTACAGTGTACAGTACACAGTAATTCGGCTTACTGTGCTGTCCCTTTTTCTCTATTCTGGAGTATACCACACTTCCACAGTGCAAAACAATGAAAAGATTTTTTCGTAAGCACAGCATATAAAAACAGCGCCCGCTTGCGCAAAACAATGAAAAGATTTTTGACTTGCAGCCGACAATCAAAATAAAGCGTTTTCCCGCTTTGCGGGAAAACGCTCCACTACTGTGTACTGTGTACTGTGCACTGTACACTGAAAAAAGCTCCGACGCATAAGCATCGGAGCTTTTTGTCATATCTGCTTTCCGCAGCTGCGGCAGAAGGTAGCTTCGGGGCTGTTTACCGTTCCGCAGCCGGGGCACTGCTTGCCGGCAGGCGCCTGAGGCTGTGCGGGAGGAGGCGCTTGCTGGAAGCTCTGGTCGGGCTGCTGGAAGTTCTGAGCGGGCTGCTGGAAGCTCTGGTCAGGCTGCTGGTAATTCTGCACGGGGGGCTGCTGATAATTCTGGGCAGGCTGCTGGAAGCTCTGAGCAGGCTGCTGATAATTCTGGGCGGGCTGCTGGAAGCTCTGAGCGGGCTGCTGATAATTCTGAGCGGGCTGCTGGAAGCTCTGAGCAGGCTGCTGATAGTTCTGCTGGGGCATCTGACCGCCCTGAGGGGGCATCTGGTTGTTGTACATGGGAGCGGGATATGCCTTGGGAGGGAGAGCTGCAATGAAGTACTGCCATGCTATCGCCGCAGGCAGAGCAACCACCGCCAGCTCCATTACGATAAATATAAGCTGGAACACATACATGACCGCCACGCCTGAATAAAGGAATGCCAGCGTAGCTCCTATATCGGCAAGGTTTATGATGGTGAAGATAAGGCTGAGCAGCTTTGTCACGGCTACCACCGAAAGCGATACCGCCAGTGGGAGCACGGATTTCTTGGAGAGAGCCAGAACGCCGAAAACAATGGCTGCGATGGCCAGCGGCTCATAGATGGGAAGTCTTCCTATGGAAAACAGGAGAATGTTCATCAACAGGCACACGCCTGCAATAATGAAGGCGAGAATGTCGGAAAATCCCGAGACGGCTGACAGAACGGGATTGCCCTTGCAAAAGTTCGCCATTTTGTCCGCAAATCTCTCAAGGTCTTCCTTTCTGCGCTTTTTTACCTCCTGCGCATTTACGTATGCAGGCGGCGGCATCTGCTGCTGAGGCATCTGCTGCTGCGGCTGCTGATTATACTGATAGTTCATAAGCTCGATCCTTTCTGAAAAAATAGATATGTTCCGGGATCGCAGGAAACGCCGAGCGGACTGCCGTCAGGCGGTCTTTGTGCGGTGCTGCCTGTACCCTTATACAAATTATACTATTTTGTTTGCGTTATGTCAATTGAATATGGTAAGATTTGCGCAATTTTTGTGAAAAAATTCAAAAAAGGCTTAACATTTGAGAAGTTTTATGGTATACTATCGTAGGGCAGTATGCTTTTTTTGCCCGTGAAGTAAAAACATACCTATGACACATACAGGTGGATCATGAACAACGACAAAAAAGTAAAATATGTAAAAGTGGGAGAAGAGCCCGTCACCTCAAAGCGCACCTCGCGCCGCAGCGTTCCCGAAAAGCTGACGGTGGGACAGGTCGTGCTCAAGAGCCTTGGAGTTATCGGCACCACGCTGGCGTCGATAGCGCTGATAATAGTTATCGCCATGTGCATCGTGGTGACGGGACTTGCCCTTTACATCACGCAGTTTGCGGAATCGGATTTCGATATAAGCCTTGAGGACGCAGAGCTGAACACCTCCTCCTTCATCTACGCCTATGACGCCGACGGCAACGAGGTGATGATAAAGCAGCTCAGCTCGGACCAGAACCGTGTGCCCATCGAGATAGAGGACCTGCCAAAGCACGTCATCTACGCATTCATCTCCATTGAGGACGCACGCTTCTTCGACCACGACGGCGTTGACTGGAAGAGAACGGTGGCGGTGACCGCCAAGATGTTCTTCAGCGGCGGTACCGAGGGCGGCTCCACCATCACACAGCAGCTTGTCCGTGACATAACCGACGACAAGGACGTCACCATCGGACGTAAGCTGAGAGAGATATTCCGCGCGCTGGAGCTGGAGAAAAAGTACACCAAGTCCGACATACTGGAAAGCTACCTGAACCGTATCGGCTTCGGCGGCACCTCCTACGGCATCGCCTCGGCTGCTCATCATTATTTCGACAAATCCCCCTCTGACCTCACCATTGCGGAGGCAGCCATTCTTGCAGGCGTAGTCCGTTCCCCCAGCGCATGGAACCCGTACGTCAATCTTAAAGACTGCAAGGGACGGCAGAAAGAGGTGCTGAAGCAGATGTACGAGCAGGGGTATATCAGCACTCAGGAGTACGAGGACGCTCTCGTGGAGCAGGTGCATTTCCGCCTTCCCGTACTGGGGGACTACTTCGGCTATGTGGACGAGCGGTACAACGAATACTACGGCATTCAGGACGAGAACGACAGCGACGAGGACCTGTACTACGAGAACGTGACATGGGAAGAGCTGGGCGTGGAGGAAAGCGAGTACGAGCCCTACAAGTGGAACGGCAGCTACGAGGTGAGCCAGAACTGGTATGTGGACGCCGCCATCGACCAGATAATCAGGGATATGGCGAAGCTGAGAGGAATAACCTACGACGCCGCAAGGACCCTGTTCTACAAGGGCGGCTTCAAGGCGTACCTGAACATGGACATTGAAATGCAGAACGCCATAGAGGAGGTCATGCGGGACCCCTACAACTGCCTGCTTTCCTACAACCTGAGCGAGACGGACCCCAAAAACCTGATACAGGGCTCATTTGTAATAATGAACTACAGCGGCTCGGTGCTGGCTTTGGTGGGCGGCATCGGGGAAAAGGAGGGCGACGGCTGCTTCAACCGAGCCACACAGGACACCCAGATGATAGGCTCTACCATAAAGCCGCTGTCGGTGTACTCCCTGGGCATAGAGAAAAACCTGATAACCTACTCCAGCAAGATATGGGATATGGCGGGCAAGATACCTGCCGAGGCGATGGGCAACGACGCCGATTTAGGCTACGGCTACGACCCCGAGGACGACACCGTGCGCTGGCCCTACAACTTCGAGAAGGATCTGGGTACGAACCAGTACCTGCCCGCATGGTACGCAGTGCAGAAATCCAAGAACACCATTGCGGTAAACATTATGAGCAAGGTGGGACTGCAGACCGCATTCACCTACCTTACCGAAAAGCTGCACTTCACCCTTGACCCCGTAAACGATATGGCATACTCGCCTTTGGCTCTGGGAGCGTTCACCGACGGCATAACCCTCACCACCCTTGCCGCCGCCTACGCCATAATGGGCAACGGCGGACTGTACTACGAGCCGTATCTGTACTCCAAGGTGGTGGACAGCGACGGCAGGACGGTGCTGTCGCAAAATCTGATGGGCGAGAGCGTTATCTCCGCCGACACCGCATGGATAACCAACCGCCTTATGAAAACCGTGGTGCTTGACCCCAGCGGCACGGGCAGATATGCCGAGCTGGACGGCATCGAGGTAGTGGCAAAGACGGGTACCGCAAACGATACCTCCGCCTACGCCTTTGTGGGACTTACGCCAAGCTATGTGGGCTGCTACAGGATAAGCCGTGACAACCACAAGGATATACCTCAGGGCGGCGGCTGGAATACCCTTGCAAAGGTGTGGAACAAGGTGATGTCCGCTGCCACCGAGGGAGAGAGCGCCCAGAGCTTTACCCCCAACCCTGACGTAATAGTGCTGAACTACTGCACCGAAACGGGGCTTATCGCTACTCAGGCGTGTCCCAATACCGAGGTGGGATATTACAGAAAGAGCAATATCCCCACAGCCTGCGATTCCAAGCACAACGGAAAATACTGGGAAGAGCACGGGGAGACGGAAATACCGTTCTACGGCTGATGACAGTATACGGGTGACGGTACGCTGTCTGCGGCGGTTATTGAAGGAATAAGGAAAAATGTACAGACTTGTTTCACCCTGCCTGTTCGGGCTGGAAAAAACGCTGGCTTTTGAAGCAAAACGTGCGGGCGGCACCGAGCTTTCGGTCGCCGATGGGCGTGTGTTCTTCAGCGGCGGGGCGGAGGTGATAGCCCGAATGAATATCACCTCCTCCGTGGCGGAGCGGGTGGGGATAGTGCTGGGGGAGTTCGACGCCCCCGACTTTGATTCGCTTTTTGAAGGCGCTCTGTCGTCGCCTATCGAGCAGTTTGCGGGACGGGACGGCGCCTTTCCCGTTGTGAAGGGGCATTCCGTAAGCTCCCGCCTCACCAGTATACCCGCCATACAGCGGACGGTAAAAAAAGCGCTGGCTAAGCGCATGGGGCAGAAGTACGGAGCGGAAACGCTGCCTGAAACGGGAGCAGAGTACCCCGTGCATTTCCTGATACAGAAGGACAGGGCGCTGCTGACGCTGGACACCACCGGTACAAGCCTGCATAAGCGGGGCTACCGTGAAAAAAGCTCGGTGGAGGCGCCCATTCGTGAGACGCTGGCGGCAGGGATAGTGGATCTGGCTCATGTCAGAGGCTCCGATACCGTCTGCGACCCCTTCTGCGGCAGCGGAACGGTACTTATCGAGGCGGCTATGAAGATGCTGGGTATCGCACCGGGAATGAACAGGTCGTTTGCGGCACAGCAGTGGGAGTGCTTTGATAAGGGGCTGTGGAAGGACGAGTTTGCCGCCGCCGGGGAGCGGGTGAAGAACGAGGACGCGGCTTTGTTCGGATACGACCTCGATCCTGCGGCTGTGGAGCTTACCAAACGCAATGCAAAAAAAGCGGGAGTGGATAAATTTATCAGGGTCGAAAAAAGAGATATCCGTGATTTCGTATACCCTGCGGAAAAGTGCAAGATAATAACAAATCCGCCCTACGCCAAGCGTATGCTGACGGAAGGGCAGACCGATGAATTATACAGGATAATGGGCGAGCGTATGCTGCCTGTGGGAGAGCACTCGCTTTATGTGATAACCGGAAGGGAGAGCTTTCAGGAGAGCTTCGGGGCGAAGGCGGACAAGGAGAGAAAGCTGTATAACGGAATGATGAAGTGCAGACTGTATTCGTACAGGTAAGCAGTGCCTTCAGAGGGGGTGCGGGTGCCTTCAGAGCACCAAGTGCTTTCGAGACGCCGGCGAAGCCGCGGTTGGGCGCTTTGCGCCCAACCCAATTATT
>JAFLUH010000042.1 GCA_022508895.1 Oscillospiraceae bacterium
AAAACGGAGTGTTTCGTCAAAAGTGGTAATTGAGTATAACCACTTTGGCGTAACCTCTTAAAAATTATTATCGAATTGAAAATAGAATAGGAGAAAATATTATGGAAAGTATCAGCTTATCTGTTCGTGTTGACGCCGGTTGCATTGAACACAACAATAGAGATTTTGTTGCAAAAAATGTAAATGCCGACAAGATTGATGATAACATTACCTATGTGAAAAGAGATTTGCGTGAGCTGTATGATGAACTTTTTTCTGAAGCTCTGCATAAGTATAACGAAAAACAAAATCGTGCCGACAGAATAATAACCAATTACTACGACCACATCAAAAATGGAAATCAGGAAAAAGTTTTTTACGAAGCTGTTGTACAATTTGGCGACATGAAAAACGCAGGCGTGGGGACAAATGGTGGCGAACGTGCAAAGAAAATGCTGGACGAATACATGAAGGATTTTGAAAAAAGAAATCCTAATCTTGTTGTTTTCAACTCGGTAATGCACTTGGACGAAGCAACACCCCATTTGCATATCAGCTTTGTTCCTGTTGCGAATTGCCCTGACGCAAAACGAGGATTGGAGAAGCGGGTATCGCTTAAAAAAGCACTTCAAGAAATGGGGATTGCTGGAACAAGCAGCAGGCAAACCGACCGTCAGCAGTGGGCGGTGAGAGAAAAAGAAATTATGAAAAGCATTGCGAAAAAATACGGGCTTGCAATCGAAAATAAAAATATTAAGCGTCCTCACTTAACCGTAGATGAATACAAAGAGGCTGCACAGGAAATTGAAAAAGCAAAAGAGCGTGTGCAAAATCTATATTCAAAATCCAATCTGAATCCCAGAGATATAAAACAATCTGACATTGATTTACTTGTCAATAATGCAAAGGATTTACAGCGGCAAGTTGAAGAAAAGAACAGCCACATACTTGACCTTGAAAACAAAATGCAATCTGACTTCCGGTACATAAAGATTGGTGATGAGCAAAAATTAAATTTCATCACAGACAGCCTACGCCAAAAAGGTATCAGCGTTGTTGATGACATTGACGGGATACACGTTCCTGAATGGGCGGTGGAACAAGCAAGAGAGCTGGCAAAAAAATATAAGCCTGTAAAACTCACTTGGAGAAAAGAGCTTGCGCTTACAATAGACCGCTTGATTTATATGTCCAAAGATTTGGACAGTTTACTTGCAAATCTGAAAGAAAAAGGCTACGAGGTGCGTAAAGGAAAGTACATATCTGTAAAACCGCAGGACGCTGACCGTGCTGTAAGAACTAAAACTCTCGGCGACGAGTACACCGAGGAAAATTTGATAAAGCGGCTCAACGAAAAGCAATCGTATATGCAAAAAGCCGAAGAAAAAATGAAATCCACCGTAGGGATTGAACATGAATTTTATGTTGGAGTTCACAGGACAGTTACTCTGATTTTTGAGGGCAGGAAAATTCCGAAAAAGTATAACGATACTAAGTGTTATTCTATCAATAACGATTGGCACATCAACGAACTGGCAAGCGAGATAAGCGTTATAAACCGTGAGGGAATTTCATCGGCGGCAGAATTGGAAAATCGGATAGATAAAATTGCGTCTGATATAAACGAACTGCAAGCGGCAGTAAATGAGCTGGGGGATATGCAGCGGAGAATCCGTGAGATTATCACAAACGCTGAATTTTATTTTCAGAATCAGTATTGCGGCGGCGACGCAATGTTTGTTTCCAAATTAGCGTTTGCAAAAGAACTTCTTGACAAATTCGGCATAACAACAATGTCCGAATTGGAGCCGCTAAAAAGGCAATACAGTGAGAATGTAAAAACGCTTTCAGAGTATAATGCGAATATGGGTGAGCTGCACAGCAGGCGTAGCTCCTTGCTGAAAGTACAGGAAATATATCAGTCTATCAATAGCGGCAATTATTTTGATAGGTTGGCTGAAAATCGAAAAGAGGTACAGGGATTGAAATAAAGGGATAGAAATTGGTTGTTTGATTTATCTTTTTCTTTTCAGGCGTGTAAAAACCATGATATATGTAGCACAAAAAACAGGCTTGCAGAACAATTCTGAAAGCCTGTTTTTGTTATTCTTTTAAAAGACGATTTATATGGTTGAGTATCATAAGCTGGTCGCCGTCATCGAGCTGTTTCATACCTTCAACAGCTTTTTGTATCAGCTCAGGATTGGAATTGCTGTCATCAAAGAAATCCGCAGGAGTAATGCCGAAATAATCGCATATTGCAAATAGCTCAGACAGCGGCGGAAGTGACTTTCCTGATGAAATATTATAAATATATCCACGGCTGTGACCGAGGTCATAGCTCATCTGATACTCCGAAACGCCTTTTTGCAGTCTAAGCTGTGTTATCCTGTTTCTTACAAAATCTTCTGTCATATCAGCTCACCTCTTATTTATAATACATCAAATAAAAGGGAGTATACTCAAAAAATATATGTTGTTTTGTATTGAATAGTCGTATAATATATGTTATAATCAAATTATATTAGATGTTATTCCACTAAATATCATTTATAAGACGAATAATAACATAAATTTGTAGGCACGTACTATGGATATTTATACTGTCAGCTTTTTCGGTCATAGAGAATTAGAAGAACATACAGAGATTGAGTATCGACTGGATCAGCTCCTACATGACCTTATTACGCAAAAAGAGTATGTAGAGTTTCTGATTGGACGGGATGGAGAGTTTGATTTCTTTGTATCATCAGTTATAAAGAGGTCTATTCGTAAATATGGCTGTGGAAATACGCACTTTACTCTGATATTACCGTATATGAAAGCCGATTACCGTGACAATGAAAAGCAGTATCTTGATTATTATGACGAAGTGGAGATATGCTCCGAATCTGCCGAGGCGTATTACAAGTCAGCGATACAGATACGCAACAGGAAAATGGTTGACCGTTCTGACATGATAATATGCTGTATTCAGCACAAGAGTGGCGGAGCATATAAGACAATACAATACGCCGAGAAACAGGGCAAGAAGATAATCAACTTGGCAAATTAAAACGGGACAAGACGTCTGTAAAAATGTAGCGGACTTGCTGTGTGTTGCCTTCGTTTTAGATTGATAATTTAATCGTTTTAAATATGTTCAAAATAAAAAATGAAAAATGTTGATTTTTGATATTTTTTTGATATAATGATATCTAATAGTGGTTTTATTCACACTTTGAAGGAAGTCCAAAAGAAAAAAATAACTATACAACAGGGAACTGATTTCCAACACATGAGCTGTCGGTGCCCTTTTTATTACATATTATAATTAAACGTCTGATCCAGCAATACTTCCTAAAGGAATAGCTAAGGGAACCTACTTCGTTGGTTGTTTGTAAATGTAGAAAGGAGGCAGGATAGTTGTGAATGAAGAAGTAATTTTGAGCATGGTAGCCCCTTATGTAAAAGATAGAGCTATAACTTATGACGAATTTGATAAACTTTTCTCTATCCTGTCATTAAGAGAACAGTATGCTGTTACGGATATCTTGTTCATAAACGGTATTAATCTTGTTGATAACCATGTCGATGAAGATACCATTGTTTTTGATGTAGACAATGAAAACGCCTCTGTTGAAGATTTTGAGGATGATTTTGAAGTCCTGTACGATGATGCGATTTTCAAAGATAAAGGGATTAGTGATACAAATAGCAAACGCTTAGTTGTTCATAAAACAATACGGCAATCCAATGAAATACTTTGCCACTTGATCCAACAAGGAAATGCTCAAGCAGCTCAAGATCTATGTATAAAAAACAAATCGCTTGTCGATAAATATGCTACGGCGTATGAAAAGCGATATGATAATCGTCTGGATTTTGAGGATTTAGAGCAAGTAGGTTTTTTAGGATTGATTAAAGCGGCACAAAGATTCAACATACAGCAAGATGTTTCTTTCAGCACTTATGCTGTGTATTGGATTAAGCAGAGTATAGCACGTGAAATAATGGATAATGGATATTTGGTTCGCATTCCAGTACATATGATGGAAAGAATAAATAAAGTTATGTCAGTTAATAATCGTATCTTAGAATCAGATGTTTCTTTAGATGATCGGATTAGACGAATTTCCGAAGAACTTGATTTAACCGAGGAAAATGTGCGAGAATGTATTTTTTTGAAAAACAACTATCTATCCTACACATCATTAGAAACGCCTATCGGTGATGAAAGCGATTCCGTATTGGGAGATTTTATACCCGACAAAGAAGAAATTTCTATAGAGCAAATTGTGTTTAAAAAAGAATTACGTAAAGAGTTGGAATCTGTTCTTCAGCATTTGAATCCCAAAGAGCAGGAAGTCATTAAGCTCAGATATGGATGGGATGATGGCAAACCAAGAACATTGGAAGAAATTGCGGGGATATTTAATCGTAGTAGAGAGCGTATTCGTCAAATTGAGAAAAGAGCGGAACGTAAATTGCGACACCCAAAGCGCTCATGTCATTTAAAAATCTTTATGGAGGAATGAGTATGTCTAACAGAATAATAGCAAATTGTATAAAAGAAAAATTAGCTGAATTACATATCGGCAGCGATGCTATTGTTGTATTAAAAGGAATCCCTTTGTCAATTGTAGATAATTCTATTGAGAGAATCGATTTGGCAGATGTAATATCAAATAAGTTTAGATATTTTATGTCTATTTTTGAGAGAAGGCAGTATTTGAGTTATGAGGAATTCTTACTTTTTTCAAATTTTGTGGTAGATCAATACAAAGAAATCTACATCTTAAATAACAATATTTATATGGAGCAATATCCTATTGAAGAGTGCTTTGATGATAACGTTCGTGCTGGTCTTTTGAATCATTATGCGGAATCAGAAGAAGGAGAAACAGATAGCAGTTATATTGGAGATATTGATGAGTACATTTCTATTTTCCAAGGGCTGAAAGAATATAATGGTTATTTAATGGGCGTTTACTGTCCCGTCTTGGCGTTACAGAGCCAAAAAGTTATTACGGTCAATCTGTTTGAAAATAACCATGCGGATTTGCTTTACTCCGCTGAACAGCCTGATGATTTCGTAGATATTATTGAAGAAGCTGACTATATCGATATGGTAAAGCTGATGCTTACTGAGCCTAATGAAATTCATATCCGAATATCTAATTATACGGGTGATATAAATAAGCTGAAAGACCATATCGCAATTATAGCTCATTATTGGAAAGGCTATACCGAAATTTCCTTTATTAAAGCTCAGGAACTTGACGGCGAATATGTTCACCGTGATGAGTACGGTGAGATCCTGCAAAAATATTGGGGGTATTCTTCCTTCAGAAATTTGTCTGTTTATGAAATGAATTCTATTGAGCAAGGAGAAAAGGTAGTTAAGCAGGTATCACAGGAAAGTATCATTGCTAATTTGGTTGAAGAAGTAGAAAATTGCGGTGAAGGAAAACATTTTAGAGATGTATTTGTTACAGCTCCTACAGGAGCAGGCAAATCAGTAATGTTCCAGATTCCTGCAATTTACCTTGCTGAAAAATACAATTTACTGACGATAGTTATATCTCCACTGATTGGTTTGATGAATGACCAAGTGAAGAATTTGGAGTTGAAGAATTATTCATCAGCAAAAACGATCAATTCAGATATATCACCTATTATTAAACAGGATATTATTGAAAAAGTATCTGAAGGACAGTATCACATTCTTTATATTTCTCCTGAAACATTATTAAGTCGTAGTGATGTAGAACAGCTTATCGGGGATAGAACGATAGGTATGATTATAATAGATGAGGCACATATTGTCACTACTTGGGGGAAACAATTTCGACCTGATTACTGGTATCTCGGAGACCATATTCGTAAGCTTAGGAAACGACAAATGACGACAAAAGGAAGATCATTTGTAATTGGTACTTTTACAGCAACCGCAATTTATCGTGGGATTGAGGATATGTATACCGAAACGATAAATAGTCTTCATATGCTTAGTCCAATCACATATTTAGGCTACATCAAGCGTGAAGATATTGATATTGTTATCAATAATCCTCAAAAGCACAAAGAAGGTCGAACAGAATATGAGTTGGATAAGTTCAATCAGATTGAGGATATTTTACATCGGGCAATCATTACAAACAAGAAGACATTAATTTATTTTCCAACAGTAGCATTGATCATACGTTGTTACGAGTACTTAAGGGACAAACGTGAAGTTGAGCGTGTAGCAGTTTATCATGGCTCGCTCAGCAAGGATGAAAAACAGGAAAATTACGAAAAGTTCCTTGCAAAAGAAAAACTTGTAATGCTTGCAACAAAGGCGTTTGGCATGGGAATTGATATCAATGATATTGAGTTGGTCGTTCATTTCGCACCAACAGGTAACGTCTGTGATTATGTTCAGGAAATTGGTCGTGCAGCCAGACGGGAAGATTTAAGGGGCGAAGCATTATACAATTACAATTCTCGTGACTTCAAGCACATAAACCGATTGCATGGACTTTCTACAATACAGAAGTACCAACTAATTAAGGTCATTGAAAAAATCGATGAGTTGTATCACCAGAATTTGCGGAACGAAAAAAACCGAGATTTAACAAAAAAACGGAATGCTATGCTTTTGGACGCTGAAAACTTTACATATATTTTTGGTTCTCCCATTAGTGATGAGGACAGCAACGTGAACAAGGTGAAAACAGCACTTCTTTTGATTCAAAAGGATTTTGAAGCAAATATAGGCTTTTCTCCGATAACAGTACGCCCGATTCCCATGTTTTCGATTGGTTTCTTTGAAATAGAGCCATCGGTGCAACAGCGCATTTTACAACGATATCCTCATTCCATAGAAGAAATAGAAAGCAACAAACATATTTGTCGAGTTATATTAAGCACAATATGGGATAAAGATTACAAAAATCAATCATTTCCAAAGTTCAAATATCTTCTTTATACTAAAGATCATGAGAATTTGGATTTCGTGTTAAAATACCCGATGACACCAGCACTTTGTGTAAATGTATCCTATAGCGATGACTATTCAAGTAGCTTTAGAAACATTTGGAACGCATTTAAGGGGTTTATTGGGAAAAAAATAATCTCTTCCGAATTTACTGCTGTTTCTGAAATTGTTGATGAGCTTTCTGCGACTTGTGGACTAAACAAATATAAAGCGCATACAATTTGTGAGGTTGTAATCGCATCAATAGATTCATATAGGAAAAATTTTGCTCGCACATCTACTTCGATTGTAAGCGAAAGAGCAACTAATGACGGAAAGATAAAATATCAGTTTAATGTTGCTGTAAATTCATATTTTCAGTGGGTTGAAGCAGGACTGAGAAAGATTGAGAACGAAACTCACGAAGGAAAATTATATATTATCAATGACAACGGTAAACAAGCCAGAGAATATAGTGTGATTTTGGGAATTCTTGAGTCCATGAGTATTCTGACCTTTGAAATGATTGGCGGAGCAAATAGCCAGTTATATATTTACATCAACCAGATTCGAGCACTAAAAAATATAATAAATGCACCTTACAACTACAAAAATAGGCTGTTGGAATCTGTCGCTGAAAGACATTTGATCTCTGTCAAAATGCTTACATATTTTTATGAGGGAGATTTTTCTAATGAGGATCGTTGGGATTTGCTTGAAAATTACTTTCTTGGTGTAATTCCTGAAAAGGTAAAGCTGGATTGTAAACGTGAAAGACCAGATATGAGCTTTACTTAATATATTGGCGAACTCAAAATGTCAACCAGCCTTATTGACACACGTTTCTTTGCGAGTTAAAATGTGATTGTAGCCAAAATACTGAGCAATTTTCATTAGTATATTGCATGAATTTGTGGTGGAATATGATACTGACAGAGCAGCTTTTGATGCAATAAATAAGGATTTTTGGGAAGAAATAGCAGTAATGTTAGCAGGATAATTACTATTTTGATGTTACGCAAGCTACTGTGGAACTGATTTCAGGGTATCCTGAAGCAGATTTTAGGAGATGTTACGCATGTACTCAATTTGTACTCACTGTAGCCAATTATGTAGCCAAAACGTTGTCACAACACCAGCGCATAATTCAGCTTATAATACGTATTTGCGCAATTTTATCATCTACCCCACTGAGGTCAAAACGGTATCAAATCGGTATCAAGCACAAAAACAACACCCCACAAACCGCATTGTTAAACGGTTTGTGGGGTGTGAATCTTTATTCCCACTCTGCTGGATTATAGTGAAAACTTATTATAATATGCAGTTAAAATACGCATTTAGTCCATATAATCCAGACATTATATGAATTATTAGTTCGTTCTGCAATTTTTTGTAGCCAATTTGTAGCCAAGATAATTGACTTGATAATTGGCTACAGTGAGTACAAATGGTATTGCTTTAAAAAGGATAATCAGGCTCACTCTCTTCAATTCTAACAATTGAAAGCTTAGCAATTATGTTATTTAAAATCAATTCCTTTGATTGCAAATTCGATTCTTTAAACCAATCAAGAAATTCTTTTACAACATGACATGGAATATTAATCCTACTATTATATTGATATTTTCCAATTACTATACTGCCTATGATATCTGAATTTTTCTGAATTATATCCTCAAAACTGTTATCTCTCAAAGCTTTTTCTAATCGAGATACAAAAATTGAAATATCAGTATTGAATTTTCGTTCATCTATAAATCGATCTAAAGATGCAAATACTAAGGATGTAAAACTTTGATATATCTTTTTATCTTTTTCAGATATATTCATATTTGAAAAATCGTGTCTCCCTATCTCATCTTTAATTGATATAAATGATTCATAACGATTTGAGGGTTCTTTTTGCATCATCTTATCAATTATTTTTTGATATGAAAAATTTAAATACTCGGAATTATCTGCATTTCTAATAAGACGATTTAATAGCTCAGCCAGATAAAACATATCTGTTTTAGATGTGTAAATCCCTTCATAGTATTCTCTAGGGAGTGTATCTGAGTTGTCTCGATTAACCTGCGACACAAGACTATCATCACTGCTATCAATGGCTTCAAATATTTTTCCTATTCCAAAATCAATGACTTTTACTGTTCCGTCATTATCAATCAATATATTTCCCTCTCGAATATCTCTATGGACAATACCAAGACTTTCAATATAACAAAATGCATCAATCAACTGAATAAAAATCTCATCTATAGAAACATTTTTTGCATTCTCTGAATAGTCTTCAATAAACTCCCCTATATTCTTTCCATCAATATATTCCATAATGATATACCCTATACATCCCTCATCATATGTATAGTAATTATAGATTCTGACAACATTACGGTGATTTAATTTATATAATATTTTAATTTCATCCTGAAAATTTTTATAGAATTTCTCTTTGATTTCTTCGAACTCCGGTTCATATTTCTTTGCAACAAACAGTTCATCAATAACTGGATCTTGTAATAATACAGTTTTGCCAAATGATCCGCCGCCCAACTGGTTGTTGATCATTACATAATTTTTTTGTTTAATAAAAGGAATTATATCACCATTGTTTTTCATAAATATCTCCCACTCATATTGTATCGTCGTTTATAAAACTGCCATTGACCCCAGAATTGCTAACATTTCAATTCATCGTTGCTATATCTTCAAGTTTGATGTAGCTTAAAATAGCAGGTGCAGCATGATATGCGCTATTGTATCTCATATCACGATCGTAAGTACATTTGCTTACAGCTTCTTTCAACGCTTCAATTGAAGAAACTCCAAATAAATCAAATAATTGCTCACAACGTTTACGAGATTTTAGGTACTCCCATTCATTGCTTTTATCATATGCGTAAACATAGCAAGTTGGAAACCAATAAGAATAATAAGGTCGATAGTTTTCGTCAATGGTCACATTTAAAGCATCGAAAATTTGATACAAAAACAAATCTGTTTGAGCCATAGCTTCACCTGTATATATTGGTAGCTTTTCTCTTTCATTGCATAGTGTATGTCCCATTAAAGTGTGCTTGTTTTTGTTTTCTGTTGTAGGCTTATAACCGCTTTCAATTATGTCGCTCCAATGCCTGAATGCCGAATAGTTTGTTGGAATCTTTCTTCCTTCCAATGGGCTTGTTATTAAAAAATATGTGTTTGTCAATATATGATTTAGCGACTTATATTGCTTGTAAAACCTCAAAAATGTGACTACGCAGATAAATAATTCCCATATATGGCACTTATATATTTCAAACTCATAATCGTTACAAGAGCAAGCGTTTTTGGAGTATGTTTTAGCATATATAAGAGTGTTATACATTGTTTCAAAGGCTTCGGCTATTATACTGCCAATATCGCATTCTGTGCCTAATAAGGCATCCAAAAAATCAAGGAAACAATCTCTTACGCTTTTCAATCCTATAAAAGTCTCAAATATAACTTTGGGATCGCTAACATTTTTATCATAATATTGTTTAAGCGTTTCAATATATTCTGCAATAAATCTTTGTGTTAAAACCTCTTGCTTTTTACTTGCTGTTGCTCCTTTAATCTGTTTTACAAGATCTTGGATTGGGAAAATGTTCGCTTTATCTTCTTCTAACCATTCTGGTTTTGCACCAAGTTTTGGTTTCTTTATTAGTGGCTTCTCATATATATTTCGCAATAATTTTTCATACTCATCTTCATAATTATCCACATTGGATAAGTCAATATATATCCTTGATTTTATGTATGCAGGCACATACGGATTACCCTCTTCATCACATTCAGCAATAATAGGTACAAATTTTTCTTGCTTGACATTTCCGTAAATTTCAGGCGAAATTATTGCAGTTTCATCACCAACGCCACCTTCTCGTTTGTTAGCCTTTTCTGCATATTTCTTATCGCAAACTATCAGAACCTTATCAATATCAGGATCATTTACACATTGCTCCATGAAAGCATATTTATCTTGCCCCTCTTTCAGGTCCCATTTATCCAAGACGACGTCTACACCGTGAGAAACTAAACGCTCCGCCAAAGGAACTACCAAGTCATCGCTACTCCACGAATACGATATAAAAATCTTTGGTATTTTATCTTCCAACATCATATACTCCTCTATTTTGTAAATCTTATCTGCAAGTTAGATTTCATAATTCGCTTGCAGCCTATTTATCGAAACTTTTATAAGCTTCCAAATTCCCAACATATAGATTGCCATAGCGATAACAAGGTTGTCATTATTATTTATCTGCTTCTTTTCAATATATTGCAGTTTGTTATATTCCAATATACTAAATATTGTATCATAATTTATTCAGTTTGTCAATAGTTTAATGGTTTTACAAGTTTGTTCCGTTTTTTCATATTATTATAATTTCTATACTACATCTGGAGACTATCAAGGATATTCTTCTCACTAATTAGGGCAGAATAGAACGGGGATTGGAATTTGTCAAGAAAACACAACTACTTGATTGTTGAGATAAAATATGATATAGTATAGTTAAAAGCTGGAAATAGGGCGGTGCATATAATGAGCAACATAATCAACGCAATCATAAACCTCGTAACCAATCCAATACTAAATCTTCGTGAGTATTCCGCAGGTCATAATCGTGCGAACGATATGGGCAAAGGTTTAGAGGAGTACATAAAGGACTTATTTGCGGGAACGGTAAACGAAACCAATGAACAAAACCGAAATATTGCATTAAGCAAAGTGTTCAGCTACCTCGGCAATCAAAACAACCCGCCCGACGCTATGCTTCACAATGGTGACGCTATTGAGGTAAAGAAAATCGAATCCAACGGCTCGTCTTTGGCTCTGAACAGCAGTTATCCGAAAGCAAAACTGTTCTCTGACAGTCCTATGATAAGCACAGCTTGTAGGACGTGTGAAAAGTGGTCTGTCAAGGATATGATATACGCAGTCGGGATCGTGCCAAATGGCAGCGGTGCTCTTTCCTCGCTTGCCATGGTTTATGGCGATGATTACTGTGCCGAAAAAGATGTTTATGAGAGAATAAAGAACGTTATTAAGTGCGGCGTTCAAAACATACCCGATGTAGAATTTGCTGAAACAAACGAACTCGGCAGGGTAAACCGAGTTGACCCGCTCGGTATTACATATCTCCGTGTCAGAGGTATGTGGGGCATTGAAAATCCATTTAGTGTATTTAATTATCTGTTCAGACGTGATCACAGTAAGCGTTTTAACTTTATGTGCATAATCAACGAGGATAAATGGAACACATTCGACAATACAGCGGAGTTGCTTGATTTGCCGGGAAAGATAGACGGATTGGCAATAACAGATAGTCAGATTAAATCTCCGAACAATCCTGCTCAATTGAAGAATGTCAAGCTGATAACTTTTGTTATATAGGAGCGAAAGATGAACATAGCAAGTTTCTTTTCAGGTGCAGGTGGTCTTGATTTAGGCTTTGAACAAGCAGGATTTAATATCGTCTATGCCAATGAATATGACCGGGCGATATGGGCAACTTATGAGAAAAATCATTCTGTAAGGCTTGACAAGCGTGATATTCGCAAAATAAAAAGTGAGGAAATCCCTGACTGTGACGGTATAATCGGAGGTCCACCTTGTCAATCGTGGTCAGAGGCAGGCTCTCTCAAAGGCATAGATGATGAGCGTGGAAAGCTTTTCTATGATTATATCCGCATTTTAAAGAATAAACAACCAATGTTCTTTTTAGCAGAGAATGTTGTCGGAATGCTCTCCAAGCGCCACGAAACCGCTGTTAAGAACATCAAGGAAATGTTCCGTGAATGCGGCTACAACCTATCTGTAACGCTTGTTAATGTTGCCGATTATGGTATACCACAAGATAGAAAACGTGTGTTTTATATTGGATTTAGAAACGATTTGGGAATATCCTTCAGGTTTCCTAAAACTCCATACATACATAAAACATTGGCAGAAACGATATATGACTTGAAAGACAGTGCTGTTCCCGCTATGGATAAAAATTACGCCAATCCCAATGTTAAAGTTCCTAATCATGAGTATTTTGTAGGAAGTTATTCGACTATTTTTATGAGCAGAAACCGAGTTCGGCAGTGGAACGAGTGTGGATTTACAGTTCAGGCGTCAGGCAGACAGGCTCAGCTTCACCCGCAAGCTCCGATTATGCCGAAGGTCGCAGAAAATAAACACATTTTTCTGGAAGGCAGTGAACATCTCTATCGCCGCATGACTGTTCGTGAATGCGCAAGACTGCAAACATTTCCCGATGATTTTGTGTTCGTATATGACAAGGTCGATGACGGCTATAAAATGGTCGGGAACGCCGTTCCTGTCGATATGGCGAAAATTATTGCAAAAAGCATTATGCAGCAGCTTGAAAACGAGCAACCAGCAGATGAAGATTTCCAGCTCACAATTAACTTTTAAGGGCTTTTTGGAGGGGTTCGACTATGTATTATTACAATCACATTTTTAATCCGCAGTATGTTTCCAGATATAATTATCTTCAAATGCAAAATGAGATAGCAAGGTATCAAGCAAATCAAAGCATGGAGGTTGCAAAAGCTGTTAAGGCAATGCACGATTTGTGTGAGGCTATCAAAAAAATGGATACGGAACATCAACAGCAAGCAGCGGGATTATGTCTTGCTGAAATAGTTAATGAATTTAATTTGTAGCTCAAAGCGGAAAAGAGCGGCGTTCATCAGAACACCGCCCTTTTGTTATCTATGCAATCCACGCTTGATTGGTTTCAGAAACTCACTTAGTTTCTTAGTAAGGTTAAGACTCTCAACAAACCCCATCACCCGCTTGTATTTTTGTTTCCAAGTTTCAAGCTCCCGTTGCAAAGCTGAAAAAGAATTTTGTAACGACCTCACAGTCCGCACATTTTCACGGAGCTTACTGTTCTCGGCGCACAGCTCCTCGTTTTCTTTTTTCAGCTTTGTAACCTCGGCGGTCAGCTCGCTCTCCCTGTTATCGGCGGCGATCTGCTTTTTCGCAATATCCGTTAGCTTTTCATAATCTTCTTTCGCCACCGTGACCTTACCGCCGAAAACAGTTTTACCTGTTTCGATATTATCAATAGAGTTGATTTCCGACACCTTTTGTGCGCTCGCTTCAAGAACGGCAGCTGTTTCAGCAAGTGCATTTCTCTTTTCGGAAATCTCATTGTCAAGCTGTTCAACCGCAACACTTTTCTCTTGATATTCGCTGTCCAGCTTATCAATAACCGCTTCAGCGTCGCTGACCGCCTGCTGCCGCCATTCAAGTATCTGCTCCCTATCGCCAATCTCGCCGTCAAGCTGTTCTATCTCTTTCTGCTTCTCGTCCACCTTTTCAGCAATTTGAGCATACTTCTTGTATTCTTCAACCGTCAAGCTCCCACGGGATTTTTGGGGCGCAGAGATTTCTATGTCATGCGCCTTGCAGATTTCTTCTAAAATCGCCCGTTCTTTTTCTCTCCAACGGCTGATAGCGTCTTTACCTGTTCCATAGCCCATTTCCTTTAACGCCTGTGCAATCCCGTTCTGAGTATCAACCCCTTGCTTGTAATGTCCAACAGGGATATAGTCGATATGTAAATGCGGCGTAGCTTCGTCCATATGAAGAACGGCATTGAACACCCGAAAATTCGGATTGCGTTCTTGAAAACCGTTCATATAAATCGTCAAGCATTCGGCAGCAACAGCAGCACCCTCTGTCCCTATACCCGTATCGTCTTTTGTTCCAATCTGCACAAGGTCTTCATAAAAGCTCTTTCGCTTATCCGCAGATGTAACTATGCTCTGGGCAGGGGAACGCTTGAAAAGATGTTCATAGTAGCTTGTTGTAATTTTCCTGTCGGAGCGTTTTTGCTTTGCATTATAGCGTTCGACTGCTGCACCGAATATCTCATCATAAACGACATCTATCGGTTGTCTTACAAACACGATATTATTTCCCGTCCGTGAGCTGTCTACGTTCTTTGCGGCGAATGTGCGGTTATTGTGAGTAAGACTGCCGTTGCCCTGACAATGCGTTATAGATTTTGCCATATATCATCGTCCTTCCTGCTTGCTGCTTTTGTGCCAAAAGTAACGCCATAGTACCTTTGACATTGATTACGCAAGCTCCATCAACATCAAAGATACGGCGCTCTCCGAGGGGCAAAGGGGAACACCCCTCTGCACACCCCTTTTGTTTTTTCTTTTCAGATAATGCTGCAAAATTTACACGGCTGAAAAGAAAAAGATTGCTTGTTTCGGTGTACAGGCGTACATTCCGCATAACAAAGCCATTTATTGCGCTTATTCTGCTGTACCTCTGCGTACAGAAAGTGTAAAGTCGTACAGCTTGTACAGACTTTGTACATCATAAAAAGTCCATAAAACCGCACTGCAAAGCCAAATGTACACCTGTACACCATTTTCTCTATTTAAGAAATATTCCCTCAAAACCCCGAACACGCTTTCCGTTTTCGTAGACGTTATTTGAGTATCTGACAGAGTATTTCGCCGCATTGGATTTCAGCCAATTTATGAAGGTTTCCCGTTTAAGGGCGGTCAGACCATTATCCTCACACCACCCGTAATATATCTTGTAGAGCGTGGTGGAACTGATGACTGCCTTCTCTTGAAAGCCTGCTGTTTCCGCAAGGAAGTCTACGATATTGCAATTATCCGCTACTGCCTCGGCAACATTCGCCTTTGTTTTCTCGCTCACCGTGAATTGATAGTTGTTACTTTTCAGCCGCCGCAGACCGTCCAACATCCAGCAGAAAATCTTCTCCTTTTCAGCTATGAATTTCTCCGCAAGAAAAGGGTCGTCCTTGCGGTCGGTAGGTTTCGGCTTTGCTGAAAGAATAAGCAGTCTCCGAGCAAAACCGTCCGATTTATCGTACAGTGCTTTCGGCGAGCCGTTCCCGAAACATAAAAAGCGGCAGTAAAGCTGTGCAGGACGAGACTGCTTTCCCTTCGCTTCAACATCTATCGGTATCTCGGCGGTAATTATGTTCTTTATGTAGCCCGTGGATTTCAGGGCAGTCATCTGCATATCATCGTCATTCATCACCAGCTTGTTTATCAGGTTATAGCGGAAGAATTTATCGTCCTCGACACGCTGAAAACTACCCGATAGCATAGCCGCACCGAATATAGCGTTCAGTACAACGCCTATTCTGCTTTTGCCCTCGCCGCCGCTGCCGATAATGAACAATGCCGTTTGCGCCCTTGTGGACGGTATAAGGCAATAGCCGAGAAATTCCTGCAAAGTCAGGACATCTTGACTGTCCAAGAGCTTGTAAAGAAACGACTGAAAATTTGCAGGATAATACACCCCGTTCCACATATCGGGGTCGTAATTGATATTGAGCCTGTTTAAGCAGAATTTCTTTTCGGGTATGAAGGTGGGCGACTTACCACAATCTCCGTCTGCTATGATAACGCCGTTCTGAACGTGTATCTCGTTTTCGTTCGGCTTTATGGGGAAGCTGTGGCAGTGAAGCTTGAGGGCTTCCAGCAGGGCTTTTGACCGATTTGCGATACTTGTTGTAATACCGCCTTGAATGAGCACATCGGAGATATTTGCGGTGAGTTCCTCTCCACTCACCGCACCGTCCACCGAATA
>JAFLUH010000043.1:0-7175 GCA_022508895.1 Oscillospiraceae bacterium
GAGGACAAGTTCGGCGACAACGGCATAGTCAGCGTAGTCATCGGCGAGAAGCAGGGCGACATTCTGGACATTCAGCTGTGGCTCATGAGCTGCCGCGTGCTGAAGCGTGAAATGGAGTACGCAATGCTGGATATGCTGGCGGAAAAGGCTAAGGAGCAGGGCTTATCGACCTTGCAGGGGCACTACTATCCCACTGCAAAAAACTCCATGGTAAAGGAGCTGTACAGGGATTTCGGATTTGAGAAAATCAGCGGGGACGAACAGGGCAATACCCTGTGGAGCCTTGATTTGAACAGCTATCGGAACAAAACTTCACACATAAAAATAAACTGACGGAGGAACAAAAATGGAAGAGATCTACCGTAGATTAAACGAGGTTTTCCGTGACGTTTTCGACGACGACGGCATCGAGGTAAACGAGAACACCACCGCCGCCGACATCGAGGACTGGGACAGCCTTAACCACATCACCCTTATCGACGCAGTGGAAAGCGAGTTCGGCGTTCGCTTCACCATGGGTGAGGTAAGCGGAATGAAGAACGTAGGTGAAATGGCGCAGATAATCAAGGAGCGCACTTAACTGATAATCTCGCCGCATTTGCAAAGGAGAGTATATGAAACTGAAAAAACCTGCATTGGCGCTTGCCTGCATACTGGCGCTTTCCTGCTCCCTCACAAGCCTTACCGCTTGCAGCACCGAGGTGAAGGCGGCTGACCTCACCAAAGGAATTACCCCCGCAAACGTAAGCGGCAAGGACGCTGACGAGACTTTTGCCCTTGCCCAGACGGGCTTTGCCCTTGACCTGTTCAAGACAGCAGCCGCTTACGATGGCTATGACAACCTGCTGCTTTCTCCCCTGTCCGTAAGCATCGCCCTTTCCATGACCGCCAACGGAGCGGACAACGGCACCCTGACGGAGATGGAAAACGTGCTGGGACTGCCTGTGCAGGAGCTGAACGATTATTATGTGCAGTATATGAGAGGTCTGCCCAGTGAGAAAAACTGCAAATTCCACATCGCAAATTCCCTGTGGCTGAAGGACGACGGACAGGTGCAGGTGGAGCAGGATTTCCTGCAGACCAACGCCGATTATTACGGTGCGCCCGTTTACAAATCTCCCTTCGATAATCAGACCCTGACCGACATAAACAACTGGGTAAAAAACAACACCGACGGCATGATAGACAAAATACTCAACGACATCGACGACTCTGCGTTCATGTATATCGTCAACGCCCTTGCCTTTGACGCAAGGTGGAGCGACGTATACGAAAAGGAACAGGTCTGGGACGGCGTTTTCACCACCTCGGACGGCGCCGAAAAAACCGTGGAATTCCTCCACGACACCAGCCACTATCCCTACTTTGAGGACGGCAGCGCAGTGGGCTTTATGAAAAGCTACGAGGGCGGAAGATACGCTTTTGCCGCCATTCTTCCCAACGAGGATATTTCTCTTGAGGATTATATAGACGGGCTTACCGCCGATGGGCTGTACGATATGTTAAGCGGCGCAGAATATTACGAGACCGTCACCTCCCTGCCCAAGTTCAGCTACGACTACGACACGGAGCTTAGCGCACAGCTTAAACAGCTCGGAATGACCTCCGCCTTCGACATAAGCGCCGCCGATTTTACAAGGCTCGGCACCCCCGACAGCCCCCAAAACAACATCTATATCGGCAGAGTTCTGCACAAGACCTTTATTGCGGTAGACGAGCTTGGCACAAAGGCGGGAGCGGCTACCGTGGTGGAAATGCTGAATGGAAGCGCCGCTCCTTCCGAACCTGAAGAAAAAAAATACGTTATCCTCGACCGTCCGTTCCTGTTCATGATAATCGACAGAGAGACCAATATCCCCCTTTTCATCGGAACGGTAACCAATCCATAAATAAAAAACAGCTTGATAAAATCAAGCTGTTTTATTTTTTGAAGCCTCATACGCCTCACGCACAGCCTTTGCAAGCTGATCCGAGCAGGAGGTGGGTCTGCGCCCGCAGGTGACTCCCGACAGCTTGCTCTCTATCTGCTCCACCGTCCAGCCGTCTATCAGCAGCGGTATCGCTTTCAGATTTCCGTTGCAGCCGCCCATAAAGCTGACGTTATGTACAACGTCCCCGTCAAGGTCGAGACTTATAAGCTGGGAGCAGGTATTTTCCGTTTTGTAGTCGTAGTGGAACATTACAGCACCTCCTCTACCTTTGCCTGCACGTCCTTTAAATCGGCAGTAGGCTCAAAGCGTCCTGCAATCTCGCCGTCACGGTTTATCAGGAACTTGGTGAAATTCCACTTTACGTTGCCGTTGTTCTTGTAGTCCTTATCCATTTTCTTCACAACCCCTTTGAGAATCAGGGTCATGGGACCCTTGCCGAAGCCCTCAAATTTAGTGTTTTCAGACAGATACCTGAACAGCGGGTGTGCGTTTTCGCCCAGCACGTCTATCTTGGAGAACTGGGGGAAGGTAATGCCGTAGCGCCCCGTGCAGAAGTCGTGTATCTCCTCGTCGCTGCCCGGAGCCTGGTCTGCGAACTGGTTGCAGGGGAAATCCAGTATTTCCAGTCCGTCCTTCTGATGCAGCTCGTACAGATCCTGAAGCTCGTCGTACTGTGGAGTGAAGCCGCAGCCTGTTGCGGTGTTGACGATAAGCAGCACCTTGCCTTTGTAGTCGGACAGGCTGACCTCGCTGCCGTCCTGTGCCTTTACCTTGTAATCATAAACGCTCATATATGTTTCCTCCTTTTGATTTTGTACAATTTAATCTTGCACGATTGATTGTCTGTATTATAGCATACCGATTTTTATTTGTCAACACCTTTTTTGAAAAATTTTTCGGAAGTTTTTTCTTGGCGTAATTAAGTTGATTTTTTGCTCGGAATGTTGTATAATGAATTGTACAAGTGTAACGGAGAAAGGAAACGGATATATGTTCCATATCGGACTTGACGTTGGTTCCACAACGGTAAAAATCGTAGTGCTGGACGAAAAGGGCAAAACCGTACATAAAAAATATCAAAGGCACTACTCTGACATAAAGAAGACCCTTGCCGAGGTGCTGCTTGAGGGCATTGACCGGATAAAAGGCGAAACCGCCACCGCAGCAGTTACGGGCAGCGGCGGCATAAACGTTGCAAAATGGCTGGACATTCCCTTTGTGCAGGAGGTCACAGCAGGCGCAGTCGCCATCGAAAAGCTGATACCCGACACCGACGTTGCCATAGAGTTGGGCGGCGAGGACGCCAAGATAACCTACCTCAAGGGCGGGATAGAGCAGCGCATGAACGGCACCTGCGCAGGCGGCACGGGCGCGTTCATCGACCAGATGGCGGCATTGCTGAACACCGACATAACGGGGCTCAACGAGCTTGCTAAAGACGCGGAAACGATTTATCCGATAGCTTCCCGCTGCGGCGTTTTCGCAAAATCGGATATACAGCCGCTGCTGAACGACGGCGCAAAGCGCAGCGACGTTGCGGCTTCGGTGTTCCAATCTGTGGTAAATCAGACCATCAGCGGACTTGCCTGCGGTAAGCCTATCAGAGGCAAGGTGGCGTTTTTGGGCGGACCCCTGCACTACCTGTCAGAGCTGAGAAAGCGGTTCATTATCACGCTGAATTTACAGCCCGAGGACATCATCTTCCCTGAGGACGCAAACCTGTTTGTTGCAACGGGAGCGGCGCTGTCCGACAACCGTGGGGAAATTTCCCTTGAACAGCTTAAAGCTAAGATAAACGACCTTTCCGCAGTGGAGACCCATGAGGTGGAACGCCTTGACCCGCTGTTCAAGGACGAGGCGGAGAAAGCGGCGTTTATGGAGCGGCACGGAAAAGCTGTCATTCCCACGGCAGACCTGTCCAAGCACAAGGGCAAATGCTACTTAGGCATAGACGCAGGCTCCACCACAACGAAAGCGGCGCTGATAAACGAGAAAGGCGAGCTGCTGTACTCCCACTACAACAATAACATGGGCGACCCGCTGAGATCCGTTATCGGCATTTTGCAGGAGATATACAGCTTAATGCCCGAGGGCGCATACATAGCAAAGGCGACTGCAACGGGCTACGGCGAGCACCTTATAAAGGCGGCGCTGAAAACCGACTTCGGCGAGATAGAGACGATGGCGCACTACAAGGCGGCGGAGCGTATGCTGCCCGGTGTGGAGTTCATTCTGGACATCGGCGGGCAGGATATGAAGTGTATCCGTGTGAAGGACGGCGAGATACAGAGCATACTTCTCAACGAAGCCTGCTCCAGCGGCTGCGGCAGCTTTATCGAGAACTTCGCATCAGCTCTTGGCATGACCAGCGCTGAGTTTGCACAGCTTGGACTTACCGCCGAGCATCCCGTTGATTTAGGTTCACGCTGCACCGTGTTCATGAACAGCCGTGTCAAGCAAGCCCAGAAGGAGGGCGCAAGCGTTGCGGATATTTCGGCTGGTCTGAGCTATTCCGTTGTAAAAAATGCGCTGTTCAAGGTAATAAAAATTCGTGACCCCAAGGACATGGGCGAGAAGATAATCGTGCAGGGCGGCACCTTTATGAATAATTCGGTGCTGAGAGCCTTTGAGCTGACCTGCGGGCGTGAGGCGGTAAGACCCGACAAGGCGGGGCTTATGGGCGCTTACGGCAGTGCGCTTATCGCCATGAACCGTGACGACGGGGAAGGCTCCACCATCGCAACTGCCGATAAGTTAGACAACTTCTCCATCACCAAATCCACCGCCCGCTGCGGACGGTGCAGCAACAACTGCCTGCTCACCATCAGCAAATTCGGAGACGGGACACGCTTCATCACCAACAACCGCTGTGAGCGCGGCGCAGGGCTTGGCACGAAAAAATCCGACCTGCCCAACCTGTTTGATTACAAGTACAAGAGACTGTTCGACTACAAGCCTACCCCCAAAGAAACCGCAAAGCGTGGTGTTGTAGGCATTCCCCGAGTGCTGGGACTGTACGAGAATTATCCCTTCTGGTTCACATTCTTTACGGAGCTGGGCTACAGCGTGCTTTTGTCCCCCGATTCTTCGAGGGAAGTCTATGAACTCGGTATAGAAACAATGCCCAGTGAGTCGGTCTGCTACCCCGCAAAGCTGTCCCACGGACATATCGTGTGGCTTATAGAGAACGGGGCGGACTTCATCTTCTACCCCGCCCTTCCCTATGAAATGGACAACGGCGGCAAGGGGGACAACCACTACAATTGCCCCGTTGTTGCCACCTACAGCGAGGTCATCAAAAACTCCGTCCCCGAGCTGAGGGACAAGGAGATAAAGTTCATGAACCCGTTCCTGCCTATCTACCATAAGGAGAGAATGGCGGAGCGTCTGGTGGAGGAATTTCTTCCTGCGGGCATAAGCGGCGCTGAGATAGGAAAGGCGCTTGCCGCCGCCTACGCCGAGGACGAACGGTTCAAGAAGGATATACAGAAGAAGGGCGAGGAAGTCCTGAAAATGCTGGAGGAAAAGGGCGAAAGGGGCATCGTCCTTGCAGGCAGACCCTATCACCTTGACCCCGAAATAAACCACGGAATACCCGAGATGATAAACGGGTACGGCTTTGCGGTGCTTACCGAGGACAGCGTGGCTCACCTCGGAATAGACAAGCTGGCAAGACCTATCCGTGTGGTAGACCAGTGGATGTACCACACACGCCTGTACAACTCCGCCGCCGTCGTGGGCGAGCGGGAGTACCTCGAGCTGGTGCAGCTCAACAGCTTCGGCTGCGGTCTTGACGCTATCACCACCGACCAGGTGCAGGAGATAATGCAGGGCTACGGACGGCTTTACACGGTGCTGAAAATAGACGAGGTGAACAACTTAGGTGCGGCGAGGATAAGGCTCCGCTCACTTATCTCGGTATCCGAGGAGCGGCGCAGAGACGGCTACCACAGCGAGGATAAGTACGACGGCTACCACCGCCAGCCTTACTTCACCAAGGAGACAAAGAAGACCCACACCATTCTTGCCCCCCAGATGGCGCCCATACACTTCGAGCTGCTGGAGCAGGCGTTCAGATATTCGGGGTACAACCTGGTTATCCTCAAGGATTACACCAAGGAGATAGTGGACGAGGGACTGAAGTACGTCAACAACGACGCCTGCTATCCTACCATACTCACCGTAGGCTCCCTTATGGCGGCGCTGAACAGCGGCAAGTACGACGTGGACAACACCTCCGTCATGATAACCCAGACAGGCGGCGCTTGCAGAGCCACCAACTATGTGGGCATGATAAAGAAGGCGCTGAAGGAGGGGGGCTTCCCCAATGTGCCCATAATCTCGGTGAACGTGGTGGGCATGGAGAAAAATCCCGGCTTCAAGATAACGCCTTCTCTTGTGATAAGAGCCATGATGGCGGTCATCTACGGAGACGTGCTGAGCCGCTGTCTGTACAGGGTGCGGCCCTACGAGGTAGAAAAGGGCAGCGCAAATAAGCTCTATGAGCAGTGGAACGAGAAGCTGAAAATCTCGCTGAAAAAGCTGAGCTTAAAAGAGTACAAAAGGAATGTTGCGGCTATCGTAAAGGACTTCAGTGAGCTTCCCGTTTACGATATCAAGAAGCCGAGGGTGGGTATTGTAGGCGAGATACTTGTGAAGTACCACCCCGTTGCCAACAACTTCGTGGTAGATCTGGTGGAATCCGAGGGAGCGGAGGCGGTTGTCCCCGACCTGATGGGCTTCATCTACTTTATCCTCGACCACGCCAACACACGCCACGAGCTGCTCACCGTGTCCGGCTCGAGATACTATTTGCAGAACAAGCTGATATCCATGCTTGAGTGGCTGGAAAAGCCTTATCTTGACGCAGTGAAGGACACCAAGTTCGGCAGCTTCATGAAGGTCTCCAAAATGCGCAGGCTGGTGGACGGCATCGTTTCCACCGGTAATATTGCGGGCGAGGGCTGGTTCCTTACCGCAGAGATGGTGGAGCTTATGCATGGCGGGGTGAACAATATTATATGTATGCAGCCTTTCGCCTGCCTGCCCAATCACGTTACGGGCAAGGGCGTTATCGGGGAGCTGAGGAGGAGAAATCCGCTGTCCAATATCATTGCGGTGGACTACGATCCGGGCGCTTCCGAGGTCAATCAGATAAACAGGATCAAGCTGATGCTTTCTCATGCGGTGAAGCAGGAGGAGGCTATCAGGGTGGAAGTGAAGGACGAGTATTCGGAGCTGGTC
>JAFLUH010000043.1:7275-16237 GCA_022508895.1 Oscillospiraceae bacterium
GAAGCAGGAGGAGGCTATCAGGGTGGAAGTGAAGGACGAGTATTCGGAGCTGGTCAATGTGTGAGGCAGTTCTTGGAGCAGAGGCAGGTGCAGGACGTGAACTTGTGCGGCTCCGCCGCAGCACGTGCCCAATTGCCCGGTTTTGCGAAGCAAAATGAATTGCCTTTAGGGCAATTCAAGGGCCTTTGGGCGTAGTTGCGGCGTCAGACGCAACTACTAGGCGCCCGACCCAACGATTTGCTTCGCAAATCGTTGCTTTTTCGGCGAAGCCGAAAAAGGCGGCTCCGCCGCCTCGCACACGTCTGTGTACCGCACTCCGCCCAAACCGAACTGTGGGAACTGACACTCACGAAAGGGAAACAACTTCCAAACCCAACAACTAATCACTAATAACTAAAAGAAGGAGCAAACATCATGGCAGAGATAAACTTCACCACCAACAAAAAAGGGGAGGCGACCCCCAACCCCGCCAAGAAATACGCCAGATACGTCATCATTGCAATAATAATCCTCTTGCTGCTTATCGTAGTCTTCAACAGCTTCTCCATCGTAAACGAGGGCTATATCGGCGTAAAGTACCGCTTCGGCAAGATAGTACAGGACGACCTGACCGCAGGTCTGAACTTCCACATACCCATGGTGGAGGAGATAGTGCAGGTGGACATCAGGGAGCAGGTCTACGCCGTCACCACTGACGCCTACACCAGCGACACCCAGACGGTAAACGAGCTGCAGCTCAAAGTGAACTACTGCTACGACAGCACCATGCTCAGCAACATCATAAGGAACATCGGCGTTTCCAACGTTGAAACCAAGCTGCTTGTCCCCAACGTGCAGAAGATAGCCAAGGACGCCATAGGCAAGGTAAAGGCGGAGCAGCTCGTACAATCCCGTGCCGACGTGACTGCCGAGATACAGAGCTCCCTCACCGAGATACTGGACGATTACGGCATAATAGTCACCGCCTTTGCCATCGAGAACCTGAGCTTTGACGCAGCCTTCGAGGAGTCCATTCAGGGTAAGGTCATCGCCGAGCAGGACGCACTGAAAATGGAGAACAAGACCAAGGAAAAAGAGGAAGAAGCAAAGCAGGTGGTAATTGCGGCTCAGGCGGAGGCTGACTCGGTTCGTATCGCAGCAGAGGCTCAGGCGGATGCTATCGCCCTGATACAGGAGCAGCTGCAGAACTCTCCTAACTATATCGAATACCTCACTGTTGAACGCTGGAACGGCGTGCTGCCTCAGGTGATATCCGACGGGGTAAATCCCTTTGTGGCGCTTAATTCCGCAACGGGCGGGAATGACGACTGATAATACCGCACAGAAATACCTGAAAGGGGTAGTCGTTGACTGCCCCTTTTGAGACGATTAAGGATGAAAAAATGAACGACTTCAACGAGATAAAAAGGCAGTGCCTTGACCGTTTTTTCGGCAGGACGAACCCACGCCAGCGTGAGGCGATATATCACACCGAGGGCGCAGTGCTGATAATAGCCGGCGCAGGCAGCGGCAAGACCACCGTACTTGTCAACAGGATAGCCAACCTGCTGCTGTTCGGAAAAAGCTACAACACCGATTTTGACAGGGAGCTTTCGGCAGAGGACGAAAAGTTTCTCCGTGACTATGCGGCAGGGTCGATTGAAACAGACCCCGACAGCACCTCCCGCCTGTCGGCGCTGCTGAGCTGCGAGAGAGCCGCCCCCTGGCGCATACTTGCGGTAACGTTCACAAATAAAGCCGCAGGCGAGCTGCGTGAGCGCCTTGCAAACATGAGCGCCCCCGGCGGCGAAAGGGTGTTCGCAGGCACCTTCCATTCCTCCTGCGTCCGCTTTCTGCGCACAGGGATAGAGGCGCTGGGCGGCAGCTACAAAAGCAACTTTACCATTTACGACACCGACGACAGCCTTCGTGTAATCAAGGACGTGATGAAGGCGCTGCAGATATCCGACAAGGCGTTCAGCCCCAAGGAGCTGCAAAGCAAAATAAGCCGTGCCAAGGATCAGCTTATCACCCCCGAGGATTTTCCCGTAATGGGCGAAAACGGCAGAGGGGACTTCAAACTGGAGCGCACCAGACAGGTGTACGCCGAGTACCAGCGCCGTATGCAGGCTGCCAACGCCCTTGACTTCGACGACATAATAATGAAAACGGTGCAGCTTTTCGAGCATGACCCGCAGGTGCTGGAAAGATGGCAGCGCAGCTTCGATTACATAATGGTGGACGAGTATCAGGACACCAACATGGCGCAGTATAAGCTTATCTCCCTGCTGGCAAAGGGCAGCGGCAACCTGTGCGTTGTAGGCGACGAGGATCAGAGCATTTACCGCTTCCGTGGTGCGACCATCGAGAATATCCTCAGCTTTGAAAAGGAATTCGGGGCAAAGGTAGTGAAGCTGGAGCAGAACTACCGTTCCACCGAAACCATTCTTAACGCCGCCAACTCCGTTATCAGCAACAACACCCAGCGCAAGGAAAAGGCGCTGTGGAGCGAGCTTGGCGAGGGGGACAGGGTGCAGCTCCACCTGTTCCAGAGCGAGATGGAGGAGGCGGATTTCGTCGCAAAGACGGTGATGGACTTCAGCGAGAGCGGCGGCAGCTTCAGGGACAACGCCGTGCTGTACCGCACCAACGCCCAGTCCCGCACCGTGGAGCTTTCCCTTGCAAAATCGGGCGTCCCCTACCGCATAATCGGCGGCACCAAATTCTACGAGCGCAAGGAGATAAAGGACATTTTAGCCTACCTCAGCGTGATAAACAACCCCGCCGACACCGTCCGTCTCAGCCGCATAATAAACGAGCCGAAGCGTGGCATCGGCGACGCCACACAGGCGGAGATAACCCGCATTGCCGACGGTCTCGGGATAACGGCTGTGGAGGTGATGGAGCGTGCCGGCGAGTTTGCCGCCATTACCAAAAAGGCGAAGGTGCTGGAGCCGCTGGGCAGAATGTTCCGTGAGCTGGGGGAGGACGAGGACAGAGCCATCGACATGATAGTGGACGATATCATGGTAATGACCGGCTACGAGGAGATGCTGCTGACGCAGGGCGACGAGGGCGCCGCAAGGCTTGAGAACATCAAGGAGCTTAAATCAGGCATTATCCGCTTCATTGAGGAAAACGAGGAGCATTCTCTGTCAGATTATTTAGAGAACATTGCCCTGATAACCGACCTTGACAGCTACGACCAGGGGGAGGACAGGGTGGTGCTGATGACCATGCACGGCGCCAAAGGCTTGGAATTTACCAACGTGTTCCTTGTAGGCGCAGAGGAGAACATATTCCCCTCCTACCGCTCCCAGCTCGACATGAACGAGATAGAGGAGGAGCGCCGCCTTGCCTACGTTGCCATAACCAGGGCAAAGAAGCGCCTGTTCATCACCCACACAAGGCAAAGACTGCTTTACGGCAATACCCAGCGCAACCGTATTTCCCGCTTTGTAAAGGAGATACCCGAGAAGCTGCTGGACTTCACCGACCACACCGCGCATACTGCCGCTCCCCGCATACAGCGTCCCGTCAAAACCGGCTACTTACAGCAGGAGAGCCGCAACGCACAGACGAGACCTGCGCCCCAGCCCTCCGCAGCGCAGGGCTTTGCGTCCGGCGACAGAGTGACTCACAGGGTATTCGGGGAAGGCACGGTGCTCAGCGTAAGACCCATGGGCGGCGACCACCTGCTTGAAATAGCCTTCGACAAGTCAGGCACGAAAAAGATAATGGCGAACTTTGCCAAGATAGAAAAAAGCGGTTGACAGATGATGACACTGTATAGTGTACAGTGTATAATGTACAGTTGCGGTGCCGCCGTGTGCCTTTGCTTTGCAAAGCCGCACGGCGGTTATTCAAAATTGGCGGGTGCTGATTTTTCTGTTTTTGTACAACAGAAAAATCAGCACCCGTCGTTTTATTTTTTTTTGCCGCAGGGGAAAACGCCATAACTATACACTTTTCACTGTGCACTGTACACTGTCGACTGAAAACTCCCCGCCTGCGGCGGAGAGTTTTCAGTTGACGCCTGCACCCCTGCAAAGTGCGTTGAGCATCGCATAATAAGCCGTGCGGGAAAGGTGAATGCCGTCGCCTGCGCTGTACATCTCCTTCAGCGCTCCGTCGTCGTCCTTCAGCAGAGAGGCGGCGTCGATATAATGCCTTACCCGTGAGCTGTTCTCTATCATGGCTTTCAGCTCGGCGTTCAGAGCGTCAAGCTGATAGTTATAGCAGAAATCGCTGTCCGACGTGATAGGCGGCACAGAGATAACGTAAATGTTTACCCCCGTGCAGGCGGATTCCACCTTGGAGAGAAAATCGTCGTAGAAGCTCGCATATTCCTCTGCCGACACCAGATTTACGTCGTTGGTGCCCATAAGGAACACAAGGTTTTTTGCCCCGCTGTTTACCAGTGTGGTGAGGGGACCGACCTGATACCCGTCGTTGTCAAAGGTGAAATCCAGTATATTCCGTGCGGCGACCCCCGCCTTTGCGTAGCAGTGTCCGGAAAAGCCGTACACGCCGATGCCGCTGCATATACTGTCCCCCATGAAAAGGCAGGAGGCTATAAAGTTTTCCTGCTGGGGAGAAAATTCGTAGATGGACTGAGCTCCCGGCGAAACAGGCTCGCTCTCCCCCTGCTCATCCGTGTCGATGATAAGCAGCTCGCCGCCTACTCCCGGTATGTAGCTGTCGTCCGCTCCATACTCGCCGCCGGTCAGCACTCTGTCCGAAATATCAGTACAGCCGCTGAGCAGCACAGCCAACAGCACGACTGACAATGAGAACCGCTTCAACTGTTCATTGCCTCGTTTCTTCTTGTGGTTTTGAATGTGTATTTAAGCTCGATGTCCTTGTTGGTATTTTCCCGCTTGAACGCCTTTTCTATACGCTTCATGATAAGCGCTCCCGTCTGCTCGTTGGTGTTCGCAAGCATTATAACGTACTGGCTGACGCTGTAGCGGGCAAAGATATCGCTGCCTCTGAGGGAGCGGGAAATGCAGCCCTGAAGCCTTTCCATCGCCTTGTTCAGCGGATTCTGGGCAGGCAGCCCGTCGCCGCTGCACACCGACAGCAGGCATATATTCAGGTTTATTCCCGTTCTCATTGCGTCACGGTATTCCAACTGGTAAAGGTGCTTGAATATCTGATAGTCGCAGTAGAATGCGCCTGACACCATGCGCTGCTCCATAAGGTCGTCCATCACTGCGTCTATGTCCGCCTTTGCGTTGGTCTGGGATTTTATGGCAGTGTCGTACAGCTCCACCAGCTCCTTTGAGGGCGGTATGCCGAACTTGGTCATCATCAGATTGGTGACTATCTCGTACTGCTTCATTGCGCTGTCCTGCTCGCCCAGCTCCGCCAGCGCCTTTATGTGGCTGTAGTGTATATATTCGTCGTAGGGATTTACTATTGCCGCCTTGCTGCACATGGCGATTATCTCATGAAGCTTGCCCACCTCGGTGAACAGCTCCACCGCCATGCGCACCGCCTTGCTGTAAATGGAGCGGTAGTAGGTGTTCAGGGGCACTACCCATGATTCGTAGGCGGACTTGGAGAGGAAATCGCCGTTGTAAATGTTCACCGCCTCCAGTATGAGCCTGAGCCTTTCCTCATGGTCTGCGGCGGCGGAGGCGGCCTTGAAGGAGCTTTCAAACTCCTCGGTGTCTATTTCCAGCGGTATCTCGGGATTTATGCTGTAAGCGCCGTTGACGCATACTATCACAGGCACCTCGCATTTCAGCTCCGACAGGATATCTCTCAGGCGGTGTACCTTGGTCTTGAGCGCACTGGTGGGGTTCACGCCCTCGTCCTCGCCGCTGAGTATGTCGATAAGCTCGGACTGGGATACCATGCGGCTGTGGTTCACGGTCAGGTACTGCAAAAGCAGCCACAGCTTCTTGGAGCGCTTGGAATGCTCGTTTATGGTGTTTTCGCCGTAGGTTACTGAAAATTCACCGAACATGGTGACTCTCAGCTTATTCATAAAATTCACTTCTTTCTGACGAAATACGGTTACATTTTTGGTTCTTTTTTATTATAATACCGAATAATTTAAAAGTCAAGGTAACCCACATATTTTTGGTAATTTTTGCAAAATTTACAAAAAGAGAGAAAAAACTGCCTTACGGTCTATTAAAAAATCCAATTGCAAAAGCTGAGAAAATATGTAAAATAGGTAGTAAACATTTCTTTTATGAAAGAAGGATAGCCTTGATACGGGAAATGACTCACGGCAAGCCCTTGTCCCTGATACTCAGCTTTTGCCTTCCAATGCTGCTGGGCAACCTGTTTCAGCAGCTTTACAGCATGGTTGACACCATCATCGTGGGCAAATTCATAGACGTGGATTCACTGGCGGCGGTAGGCTCAACAGGCTCCGTCAGCTTTCTGATAATCGGTTTCACCACGGGTATCACCAGCGGCTCCTGCATACTGCCCGCTCAGCAGTTCGGAGCGGGGAATTACTCCGATATGAGGAAGCTGATAGCAAATGCGGTGTACCTGTGCGGTATCACCACCGTTGTTGTCACGGCGCTGGCGGTGTCGCTGTGCTATCCCCTTCTGCAGCTCATGCAGACCCCAAGCGACATAATCGACCTTGCATATAATTACATAGTTGTCATATTCGGCGGTATCTGCGTTACCATGATGTACAACCTGATGGCGGGTATACTGCGTGCCATGGGGGACAGCAGGACGCCGCTGTACTTCCTGATATTAGCTTCGGTGATAAATATCGGGCTTGACCTCTTGTTTATAATAGTGTTCAACTCTGGCGTTGCAGGAGCAGGCTGGGCTACCGTCATCTCTCAGGGCATTTCGGGAATACTCTGCATTATTTACATGAAAAAGAACTACCCTATCCTGCAATTTGAGAAGGGTGAGCTGGCTTTTTCGGGAAACAGGCTGCTGTCCATCGCAAGGATAAGCGTGCCGATGGGATTGCAGTTTTCCATCACCGCAATAGGCTCCATTCTGCTGCAAAGCGCAGTGAACAGTCTGGGCAAGGTGTGCGTTGCTGCCGTCACTGCGGCGGGCAAGATGCAGAACATGGTGGTTGCGCCTATGGAGACTCTGGGTATCACCATGGCTACCTATGCGGGGCAAAACTTAGGCGCAGGGAAGATAGACAGGATAACTCAGGGTATGCACAGGGCGTTTGCCGTGGGAATGATCTATTCTGTTATAGCGGCTGCGGCAGTCTGGCTGTTCAGCGCTCCGCTGTGCCTGCTGTTCGTGGACGCAGAGGAGACGGAGGTCATCAGTCAGGCGGTGTACTTCATCGGGATAAACGCCTTCTTCTATCCCGTGCTGTCCCTTTTGTTCGTTACACGGAATATGCTGCAGGGCGTGGGGTTCTCGTTTCTGCCTATGCTGGCGGGGGCAAGCGAGCTTGTGGCGAGAGCGGTGGTGTCGATAGGTCTGGTGCCTGTGTTCGGGTTCGACGCGGCTTGCTTTGCTTCGCCGATAGCTTGGGCGGCGGCGACGGGGCTGCTTATTATCGTTTATAATGTTAAGATGCATGGAATGAAAAAGAGGTATATGCAGGGACATAAGGAGAGCGCCGCCGAAGGCGTGTAGCGTATGGCTGTCATAATAATAAGGGTGCTTGGCACCCTTTTTTATGCAAAAAGTACTTGACAAAAATAGTACTATATAGTATTATATTATATGGGAGGTTTAGGTATATGGAAAGCAAAGGCGGATTTCTCATTTCTCAGATAAAGCACACCTCTGACCGTGTATCGGAAAAAGCGCTGCATGAGCAGGGGCTGGGGGATTTTAACGGAGCGCAGGGCAAGCTGCTGTATGTGCTGTGGCAGACGGAGGGGATATCCTCGGCAGAGCTGGCGGACAAAGCGGGGCTTGCACCTACTACGCTGACTGCAATGCTTGACCGTATGGAGCAGTCAGGACTGGTAAAGCGCATACCCCATGAGACCGACCGCAGGCGGCTGAGAATAATGCTCACCGAAAAGTCAAAGCAGTTGAAAACGCAGTACCGCGAATATTCCGACAGTATGACGAGGGCGTATTACAGGGGGTTTTCGGAAAGGGAGATCGAAAAGTTTGAAAAGCTCCTTATGCGGGTGCTTGATAATCTGAAGGAATGTGAGAAAAACGGTAAAATACCCGAACACCTATAAAACGGAAAGGATATGATAAAATGAGTAAGATTTCACTGTCACCCAACAACGATTTCTGCCCGCAGACGCTGTTTTTGTACGGCACCTATGACGAGGACGGCAAGCCTAATTTCGGGCTGTTCTGCTGGGCAAGCTATATCTGGGATACCGAGCTGGGGTTTATGACCTGCATAGGCGACGAGAAGCTGACAAAGGACCGCATCAGGGCGAACGGCGTTTTTTCCGCAAATCTTGTTACCGAAAAGCTGCTGCCTCTGGCTGACTATCTTGGAAATACAGAGGGCAGGAACGGCGGTAAAAAGGGACTGGATATCAGAGCGGAGCAGGGGAGAGCTTTAAATGTTCCCATACTCAGCGACAGCCCTGTTTCCTTTGAGCTGGAGGTGACAAAGACTATTGAGACGGATGACGGAACGGTATTTTTGTGCAGGATTAGAAATGTGCTGCAGGAGGATTTTCTGTGTGATGAAAGCGTGTCGCTGCAGGAGCGTATCAGAAAAGCTGCTCCTGTCAGCACCACCTGTGGGACGTATTTTTCCTATGACGGGAATGCTGTCGGTGCGTGGGGTGAGCCGCAGAAATCGTTTGCGCAAAACGGAAAGTGATGCAGTGAGACGGTGAGGCAGGTGCTCGATTTGGAACGGGTGCGGGCGGCGAAGCCGCCTTTTCCCGCCTTCGGCGGGAAAAGCACTGATTTTGCGAAGCAAAATCAGTGGATTGAGCGCCTGCGTCGCTAACTCGCGGCTTCGCCGCCCCCTTGGCAAGCAGCGCGCCCTACGTCACGCAACCGCAGCGCCCTGCCGACCGCAGGGCTTTTTCTTTTT
>JAFLUH010000044.1 GCA_022508895.1 Oscillospiraceae bacterium
GTGGGGTGCGGGAAGCTGCTGCACGTGCAGTGCGATTATCTTGCTCAGCTGGAAAGGCACGTTTTCGAGCACCATCGGTTTGAGGTGGATAATACCAAGACGGTGCTTTATGGGGTTTGTGAGGAGTGCAGGGGAAATGGTTAGAAGGATTTTTGCTGCGCTTCTGGTGCCGGCGGTTCTGGCGGGGCTTGGCGGATGTTCATATAACGCTGAAAACGATGGCGGAAAGCTGAAGATAGTTACTACCATTTTCCCGCCTTACGATTTTGCACGGCAGATAGGCGGGGACAAAGTCGAGCTGACAATGCTTGTTACGCCGGGCGGGGAAAGTCATGCTTATGAGCCTTCACCGCAGGATATCACGGCTGTCAGAAACTGCGATATATTTATTTGCGCAGGGGGAGAGTCGGACGTCTGGACGGGGAAGATACTGGACGCTGTCGGGACGGAGGATATCGCTGTTATTCGTATGATGGACTGTGTGGAGGTCGTAGAGGAGGAACACACTGAGGGTATGGCAGAGAGTGTGTTTGAAGCTGAGGAAGATGAGTACGACGAGCATGTGTGGACTTCGCTGAGGAATGCGCAGGCTATTGCTCGAGAAATAGGCAGGGCGATGATCGAAGCGGACGAAGATAATGCTGCGTTTTATCAGAGCAATCTGGAGGAGTATGTCGGGAGATTGAACGAGCTGGACGGCGAGTTCGGCGAGGCTGTTCAAAAGGCTGAAAACAGGGTGCTTATTTTTGGCGATCGGTTCCCTTTCCGGTATCTGTTCAACGACTATGAGATAGAGTATTATGCGGCGTTTCCCGGGTGCAGTACTTCTACCGACGTAAGTGCAAGCAATGTGGCGTTTTTGATAAAGAAAGTGAAAGAGCTGAAAATACCTGTGGTTTATTATGTGGAGTTCAGCGCAGGAAGGGTCGCAGATACCATTGCAGAGGAGACGGGGGCGGAGACGCTGCTGTTTCATTCCTGCCACACCGTTTCCAAGGAGGACCTTGAAAGCGGCGTTACCTATGAAATGCTTATGAGAAAAAATCTTGAGGTTCTTAAAAGGGGGCTGGGAGTTTGAAGCTGATAGAGTGTCAGGGGCTTACCATGTCCTATGAGGGCGTGGCGGCGTTCAATGATGTTTCTTTCACGGTGGAGAGCGGGGATTATCTGCTGATACTGGGAGAGAACGGGTCGGGGAAAAGTACGCTTGTTAAGGGTATCCTCGGGCTGAAGGAGGCCGCTGCGGGGAGGATAGAGTTTGACGGGATAACGCCGAGGCAGATAGGGTATTTGCCGCAGCAGAACGTTATACAGAAGGATTTTCCCGCTACGGTCCGTGAAGTCATTTTGTCGGGGTGCCTTGGTGCGGGAGGACTGGGTCCGTTTTATACCAAGAAGCAGAAAGAGACGGCGGACGAGTGTATGCACCATCTGCATCTGGAGGATATACGGAAAAAGAGCTTCCGTGACCTGTCGGGCGGGCAGCAGCAGAGGGTGCTTATTGCTCGGGCGCTTTGCGCTGCGGATAAGATGTTATTGCTGGACGAGCCGGTCACGGGGCTGGACGCTGTGGTGACGGCGGAACTGTACGACCTGATAAGTCATCTGAATGAGGTCCATGGAGCGACTATTATAATGATAACCCATGATATCGCCAATGGACTGAAATATGCCGATAAGGTTTTGCACCTTGCGGCGGGGAGCAGCTTTTTCGGGACGGTGGAGGAATATACAGGTACCGAATTTTACAGAAATCTGACGGGAGGCGGAGCAAATGGCGGATATTCTTGCTGAGATGCTGTCTTATGGGTTTATATTGAGGGCGCTTGTGGTGGGCGTTCTGGTATCGCTGTGCGCTTCCCTGCTGGGGGCGAGCCTTGTGCTGAAAAGATACTCCATGATAGGGGACGGGCTCAGTCATGTGGGGTACGGGGCGCTGGCGGTTGCGGCGGCGTTCAATCTGGCTCCTCTGCATATCGCTATCCCCGTGGTCGTTATTGCGGCGTTCTTTTTGCTGAGGCTCAGTCAGAACAGCAAACTGAAGGGCGACGCGCTTATTGCCATTATTTCAAGCAGTGCGCTGGCTATCGGTATGATAGTTATTTCGGTGTTTCAGGTGAATATTGATGTGAACAGCTATATGTTCGGAAGTATTCTCGCCTTGCAGGAGGAGGACGTGGCGGTGAGCGTCCTGTCCTCGGCGGCGGTCATCGTGCTGTATATCCTGTTTTACAATAAAATCTTTACCGTTACCTTTGACGAGAGCTTTTCCAAGGCTACGGGAGTACGGGTGGGGGTTTATAATGCGCTTATCGCTTTGCTCACCGCTGTAGTTATTGTGGTGGGTATGAGGCTGATGGGGGCATTGCTGATATCGAGCCTTGTGATATTTCCCTCGCTTACTGCTATGAGGGTTTGTAAGAGCTATCGGGGAGTCACGGTGTTTTCGGTGGTTATTTCGGTGGTTTGCTTTGTGACGGGGCTGGTGGTGACGTTCTATGTGCCGGTGCCTACGGGGGCTTGTATCGTGGTTGCCAATCTGGCGGCGTTTTTGGTTTGTACCTTGATAGACAGAGTTAAGAGTATGAGCGTAAAAAAATAGACGGAGGTTTATATGGAACGGCTGAATGTAAACGGAAAAGAATATGATATCGTGAAATTGCTGGGCAAGGGGAAAGGCGGGTATTCATATCTGGCTCTCGACGGGGATAAAAGGGTCGTGGTAAAGCAGATCCACCATGAGCCCTGCGACTACTATCAGTTCGGCAATAAGATCGAGGCGGAAATGAATGATTATAACAGGCTGAAAGGCATTGGGATAGCTATACCGAAGATGATAGATGCGGATATTCGGGAAGAACGGATCGTGAAAGAGTATATAGACGGAAAAACCGTGTATGAGATGGTATGGCGGGACGAATTGCCGCCGCACTGTCTGGAACAGGTCAGAAATATGTGCGCTTTGCTGTATCCTGCAAATACGAATATAGATTATTTCCCTACCAACTTTGTGCTGCAGGATAATGTGCTTTATTATATCGACTATGAATGTAACGATTATATGGAGGAGTGGAATTTTGAGAATTGGGGAGTAAAATATTGGAGCAAAACGTCGGAATTTTTGAAATATGCCGAGGAGCATGATAAGTGAAATTTATATCGGTTATGTATTGATTTTTTGCGTAAAAGCAAGTATACTTAAATGGAAGAATTTTTTGAAAGGGTTTTGGTCTATGAAGATAAAACTGGCGGGGCTGGTGTCCGATTCCATCGTTGACGGACCGGGGTTTCGCTTTACTATATTTACGCAGGGGTGTCCTCATCGGTGCGAGGGGTGCCATAATCCCCAGACCCATGATTTTGAGGGCGGAAGGTATGCGGACTGCGACAGGATAATGGAGAAGATACGGGCTAATAAGCTGATAACGGGAGTCACCTTTTCGGGGGGAGAGCCGTTTTGTCAGGCTGAGGCGTGCGCTTATATGGCGGAGAGGCTGAAAAAGGACTATCATCTGCTGTGCTTTACGGGATATACCTTTGAGCAGCTTCTGGAGATGGGCGAGAAGGACGGGAATGTCAGGAGATTTTTAGAGCTGATGGACGTTGTTGTTGACGGGAGGTTTGAGCCGGATAAGCGCAGTCTGGAGCTGAGATTCAAGGGCAGCACCAATCAGCGGACTATCGACGTTAAGGAGAGTATCAAGCAAGGGAGAGCTGTTGAAATTGAGATATAGATTTGTTAAGGGAGCTGCGGCTGCGATGGCGGCGGCGGTTTTGCTGGTGTGCGGCTCGGGCTGCAGGGAAAAGGACGGAAGCGGGTATATCTTTAAGTATGATATTGCCGCCAATCCTGTTACGCTCGACCCTCAGACCGCCAACGACAGCTCGGCTTATGAAATAATAGCCAACCTTTTTGAGGGGCTGCTGAAGGTGGACAGTGCGGGGGATATTCAGCCTGCTGTGGCGGAGAGCTATGAGGTCAGCGAGGACGGACTTGTCTACAGCTTTAAGCTGCGGGAGGATATTTACTGGTATGACGGGAGAGGGTTTGAGGCTCCCTGCACGGCGCACGATTTTGTGTTTGCGTTTCAGCGGCTGTTCAAGCCTGCTACCAAGTCGAAGACGGCAGGCGGGTTTTTCTGCATCAAAAATGCTCAGGCGATAAATGGCGGCACAATAACAGATCTGTCGGAGCTTGGAGTTGAGGCGGTGAGCGATTATGAGCTGGTCATTACGCTGGAATATCCTAATCCGTCGTTTCCTGTGCTCCTGACTACTGCGCCGGCTATGCCGTGCAATGAGGAATTTTATCGGAGCACCGACGGGAAGTATGGACTGTATGGGGACGCTGTAGCTTCCAACGGAGCGTTTTATGTTTACAAGTGGAATTATGACCCCTGGAGCAGCGACAATAACAATATCATTATGAGGGCAAATGCAAAGAATGATGAAAATGATACTATCTATCCTTACGGGCTGAACTTTTTTATCGAGGAAGCGGACAGCTATCAGAATTTTCTGGACGAGCAGAGCCATGTTTACATAACCTCGGGAGCCGAGGCGGTGAGGCTGCTGAACATGGGGTATGAGTACAGCGAAAGCAGCAACCGCGTCTGGGGAGTGCTTTTCAATGTGAAAAGCGACGCATTCAAGAGCACGGCGCTGAGGCAGGCGCTGGCTTACAGCATAGACAGGGACGGTGCGGGGACGGATACTATCGGATATGAAGCCGCACGGAGCATCGTTCCCTCCTCGGTCAAGCTGGGGGAGGAGGATTATCGGGAGCTGGCAGGTCGGGACAGCTATCTTGCGCTCAGCGGACTGCTGGCGGATAATGCGTTCGATAAGGCGCTGGGTGAGGTGAATAAGTCGGATCTGACCGGAATGACATTGTATGTGCCGGACGACGACGCTATCGTGGAGTATATTTCCGCTGTGGCTCAGCAGTGGCAGGCAAGGCTGAATTTCTACTGCAATATCAAGCGGCTGCCTGCATCGGAATATGAGAAGGTACTGAAAAACGGCGATTTCGATTTCATCGTGGCGGATATTTCGGGGAGCTTCAACAGCCCTTACGCTTATCTCTCCTCCTTTTTGTCCACCGGCAGCGGAAATTACAGCGGGTATCGCAATCCCGTCTTCGATATGCTGATGGAAAGCGCAGAGAGCGCCGCTACCGCAGAGGAAAGCGCAGAGCTTTATTTTCAGGCGGAGGAAACGGTTACAGGCGACGGTGTGTTTATCCCGCTGCTGGGTCAGAGCGAGTATGCGTTTTTCGGGGAGGACTGTCAGGGGATCGTTTATAATCCGTTTTCCAAGACGGTGGTGTTCAGGGAGGCTAAAAAGTTCTGATAAAAATAAAAAGCCCGCAGGATCGGCTGTCCTGCGGGTTTTTTGTATGTAATATAAGTGCGGTCTTATTGAAGCCATCGGGTTTCCTTATCATCCAACTGTTGCTCTGCCTTCTCCCAGAATTCGTTCACTTGCTGACGCCATAAATCTTCATAGCACTCTGCTTTTTGTCGTATGATGGGCTTTGCAGTATCTGGAACTTTACCTTTGCGATATGCCCAAAGTAGGTCAAATGTGCTGAAAATGGCGTATTCATTTTTACCACATTCAACTTGATAAATTTCCTTTTTATCTTCATCAATATAATATTTTATAAAAAGGTCTTTAAATATATCTACAAATTCCCAATAAATCAGCCTTACTGTATGTGTGTCAAATTGCAGGTCATATACCGCATCCTGTATGTCGCTGTAGCAACGGGCTATTGTCTCTTTTGTCTCATCAAAACGTGTCCATAGCTGTTCGCCGACTTCCTGATATTCTGTCAGCATACTTCGTATATCGGATACGGCATCCGCCAGCACAAGCAGTCGTATATCACGCTCGGCATTCGTAAGCATTTCAATTGTGCGTGTTTTGTTCTCCCTCCATCTTTTTGATATGTCTCCTGTTTGTGCCTGCACCAGATATGCCACTCTGTCTCCGAATTCCCTGATGATGTCCTCTATGGTTACTTTTCCGTATGAGACGGTGTCATGTAATACACCCGCCATCATCAATTCCCAACTGACATCCATAGAAGTCAATATTTGTAATACTTCCATAGAGTGTGTGATATAATCAATATTCGTGCCTTTTATTTTTTGACCTGAGTGCACCTCATCCGCAAAACGTATGGCTTTGTGAGGAGGATATATTTCGCATTTGTGAAACGTACCGTACCTAACATCATAAGAACGCAGAATGATTTCAAGCTCTATCGTCAATCGACTGAGCGTACCCTTTTTCCAGTCGTTGTCTATCCCATAAAAAGCCTCGGCGATGCTGCCTGCAACAGACGCAATCTCGTTGCTTTTGCCTCCTGAATAAACGGCGTTGCGAAGCACGTCTTCAAATGACATTCCTTCAAAAAAAGCTATCATTCCCGACAAAGCGTTGCTTTCATAAATTGTTTGTTCAGAATAGTCGGGACAGATATTGTCACAGGATTTGTGCAAATCATAACCGAAATTCACTTCAATATACTCACCAATCTCGCTCTTGGACAGCCCAGTGCGGGCAAGCCAGATTGCTGAAGCAACAGCTTCGGCTTCTTTTACTGTTTCCGAGCTGCTGTTTACTTCTTTTGCAGACAGGCGAACAATATTGCGTATCCTGTCAATTCCGTCAAGCATCCACGCTGCAGGTGCTGCAAAAACAACGCTGCAATAATTAAAATTCCAGTTGTATTTGAACCCCAATTGTCGGATTGCCGAAGCTATGTCAGACACAAGTGAACATTGTTCCTTTGCATTTAAAATGCTCTCGGCTACTGCTAAAATCATTGGAGTAATATACGTCCCAACAGAGTCTTCTGCAAACAAAGGGAAGTCTTTTGTTTCGGTATTGTCATCCTCATCCATATAAGGGCTTCCCACCATATCTCCTAATATAGCACCATACATCTTCTTTCACTTCACTTTCAAAGGAGGCTGTGTGACATTTTACGCCATCAGCTTTACCATTACCGCTTTCTGTGCATGGAGGCGGTTTTCGGCTTCGTCGAATATCTCGGCGGCGTGTTCCTCGAATACCTTGGCGGTTATCTCCTCCTCACGGTGAGCGGGGAGACAGTGCATTACCATTGCGTCGGGCTTGGCAACGGCCATTACCTCGTCGTTTATCTGGTATCCCTTGAAGGCTATCTTTCTTTTTTCCGCTTCGCCCTCCTGCCCCATTGACGCCCAGACGTCGGTGAACAGGACGTCGGCGTCGGCTGCGGCGGTCTTGGGGTCGTTTACCAATTTGAAATTGGGGTAGGATTTTGTGAAGTCGAGGACGGTGTTATCCGGATAGTAGCCTTCGGGACAGGCGACCGTTACGTCCATGCCTACCTTGAGTCCGCCTACTATAAGGGAGTTTGCCATGTTGTTGCCGTCGCCGATGTAGCACATTTTTAAGCCGTCAAGCTTGTTTTTGTACTCCCTTACAGTCATAAGGTCGGCAAGCACCTGACAGGGGTGGCAGTAGTCGGTAAGACCGTTTATTATGGGGATAGTGCCGTATTCGGCTAACTTCTCTACCTCCTCCTGCGCAAAGGTCCTTATCATTATGCCGTCAATATATCTTGAGAGAACACGGGCGGTATCCTCTACAGGCTCGCCTCTGCCTATCTGAAGCTCGCTGGAGGACAGGAACAGGGCGCAGCCGCCAAGCTGGTACATACCTGTTTCAAAGCTTACTCTGGTTCTGGTGGAGGCTTTCTCGAATATCATGCCTAAGGTTTTGCCTTTTAAGTGATTGTGGGGAATGCCGTGCTTCTGCTCGTATTTAAGCTGGTCGGCAAGGTTGAGGATATCGGTTATCTCCTCGGTGGTCAGGTCTTGGAGTTTCAATAAGTGTTTCATGGCGGTTCCTTTCGTTATTTGTTGTTTTCGTTAAGAGTCAGGTTGAAATAGTTCAGGTCGGTGCGGTGCTCCCAGCTTTGTGAGCGCCAGAAGCTGCTGCCTGTTTCGTTTGAGGCGAAGCATACAAGGGCGCATTTGGTTATGCCTTCCGATTTTAAGGCGCTGCAGGCGAGGCTTACAAGGTGGGAGCCTATTCCTTTGCCGCGGTATTCGGGGAGGACGCAGGCGTGGTAGATGTAGCCCCGTCTTCCGTCGTGTCCGCATAGGATACAGCCTATTGCCTTTTTGCCTTCTTCCGCTATAAAGCTGGTGGCGGGGTTGCGGGCAAGGTATTTTTCTATGCCCTCTCTGCTGTCATCGAGACTGCGGAGACCCATTCCGTCGATGCTGTTCCATAGGGCGGATACTTCATCATAATCGGTGGGGAGAAGTATTCTGTAGTTTATCATAGTACGGTTTTCAGTATTTCTATGCCTTTGTCTATTTCTTCGTAGGTTATGGTGAGAGGAGGCAGGAAACGGAGCTTTTCCTTGGCGGTCAGTAATAATAAGCCATTGTCAAGAGCAGTTTGTACGACTTCTGCGGCGGTTTTGGTTTTCAGGGTCGCGCCAAGCATTAAGCCCATGCCGTCTACAGAGATTATTTCGGGAATAGACAGTAATTTTTCACGGAGGTAGTTCCCTTTTGCCGTTACCTCGGATTGGTTCCCGGGGTCTGAGATATATTCGAGGACGGCGCTGCCGCCTGCGCAGATTATGGGGTTGCCGCCGAAGGTGGAGCCGTGGGTGCCTTTGCTTAAAACGTCCGCACACTTTTCGTCGGCAAGGCATACTCCCATGGGAAGACCGCCTGCTATTCCCTTGGCAAGGGTGGTTATGTTGGCTTTGCGGGCGTAGTTATCGCCTGCGAGGAATTTGCCTGTCCTGCCTACGCCTGTCTGTACCTCGTCGGCGATCGTGAGGATATCCTTTTCGGCGCAGAGGGTGAATATTGCGTCTACAAATGACTGCTCCAACGGTATAACGCCGCCTTCGCCCTGAATATACTCGAACATTACGGCGCATACCGTGTCGTCAAGCTTGGACTTCAGGTCGTCGATGTCGTTGGGAGTTACGTTTATGAAGCCTTCCACAAAGGGGAAAAAGTAGTTATGAAAAACGTCCTGCCCTGTGGCTGAGAGGGTGCAGAGCGTTCTGCCATGAAAGCTGTTCGTAAGGGTTATTATGTTGTGCCTGCCTTTGCCGTATTTGTCAAAGCTGTATTTGCGGGCAAGCTTTATGGCGCACTCGTTGGCTTCGGCGCCGCTGTTGCCGAAGAACATTTTGCTGTAGCCGGTGATGCTGCTGAGCTTTTCGGCAAAATCGGACTGTACCTTGGTGTAGTAGTAGTTGGAGGTGTGCTGGAGGGTTTGCACCTGCTTGCAGACGGCGGTCACCCAGTTTTCATTGCAGAAGCCGAGGCTGTTGGTGCCTATTCCGGAGCCGAAGTCGATGTACTGCTTGCCTTTTTCGTCGGTGGCGGTGCGGTGATCGCCTTTTTCAAAGACAACGTCGTATCTGCCGTAGGTGGGCATTATATGCCGGTTGAATTTGTCTATGGTGTTTTTCATACCAATGTTCTCCTTAGCTGATTATCATGGTGCCTGCGCCTTCGTTGGTCAGCAGCTCAATGAGAATTGAGTGAGGTATCCTGCCGTCGATTATGTTGGCTTTGGAAACGCCTCGGCGGACCGCTTCAACGCAGCAGTCTATCTTGGGTATCATGCCGCCGGAGACTATTCCCTGCCGCTTCAGATAGGGCACCTCGCTTACCCCTACCGTGTGGATAAGGGTGCTTTCGTCGTCTTTGTCCTCGAGAAGTCCTACTATGTCGGTCATGAGGATAAGGTTCACTGCGCCTATTTCAGCGGCTATGCGGGCGGCGGCGGTGTCGGCGTTGATGTTGTACACCTGCCCGTCGGCGCCGGAGGCTACTGTCGAAATCACGGGAATGTAGCCTTTGTCCAAAACGTCGTTGATCATCTGTGGGTCTACCTTGGTTATCTCGCCTACCAAGCCTAATTCGGGGTCTTTTTGCTCGGCTTCGAGAAGATGTCCGTCCAAGCCGCAGAGACCTACCGCCTTGCCTTTGTGAAGATGAAGAAGGTCTACAAGGTCTTTGTTTACTTTGCCGCAGAGTACCATTTGTACAATGTCTATCGTCTCCTGGTCGGTGTAGCGGAGCCCGTTGATGAATTTGCTTTCCTTGCCTATGCGGTCAAGCATGGCGTTTATCTCGGGACCGCCTCCGTGGACTAAGACTATCCTTATCCCTACGAGAGAAAGGAGGACTATGTCGGACATTACCGCTTCTTTTAAGGCTTCGTTGGTCATGGCGTTGCCGCCGTATTTTACCACTACCGTTTTACCTGCGTACTGCTGGATATAGGGTAAGGCGTCGTTCAGTATCTTTGCTCTGTCAAGTTTCATTGCGGTTCCTCTCAGCTTCTGTATTCTGCGTTTATCTTTACATAGTCGTAGGTCAGGTCGCAGCCCCATGCGGTGGCGGTCGAGCTGCCTTCGTTAAGGTTTATGGTTATTACTATTTCGTCCTCTGAAAGTATTTTGTAGGCAAAATCCTCGGAGAAGTCTACGCCTGAGCCGTTTTCGCAGACGGTCACCGCTCCTGCTTTGGAGGAAAGCTCGACCGATACTTTTGCTATGTCAAAGCTTGCCTCGGCGTAGCCTATGGCGCAGAGGATACGTCCCCAGTTTGCGTCGGCGGCAAATATGGCGGCTTTCAGCAGGGCGCTGTTTATTACGGATTTGGCTACGGTTTTTGCCGTGGGGTAGTCGTGAGCGTTCTTTACCGTGCACTCCATCAGCTTGGTCGCACCTTCGCCGTCACGGGCCGTCTCACGGGCAAGGTTCATCATTACGGCGTATAATGCGTCCTTGAAAATAGCGTAAAAATCGGTTTCGGCGGTTATTTCAGGGTTTTCGGCGTGTCCTGAGCTGAGGAGAGTTACCATGTCGTTGGTGGAGGTGTCGCCGTCTACGCTTACCATGTTGTAAGTGACTGCGTTTACCTCACGGAGGGCTTTGTCAAGCATTGCGGCACTGATCTTTACATCGGTGGTGATGAAAGCAAGCATTGTCGCCATGTTGGGGTTTATCATGCCGCTGCCCTTGCTCATGCCGCCTATGTGACAGGTTTTGCCGTCAAGCTGAAATTCGACTGCAAACTGCTTTTGACGGGTGTCGGTGGTCATTATGGCGGTGCACGCTTCGTTGTTGCCTGTTGACGAAAGGGTTTTGGCGAGGGTGGGAATGTTTTGCTCGAATGGCGCTATGGAGAGCTTTTGTCCTATCACGCCGGTGGAGGCTACTATAACGTCATCGGCGGGAATGTTCAGGGCCTTTGCCGTTAATTCGCAGGCTTGCTGCGCTATCTCTATGCCGTTGGGGTTGCAGGTGTTGGCGTTGCCGGAGTTCACTATCACGGCTTGGGCGGTGTGGTCGGATAAATGCTGCTTGGTTACGGTTATGGGAGCGCCCTGTACCTTGTTTTGAGTGTAGAGGGCGGCGGCGGTGCATTTTGTATCGCAGTAAATGAGCGCCATGTCGTTTTTGGTGGAGTTTGGCTTTATGCGGGCGTTTATGCCTGCGGCGGTGAAGCCTGCGGCGGCGCATACTCCGCCGTCTATGAATTTGAAGTTTTTGTATTGTAGCATTGTTGTTTCCTTTCTCTTTCTTTAAAGCAAGCCTGTGGTCTCGTCTATGCCAAGCATTATGTTAAGGCACTGGACGGCGGCACCGCTGGCTCCTTTGCCTAAGTTGTCAAGTCTTGAGGATAAAACTATTCTGTCCTCGTTGCCGCAGACGAAAAGCTCCATGTGGTTTTTGCCGCTGAGGGTGTTGGCGGCTAAGAAGCCGTCGGGAAGCAGGTCCTCGCCCATGAGGTCGGCTACCTTTATCAGGGGTTGGTTGGCGTAGTGGGTCTTGAACATGGAGAGTATTTCGTCGGGGGTGTATCGCTTTTTCATCATCTTAGGGTAGAGGGGGATAGTTACTACCATGCCGCTGTAATAGTCGCAGATCAAGGGGACGAAGATGGGCTTTTCCGCAAGTCCGCATATCTGCTGCATTTCGGGGAGGTGCTTGTGCTGCTGGGGCAGGGCGTACTGGCGGGGGCTGTTGTATTCGTAGGGCTTGTCAGCGCCCTCGTAGACGGCTATCGCTTTTTTGCCTGCGCCGCTGTAGCCTGAGACGGCGGAACAGGTTACGGGGTAATCGGGAGCGATAAAACCGTTTGCAACAAGAGGATATACAAGAGCCGCAAAGCCGCTGGCGTAGCAGCCGGGGACTGCTACCCGTTTTGAGGTTTTTATTTTCTCACGATGTGCCTGCGACAATTCGGGGAAGCCGTATGCCCAATCGGGATTGGTGCGGTGGGCGGTGGAGGCGTCTATTATGCGGACGTTGGGGTTCGTGGCAAGGGATACTGCCTCTATTGCGGCTTGGTCGGGGAGACAGAGGAAGGTGAAGTCGGAGGAGTTTATGAGCTTGGCCCGTTCGGTGGGGTCCTTGCGCTTTTCCTCGGCTATTTTCAGTATCTCAAGGTCGGGGCGGTTTTGGAAGCGCTCTAATATTTTTAAGCCGGTGGTGCCTTCCTGTCCGTCTATGAATATCTTTGTCATGGTGGTATCCTTCTTTTGTTTATAATGTTTCTCTGACTTGCTTAATCTGGGCTTTTACGCTTTCGGGAGAGGGTCCGCCTTGGGACAGGCGGTTGTTTACGCAGGTCTCGAGGTTTATTGCGGTGTAGATGTCATTGTCGAAAAGGGCGGAGCGCTCCTTGTAATCCTCTATGGGAAGATGCTCCAAGTCGGTGTTTTTTTCTATGCAGAGGGCTACCAAGCCGCCTGTTATTTTGTAGGCGTCACGGAATGCCATTCCTTTTTTAACGAGATAGTCGGCGCAGTCGGTGGCGTTTATGAAGCCTTTGGCGGCGGCGTTTCTCATGTTGTCCTTGTAGACGGTCATTGTTTCAAGCATGGGAATGAAAGTCGTAAGGCAAAGCTTTACGTTGTCTATAGCGTCGAAGATGGCTTCCTTGTCCTCCTGCATATCCTTGTTGTATGCCAGAGGCAAGCCTTTCATCATGGTGAGCAGGGTCATGGTGTCGCCTATCACTCTGCCGCATTTGCCTCTTACAAGCTCGGCGATGTCGGGGTTTTTCTTTTGGGGCATTATGCTGGAGCCTGTTGCAAAGGCGTCGTCCAACTCTATGAATTTGAACTCCCAGCTGCACCACAGTATCATTTCCTCGGAAAAGCGGGAGAGGTGGGTCATTATTATCGCTATTGCGCTTGCAAGCTCTATGCAGAAATCTCGGTCGGACACGCCGTCCAGGGAGTTGGCGGTGGGGCGGTCGAAGCCGAGGAGCTTTGACGTGAGTTCACGGTCGATTGGGTAGGTGGTGCCTGCAAGTGCGCCGCTGCCTAAGGGGGATTGGTTCATGCGGCGGGCGGCGTCGTCGAGGCGGGTCATGTCACGGAGGAACATTTGCGCGTATGCCATCAGGTGGTGTCCGAAGGTGATGGGCTGGGCACGCTGGAGGTGGGTGTAGCCGGGCATTATGGTGTCTGCGTGCTGCTCCGCTGTGTCGCAGAGGACGGTCATCAGTTTTTGCAGGAGAGACTTGATTTCGGCGGTCTCGTCACGGAGGTAGAGACGGATATCAAGGGCTACCTGATCGTTGCGGGAACGGGCGGTGTGGAGACGTTTGCCGGTTTCGCCGAGGCGGTCGGTGAGGACGGCTTCTATGAACATGTGGATGTCCTCGGCGGTGGGGTCTATTTCAAGCTTGCCGCTTTCTAAGTCGGATAGGATATTGGTTAGCTCTGCAACTATTGCTTTGCTGTCGGCAGGGGGGATTATGCCCGTTTCGCCAAGCATTGTGGCGTGGGCTATGCTGCCTTTTATGTCTTGGCGGTACATTCTGCTGTCGAAGGAGATTGAGGAGTTGAAGGCGTTTACGGTGGCGTCTGCCTCCTTGGTAAATCTGCCTGCCCACATTTTTTCTGACATTGGTGTTCCCTTTCTTTTTAGAATTTGATTACAGATGTTCTTTACAGCTCAGCTTTGTTACCTCTAACTTGAAAACAGCAACTGCATTAAACAGCTTATCGTCAAAAGTCCAGTCATGCTTCCCTGCACTGTGTTCCATGAGCAGAGAAAGTCCGAGCTTCTTTTCCTCCGGTTCTGATACCATGCTCACGATGCCGTTACCGATAATACTTTGGAAACGTGCGGTGTAGTCACAGGCGGTTTCGGATCTGCCGTGTGTATAAACTGCAAAATCCGTGTCCATTTCAAAGCCGACTTCGGGATTTTTACTGATTAAATCAATTTTTCTTCCCTCTTTTGCGCCGTGAAAATAAAAGGTATAGGTGTTGTCTTTTACCGCATATCCGAAGTTCAGAGGTACAATGTATACTTCTCCGTCATCGTTGAAGCCTATTCTGCAGCAGGTGCAGCGGCTTATGATGTCTGCGATTTTTTGGGGGTCGGTTACTTCCCTGTCTTTTCTTCTCATTGTTTTATCTTGCCAATTCCTTTTACGCTTTGCAATATGCGATGGCGTCTGCCTGAAACTGCAAGCCGCTCTCGCCGCCTATGTGAGCGAACTCGGTCTGTATGGATTTGCGGGCGGGGTATTTGCCGCCAAAGCGCTCCTTGATGACCTTCTCCATTATGGGAATGTTCCAGACGTCTCGGAACAGGCAGTCCATGTGGACTACGTTTTCAAGGGTAAGTCCTACCAATGCCAGCTTGCGTTCCATGTCGTCGAAGGCGCCGTTTATCTGCTCCTCGATTGTGCCGCCTATGTTGCCTACACAGTAGCTCAGGAAGCAGTAGTCGCCGGCTTTTACTATGCCGGAGTGCGCCCAGTCTTCGGTTACGTCTAATCTTATTATTTCGCTCATATATGCTCCCTTTTTAAAAAGTTTAAGCGGAGCGAACTCCGCTTAAACGGTGTGTTTACTTTTTGTCTCTTTCTGCATCTAAGAGGGCTTTTACCTTTATGGGCAGTCCGAACAGGTTGATGAAGCCTTCGCTGTCCTTCTGGTTGTATACGTCGTCCTCGCCGAAGGAGGCGAAGTCCTCGCTGTAGAGGGTGTAGGGGGAGGTCACGCCGGCGTTTATGATGTTGCCTTTGTAGAGCTTCAGCTTTACTTCGCCGGTGCAGGTCTCCTGTGTTTTGTCTACGAAGGCGTCCATCGCCTCTCTTAAGGGGGTGTACCACTGACCGTTGTATACCAAGTCTGCATATTTCAGGGCGAGGCCTGCTTTGTAGTGCTGGGTCTCCTTGTCAAGGCATATCGTTTCAAGAACGTCGTGGGCGTGGTACAGGATAGTGCCGCCGGGGGTCTCGTATACGCCTCTGGACTTCATGCCTACCAAGCGGTTTTCCACTACGTCAAATAAGCCTATGCCGTTTTCGCCGCCTAACTTGTTCAGCTTCTTTATGAGGGTCACGCCGTCTAATTTTTCGCCATCAAGGGCAACGGGGATACCCTTTTCAAAGGAAATAGTTATGTAGGTGGGCTTGTCGGGGGCGGATTCGGGAGATACGCCGAGTTCGAGGAAGCCGGGCTTGTTGTACTGGGGCTCGTTGGCAGGGTCTTCAAGGTCAAGTCCTTCGTGAGACAGGTGCCAGAGGTTCATGTCCTTGGAGTAGTTGGTCTCTCTGGTTATCTTGATGGGGACGTTGTGGGACTCGGCGTACTCTATCTCCTGCTCTCTCGACTTGATGTCCCAGATGCGCCACGGGGCTATTACGGTGATGTCGGGGGCTAAGGCTTTTATCGTAAGCTCGAAGCGCACCTGGTCGTTGCCCTTGCCTGTGCAGCCGTGGCAGATGGCGTCGGCGTTCTCTTTTCTTGCTATCTCTACAAGGC
>JAFLUH010000045.1 GCA_022508895.1 Oscillospiraceae bacterium
GCGCGCTACCTTGGGGTGGTAGAGGTCGTCGGTTCAAGTCCGGTCACTCCGACCAACTAAGCACTACAAAAAAGATATTATGCCCGCAAATGGCTTCATAAAGCCGCTTGCGGGCATAAATCTTTTAAAAATCCGGAAAGCACCTTTGCAGATATTTTCGACACGAAAGTGGAGCTGAACCACCCGCTGTAAATTTTTCCAAGTCCATTATACCCAAATTTCATAAACACGCCAATGAGCTGCCTCTCAATGCCGAGATCAGTCATATTAAAGGCATATCCGCCGAGGTCAAAGCAGCCCGTTTCGGTGAAGTCAGCGGAGGCGTTTGACGATGGGGAGTTGGGTGAGTTTTCGTCAAGAAAAACATACTCCGAAAACTATGTGATAAGACCCATAAGTTAATAAAATATGTCTTATGATTTCATAAAAAATTCTTAAACTTTATACTTGCTTTGAAATTAATTTCGCAAAAATAAAGCACTTAGTATCACGCAAAATATAAATGTTGCGCAGAATTTCGACATTTTGCGCAAACTGTCTTTAAAAATAATATGATTTGTGGTACAATCTAATAAAGGCGACCTCCGGCACTTTGTCACGCCTAAAACTTGACAATCTTGCCATGCATGATTTTGCCATGCGCCGTCGAACTCCCTTGAAAGGCACCGGCCTTCCTGCGGTCGTTCTCACGGTCTGATAAAATCATTCAAGGCAATCTTGTTCAGGCTTCAGACGCTACAAAGTACTGTGGCTCCTATATACTTTACGCTGTTGCACGCTTTGCAGCAGCGGAAAGTATAAGAAAGTGAGGTACATTATGCAGCTTCAAATTATCCGCACAGAAGGAAAAAAACACGTTCCCGATTCAAAGGAGGTAAGCGCCGCAGTGCCAAAGGCGGACAAATCGTCTCTGCCCATGTTCGTCCGGACGGCAGTTGCCGGGGAGAGCCGGAGAAATCTGGACTTGGACGCCAGAATGCGGGAAAAAATAGAGCGCCAATTTGGTTTGGACTTCTCCGGCGTACGTTTGGTAGAGTCAGACCTGCCGGCGAAGCTGGGAACTAATGCGATGGCTCAGGGAGATCTGATCCGCTTTGCGCCGGGAGCTTTCCGTCCGGAGACTGCTCAAGGCGAGCGGCTTTTATCTCACGAGCTGTCTCACATAGTACAGCAAAGCCAAGGAGACGCCATGAATGGCGCAGCGGGACAGCCCTTTTACGACCCCAATACAGAGCACAGTGCAGACGCAATGGCCGACCGGGCAATGCGCGGCGACCTTGCGACGGGGTCGGTACAGCCATTCACGCCGATTCCCGCCGAACAGACGCCAATGCTGGGTTGTAATTTTTTTAAAAAACTCTTCGGTAAGAATAAGCACAATAGGGAGGAGTACACGCCCCTTCTTGAAAATGGCAGTGGACCTCCTCCTTTGCAAGGCGGGAGTATACTCCCTGAGCAGAATGACTGGGTTGAAATTGTGAGCGAGGACGAGGATAACGAGCAGCCCATTACTCAAGGTGAAGATGAAACTGCTGCACCGCCGAAGACCCCTGCCTGGGAGAGGGAAATGCCTCTTGAGCGTTTATCACTTAAAGAGAAATTTGATGGGGAGAATGAGGAGGATAGTGCAGCAAGGATAAAGGAAGCTTACAACCAACGATACAATCCTGACGGCGACGAAATTTTTCAGAAGACTCTGGAGCTCATCGTAAACGCAAAGAGCGTGGAGGAAGCGCAGAATGCCTTCATTATCGGCACGGGACAAAGCAAAAATTTTAATGGTAATATTGGCGGCACAGACGGAGCCGACAAGCTCGATCTTCGCCTCGTCAAGAAAAACCTGTGCGCTATAGCGCGTGTAATGCACGATATTCCTGCCTTGAAGGGGGTCTTAAGCGGCTTCGAAGGTACTGAAGACCATTTACAAATTATAATGGACAGCTTACCTTCTATTGATTTAATTGAAATTAAAAATGAAAATGAAAATCAAGATCAAAATCAAAATCAAAATCAAAATCATCCGTATACATTCGTGCGATCTCATACAATTGGATGGAACTCCAATGAAAAAAAGGGCAATTCCCAGTCAGGCTCGTATGACGCAGCTTACATGGTGGGCAGCAAACAGGCAGATAAGGAGCGGCGCAAGAACTCCCGTGAAGAACCAGGGTCTAATTTTTCTGCGTCGTCAGCCTCATACTTCGGTGCCCATGAAATGGGGCATATTGCCACCGGCGAGCTCACGTATTTGATTCTCTCTAATTGGTTAAAGGGGCGTAATAATAAAGAAAAGGATATTGTTGATGAAGCTAGTTATTATTTTTATTTTCTTTATTATACTGATCTTATCGGAAATTTTATCCTACAGGACGCTATCGCTGAGCTTTACAAAGAGAACAGAGAGGCTAACGAGGCTAACACGACTGACTTGATTATATTTAATGGATTGGAAAAATTTTTAGAAAAATTTATCCTAAACAACCAACCCGGCAATGACGCCCATTCGACCAAACAGGGTAAGATACCGACATCAAAAGAAATGCAGGAAAAGGCGAGAAACCTGAATTTTATATCCAGAGAAAAATTTTCATCCCAAGAAGCATATTATACCGCGTCCAAAAAAACGGGTGATTATGAGCCGAAAGAATCGAAAAAGTCTCTTATTGATATATTAATTGAAGCAAAATCTGATCGTGATGCTAAGGAAAAAATCTGGAATGATGCAGGACAAGCTGTCAAAAAAAGCGAAAACATGCTAAAAGAATTGTATGACCATGGTTTAACCTCTGTATATGGCAAAAAAGACTCTATGGAATTTATTGCGGAGGCTTTCGCAGATGTATATAACAAAGGGAAAAGTGCAAATCCGATGAGCAAAAAAATTGTGGAAATTATCACCAATCGTTTGAAACCGTCAAAAGAAAACAAAAATTGGGAGGAGGATATATACAACCGCTTTAACATTTGGAGGAAAAAGTTTTATAATGCGGAGTTGGCGTAGGATCTCCCGTGAAAAAGATGAAGACGGGTTCTTATAAACCGGTAAGCCGCAGTGCTTCATCGGTATATTCCAATGGTGCATGTTCCTTGGCGTGTTCCTCTGTCAGAATTTGATGATATGCCAGAGCAAACAGCCCTATGTCGATATCGCCTTTCATACAATTTCCCGGCGCTTTAAGTATTCTGCGCTTCCCCACCGGTTTTTCAGGCGGATAATATTTAAAGTCCATATAATTCCAAGCAGCCTCGTTATAAATGCTGCCGTTCGCAGCCTGAAAAAATCCCCACACATTCATATCTGATGTATCACAGCCTTTATGTCCCGTTTGCGCATACATAGTTTGAGTAGTGTTCTCTGTAACGACAGGTCACTGGTTCAAATCCGGTCGGAGCTCCCCTTTCCCTGCGCACCTGCCTGCGGCGGGAACGCAGGGAAAGTAAAATCGGAAAACCCGCTTTGCGGCTTTTCTCGATTATATGATTTGAAATGGAGGAAAACCCTGATGGTTTTTCCTCCATACCTCCTTTTCCTTCCGCCCTTAATGGTGGGGGAGCGGTGGCGCTGCAAAAAGTACAGCAAAACGTGAGCTTCGGCTCATTTTTTGTTATTGCCCTTGATAAATCCCCCGATAAATGGTAAAATAAGTCAGTTTTTCGGGGAGAAACGAAAATGCTGACAGATCTGCCGATATCCGAACACAAGTACGAGCTGACAACTCAGGGAGATATCACCAAGCTGATATCCGATATTCCGCTGGTCGTCAACGATAATTGTCGGAACGGCAAAGAGGCGGTATTGCATATTACAGCCTCGGGCGAAAACAACGAGCTGTCAACCGCTGTACGGGGCGAAAGAGAGCTTGAGCTGCCCTACCGCACGGAGATAAACGTTCTTGATGACGGTCACATAATGCTCTCGCCGTTCAACTGCTATTCCAACGAGATAGGCACCGTGATTTTTCTGCGATAAACAAGAATGCCGCAGGCTTGACCCTGCGGCATTTTTACTTTTTCACTCTGCCAGAGCTTCCCTTATCTTCTCCGCCAGCCTCCCCGCCGCCTTCTCATGGGTAGTCTCGGTGGGGTGCCAGTTTGCCGCAAAGCCGTCCTCAGGTCTCTGTTCGTCCAGCGTCAGGTACGACACGTTTTTGTCTCCCGTCTCGCCGCTGTACTGCGCTATCGCCGCCTCGGCGTAGGGACACAGGTTCTGCCCCATAATGCCCAGCGCGCCGATGATAAGGGCGTTCGGGTTATGCTCTCGGACGGTTTTCAGGAAATTCACATATTCCCGCTGATATTCAAGGCACCGCTCCTCTATGTTTTTGCAGTAGCTGTCGTCGTTGGTGCCTAAGTTGATAACGATTATGTCCGGCTGCCGCCTGCCGAAATCCCAGCTTATTTCCGAGGGAGCAAAGCCGCCTCCCGTCCATGAATAGCCTAACTTTGCGTAGTATTGGGGAACGGTCTGGGAGGGGATTTTGTTCCCGTCGCCGGTGTAGCCCGAAATTATGCCGTAGCCGCTGAAGGAAACCATGCTGTAGTCCGCATCAAGCAGCTCCGCCGTCTTGTAGGCGTAGGCTTTGGTAACGTCCTCGGTGGCTGTGGAGAAGCTGTGCTCCGCCACCTCGTCGTCCACGCCGTAGCCGCAAGTGATGGAGTCGCCGATAAACTCGATGAACGGCTCCTTGTCCGCCGTGGGCGCAACGTCCCTTCCCGTCACCGATATATCGCTTATCGCAAAGGTGGAGTGGGGGGATTCCGACAGCTTGATTATCCTGACCGCAACGTTTTGCTCGGTATCGCTTTCAAATACCCGATAGGTTTTCTCCCGCCTGTCTATCATATCGTCGATAACACGCCCGCCGTTCACATATATTGCGATTCGCGGCTGAATATCCTTGGCGGCAGGGTTGGCGCTGCTGTCGTCTCCCGTTACGGTGACGGAGCAGGCGGTTCCCGTAAAGGTGAACTCCACGCCCGTTCCCGACAAAGCGCAGTATATTTTGCCCTCGTTGTAATAGGTACGTCCAAGCTCCTTGAAATTTTCCTCTTTCAGCTCCACCGACATTGCGGTCATCTCCTCGCCGTTATTATTTTCCCCCTGACCGTCAGGAGCCGCGCCGCAGGCGGTGAGGGAAGCGGCAAGGCACAGGGCGATAAATACCGTGACCCGTTTCTTCATGGCTTTACTCTCCTTGGACAGGGATTTTTTTGATTGTAACATATATTTGGGGTTTAGTCAATAAAAAGCGTGGGTCAAGCCCACGTTTTTGTTCTATGGATATTATCAGTTCCACCAGTCGCTTGGGTCGTTTTCTTGCGTATATGTTTCGCCTTTGTAGGTCACCGCAAGACCGGGACATTCGTAAAACGCCCTGTAACCGATTGATTCAACGCTGTCGGGAATGTCTATGTTTGTAAGACTGCCGCACCCTGAAAATGTTTCAGCTCCGATCCCTGAAATGCCGCCGGGGAGAGTTATTTCCGCAAGGCTGCTGCAGCCCCTAAACGCAAAGGACATAAGTTTTGCAACACCGTCAGGAAGATCTATGCCTGTAAGGCTGCTGCACCCTGAAAACGTTCCGATGCCGATCTCCGTAATGCCGTCAGGGAGATTTACGCTTGTAAGACTGATACATTCGGAAAATGCAAAAGCGCCGATTTGCGTAACGCTGTCGGGAATATTTATGCCTGCAAGGCTGCTGCACTGGAAAAATACGCTGTCACCGATAACTGAAATGCTGTCGGGGATATTTATGTTTATAAGGTTGGTGCAATTGTAAAATGCAAACTCGCCGATTTCCGTAACGCTCTCGGGAATAATTATGCTGACAAGGTCGGAACAGTTTGAAAAAGCATATTCAGCGATACGGTCAATGCTGTCAGGCAGCTCAACGTGGGTCACGCCGGTTTTGTTGTTGAGTGAGATCGATTTTACAGGCTCTCCGTCCAGCTCGGAGGGGAATCGCACTGCCGCTGCGTCGCCGCTGTAGTCTGTGATTTTTACGCCGCCGAGATTTTCGTAATAGTTATATGTAAGCTCCTCCGCCGCAGGCTCGACATACTCAACTGCAGGCTGGGAAAGCTCAGTTGTAGCAGCTTCAGCAGTCTCCTCCGGTTCCTCGGTCTTGTCGCTTTTGTCATCGTTGTTTTCCGCTTTGGTTGTGGTTGCGGAGGTGGTGCTGCTTGTATTTACGCCCTCGCCGCCGTTCCCGCCGCTGCAAGCCGCCAGCGACAGCACCATTGTCAGAGCGGCAAGAACCGCAATCGTTTTCTTCATGGTATAATTCTCCTCAACGACAAATTTTTCCCGATTATACCATGAACCCCGAATTTTGTCAAATAATTTTCCCCCTGCAAAACCCCACAGCTCTTCACTCTTCACTCTGCACTCTGCACTCTACACTGTCTTCAGCACCGCCCCCGGATAAAAATAAGCCAGTATCTCCTCCGCCGTACACCCGTTCCCCGCCATCACATTAGCCGTATACTGGCTCATGCCTGCGCAGTGCCCGTACCCCTGAGCGGTGACGGTGAACGCCATGCCGTTCCAGCTTATGTCGAAGCAGGTGGAGCGCAGCCCCAGCAGCCTCCACAGATCGCCGCCGCTGAGCTTTTTGTCCCCCACCCTTGCGGAAATGACATACCCGTTTTCGTCCTTTTCCACACGGTCGAACCACAGCGAGTAATCCAATGGCATTTCCAGCGTTCCGTCATGGGCGAGGAGCTTTATGCGCATATCCTCGGGAGATATCTCGTTTTTTGTCTCGAAATGGAGGTATGTCCTGTCGGCGGGGCAGTCCACCTGCGCAAGGTAGGGCAGGCTTATTCCCCAGATATATTCGGGGCGGGCGGTGACGCCTGCCGACACGGAATGGTACACGCTGTAAATGGGCTTGTTTTCGTAGCAGAGAGCGTGGGACGCACCGTAAGCCGCCGCCTCCTGCACTTTCGGCAGATACTTGTCGTAACTGTCCCCGTAGTATTCCCGCGCCTTTTCGGGAGTGAAGAAGGGCTGGCACAGCGCAGTGCTGTCGGAAAGCTGGTTGCCGCCGTCCAGCAGCCGCAGGGCATAGGTATACGCCGCTACCGCCTGCGCCTTCAGCGCCTCCTGCCCGTATGTGACGTCTATCTGCGCAAACAGACAGCCCGTCACATATTCCTCCGCCGTGACGGTTATCACCTCTCCCGTTTCCCCCAGCGTGACGCTCAGCTCCTCCACGCTTTTTGCGGGGAAGGCGCTGCCGAATATCTTCATGAAAGCAGGCGGGAGGAGGAGCAGCGCCGCCAGCAGTATCGCTCCCATTATTATGTACTTCTTCATTTTTATCCTTTCCTGACAGTATACTTTAAACTGTCAAATGCTTGACTAAAGCGCAATTTTATATTATAATTGTAGTAATTATGGTGTACACGACCTACGGTACATTATACTGGGCTTGTACTGATTTTATTCATGAACATAAAGAAAGAGAACCGAAAGGAGCAAAGCCTTTAACGATGCAGAAAACTTTGAAAATTCTTCCCGTCTGTGCGGCTGCGGTGGCGGTGATAGCCGTCATATTCCGTGTTTTTCAGCTGATAGTGGTTGTGGATTACACTGAAATGGGCTTTTTCGACGCCGACGCAGGCTTTTTCGCCACATGGGGGCTGTACCTGATACTGCTTATCGGCGCAGTGATATTCATTGCGGCGGCGATACTTGACAAACGGAGCGGCAGCGCCGCTTACGACCGCCCCGCCGCCTCCCTTTCCCCGAAGCAGACGGCGATACTTGGAGTTGCTTTTTTGCTGGGAGCCTGTCTGCGGCTTTACAATCTGGTGTTCGATTTCAAGGAGTCTGTGCTGGGCTTTGTGGGCGAGGCGCTGATATTCGTCCTGTTCACCCTGATCGGCTTTCTCATTTTAGGCAGCCGCAGGCTGAAGCCCGTGGTGGGCTATCTCCATATCGTGATATGCATAAGCTGCACCATGAATGCGGCGGCGCTGTTCATGCAGGACACCATCATAATCAGGGTGAGCGACGAGCTTCTGCTGCTGCTGTCCTACATCTGCTCGGTGCTGTTTTTCCTTGCGCTGGGCAGGTTCATCTCCGGCATCGAGTCAAAGCTGACCCGCTTCAAGCTGCTTATCCTCGGCGGACTTACGGCGGCGCTGTCCCTTTGTGCGTCGCTGGCGGGGTATATAGCCCTTATCGTAGACGCAGAATATATCGAGCCGCACATGGCGATGCACCCCATTTCCGAAACGGGGACGGGCATTATCGCTCTTGCGGTGATAATGATACTGTACGGCAGGAGCAGCCTGCCCGTGGAGGAAGGACCTGAACGGACCGAAGGCTATGAAGGAAATGAACTGCATCCGTAAGATATCCGCGCTGCTTGCGCTGTCGGCGGTGCTCAGCGGCTGCTCGGGGCTGGATATGTCCCTTGACGCCATGCTCAGCCCGCCCAAGCTCACCGAGTACCAGACCGCCATCTACAACGCCCTTATACAAAGCACGGGACAGGTGGAGCTTACCTACCCCCGCAGCGGCGACTACCGCAGCGCCTTTGTGATATACGACCTTGACGACGAGCCTACCTCCGAGGCTATCGTCTTTTACCGCACGCAGGAGACACCTCAGAGCGAGGGAGGACTGCGAATGAGCTTCCTCGACCAGCAGGACGGGAAGTGGTTTTCGGTCATCGACCGTCCTCTTGCGGGACGTGACGTGGAATCGGTGAGCTTTTACGACTTCGGCAGGGGAACCAACATCGTGGTGCGCTGCAGACTGCTGGGTCAGACGGAGCAGACGGTGAACGTGCTGGACTATGAGGACGGCGCAGTCAGCGAGCTTTATCTGGGCAATTACGTTTTCATCGAGTCCGCCGACATGGACGGCGACAGCTTTGACGAGCTTTTTCTGATAAACTACGACGCAGCTCTGGACTATCACAACGCCCACCTGCTGAGCTGGTACGAGAACGAGGAGGAGGAAACGGTTTTCGGAGTGGTAAGCACCGTGCCGCTGAACGCCGACATTGCAGCCATACAGCGCATGAGCAGGCAGCGCCTCGGAGAAAACGACTCCATCGTATTTTTAGACTACTCCAAGGGCTCAGGCATTTTCGGCACACAGCTGCTGCGCTGCTACGGCAAAAATCTCACTCAGATATATTCCGAGGGACTGTCCCGCAGGAACAACGCCTACACCCCTATCCTGTACAGCACCGACATAGACGGCGACGGCAGGCTGGAGATACCTGTAACGTCGCCCCTGCCCGGCTACGAAAATCTGACCGTTCCCGAGCAGATATACACGGTGGATTGGTACTACGCCGACGAGGAAAGCGACTTCACCCTGACCAGAAAATACTCGGCGTATGTCAGCGCAGGGCTGGAATATATGTTCTATATCCCCGTCCGCTGGCAGGGTCTGGTGACGGCGGAAAAATCGGACGGCACCGTGAATTTCGTCAAGCACGGCGAGGAGGCGGAGGTGCTGCTTTCGATATATGTGCAGCCTGCGGAAATTTCCGCCGTGCCGCCGGGTGCGGAGGGCTGGCAGATGTACGGCGGCAATGACGGCATTACCGTTTTCGTCAACACCTATGAGGGTGAAATGACCTTGACCGAGGACGAGCTTACAAGCTGCCTCGTGATATTGTAAAAGGAGTTTATTTATGGCGAGCAAACGTGTTCTGGTATGTGAAGATGAAGACGCAATAAGGGATTTCGTGGTACTGAACCTGAAGCGTGCGGGCTACGACGTGGTGGACGTGAACTGCGGCGAGGACGCGCTTGCCGAGTTTGAGGCAGGCAGAGGGGACTTTTCGGTGGTGATACTGGACATCATGATGCCCGGAATAAACGGTATCCAGGTGTGCAGGACGATACGAGAGAACGATTCCCGCATAGGCATAATCATGCTCACCGCAAAAAGTCAGGAAAACGACAAGATAGAGGGTCTTTCAGGCGGCGCAGACGACTATATCACCAAGCCCTTCTCACCCTCGGAGCTGGTGGCAAGAGTAGACGCCGTGTACCGCAGGATAGGCGGCGCACAGCCCGAGCAGGGGCGCTCCATGATACGCTCAGGACCGTTTTTGCTGGACTGCCGAAGCCGCACCGTGCAGAAAAACGGACAGGACATCGAGCTTACCCAGATGGAATTCAACCTGCTGGAATACTTCATACAGAATTCGGGCATTGCCCTTGACCGCAACACCATTCTGCGCAAGATATGGAGCAGCGAGTTTTTCAGCGACGACAAGGTGGTGGACGTGAACGTAAGGCGGCTGCGCATGAAGGTGGAGGACGACCCCTCCTCGCCGTCCTATATACAGACGGTATGGGGTTACGGCTATAAATGGGTAGTGTAAGACGAAAGAGCATAGCTGCCCGCTGGTTCTTCAACTGCTTCGGCGTCGTGGCGGTGATAATGCTGGTGATAGTGGTAGGCGTATACATCGTGGCAAGGACGTACTACTACAACGCAGTCAGCCGCTATCTCCAGTCCGAGGCGGGAATAGTGGCGGGCGTGCTTGCCCGTCTCTATGACGAATCCGCCGTAGGCTACGCCGACAACGTAAGGGAAGCAGTCGAATTGTTCGACAAAAAGAACAGCATGGAGCTGATGGCGATAAACAGATACGGCAGGATAGCCCTTTCCAGCAGCGGCTTCTCTCCCGACGGTGAAGCGGAGATGCCCGACTACGCCGAAGCAATGGAAAGCAGGAACGGCGTGGGCGAGTATGTGGGAAGGCTGTCCCGAAGCTCGGTCAGCGAGAAGTACATGGCGGTGACCGTTACCATAGACGCAGAAAACGCCGACTTTACCGCTATCCGTGTCATGACCAGCCTTGAGCTTGTAGACCGGCAGATAATGCGCTTAGTGCTGTTCACCACGGCGGCGGGGTTTGTGGTGCTGTTTATCGTGCTGCTGCTGGGACTGTTTTTCGTCAAGTCCATTTTACAGCCGATACGGGTAATGGCGGACTCCTCGAAAAAGCTCGCCAAGGGCGATTTCTCCGAGCGGATACCCGTGGACACCGACGACGAGATAGGCGACCTGTGCAGGGCGTTCAACTATATGGCAAACGGACTTGCGGACAGCGAGGCGATAAAAAACGACTTTATCAGCTCCGTTTCCCATGAGCTGCGCACTCCCCTTACCGCAATAAAGGGCTGGAGCGAGACGATAATGGAGGTGCAGGACAGGGAAACGCTGACCAAGGGCATGAAGGTGATAGCGCAGGAGACGGAACGCCTGTCCTCCATGGTGGAGGAGCTGCTGGACTTCTCCCGCATACAGAACGACCGCCTTATGCTGCAAAAGGCGAACACCGACGTGCTGGCGGAGCTGGCGGACGCAATACTGGTATATACCGAGCGAGCCGCCAAGAACAACATAAAGATAAACTACCATGAGCCTGATGGCGTTGCAATGATATTCGGCGACAAAAACCGTCTCAGGCAGGTGTTTCTGAATATAATAGACAATGCGGTGAAATATATCGGCAAGGACGGCGTTGTGGATATAGAAGCCCGCCTTGACGACCGTCAGGTGGAGATAAGGATAAGCGACAACGGCTGCGGCATAAGCGCCGAGGACCTGCCGAAGGTGAAAAACCGCTTCTACAAGGCGAACAACACCGTAAGAGGCTCGGGCATAGGACTTGCCGTAGCGGACGACTTAGTGAACCGTCACGGCGGGAGCCTTGACATAGAGAGCGTCAAGGGTGAGGGAACAACGGTGACGATAACGCTGCCGATAATACAGAAAAAGGCAGAGAGCGACGGTTGACAGTGTACACTGTAAACTCTTATACAGCAGGTGGTGATTATAATGAACAAACGTGAAGTTCCCGCCCACAAGACCACCGTCGGCGGGCAGGCTTTGATAGAGGGCATAATGATGCGGGGCGTCAGCAAGGGCGCAATGGCGGTGCGGAAAAAGGACGGCGGCATAGACGTGGAGCAGTGGGAGCTGCCCCCGAGAAAATGGTACCAGAAAGCCCCCTTTATAAGAGGTATCTTCAACTTTGTCTTACAGCTCAAGGACGGCATGACCTACATGAACAAGTCCATGGAGAAGTCGGGATACCTTGAGGACGAGGAGGAGCCGTCGAAATTTGAGAAGCGGCTGGGCGAGAAGGCGGGCAAAAGCCTTACCGCCGTCGTCTCGGTCATCGGAGGGATAATCGGCGTGGGGCTTGCATTGGTGCTGTTCCTGTTCGTTCCCACTTGGATATTCACGGGGATACAGTCGTTGGCGGGCGACGCCGACATTTCCCCTTTCCGTTCCCTTTTCGAGGGGATACTGAAGATAATCATTTATATAGTATACCTGTGGCTCACCTCGCTGCTTAAAGACATTCGCCGCACCTACGAGTATCACGGCGCCGAGCATAAGACGATAGCCGCCTACGAGGCGGGGGAGGAGCTGAAGGTGGACAACGTGAAGCGCCATACCCGCTTCCACCCCCGCTGCGGCACCAGCTTCATTTTCCTTGTGCTGGCAATAAGCATTTTAGTGTACTCGGTAGTGCCGATAAACAGCGAAATGTTTATAGAGTGGCTGGGCGTGACCAAGTTTGTCGGCGACCTGCTGCGTGTGGTGTGCAAGCTGATACTGCTGCCCTTTGTGGTGGGGATAGGCTACGAGGTGATACGCCTTGCGGGGCGGTACGACAACATTGTCACAAGGATAGTTTCCGCCCCCGGAATGGCGATGCAAAGGCTTACCACCCGTGAGCCTGACGACGGTCAGATAGAATGTGCGATAGCCGCAATAACCCCTGTGCTGCCCAAGGAGGGCGAGGACGACAAATGGTAACGTTACTGCTGAAAAAGCAACTGCGAAACCTTCTTGAACAAAACGACCCCGATACCGCCGAGTTTGAAGCGAACCAGCTTTTGCAGTGGGCGACGGGTCTGGACAGGTCTGCCCTTATGCTGGAGAGCGAGGTAGGCGACAAGGCGGCGAAGCAGGCGATAGACGCCGCTCACCGCCGATTGAAGGGCGAGCCCTTGCAGTACATAATCGGGCAGTGGGAGTTTTACGGGCTGCCCTTTAAGGTAGGCGAGGGCGTGCTGATACCGAGGCAGGAGACGGAGCTGCTGGTGGAAAAAGCAATAGAGAGACTGCCCGAAAAGGGCGTGCTCATAGACCTTTGCTCAGGCAGCGGCTGTATCCCCATAGCGATAGCCAAAACCGCCAACACAAATTTGTGTTACGGCGTGGAATTGTCCGGCGAGGCGCTGGGGTATTTCAGGGAAAATATCGCCCTGAACGGCGCGGACACCGACGTTATCCCCCTTCAGGGGGACGTGCTGTACCCCGCCGAGGAGCTGCTGGACGAGCTTCCCGCAAAGTGCAGCGTGATAACCGCAAATCCACCCTATCTCACCGCCGAGGAGATGGCGAATTTACAGAAAGAGGTGCGGCATGAGCCTGAAAGCGCCCTGTTCGGCGGAGCCGACGGTCTGGACTTTTACCGTGTTATCTTCGGCGTGTGGAAGCACAAGCTGGAGAGGGGCGGGAGCTTTCTGGCAGAGGTCGGGGACGGACAGGCGGAGACGGTCAGGTCGCTGATGGAGAACGAGGGGCTCGAGTGCGAAGTATACTCCGACCTGAACAAGATAAGCCGAGTCGTTGCAGGGAAATATTTGTGATTGACAGGGAATGTGAAAAAGGGTACAATTGAAAGGTAAAAATATGCACACGCTATTTGAAATAGATATGAAGGACTACGACCCGTCAGCACCCGTATTTGTGCGTCCCTCGGTGAGAGGGATAATTATCCGTGACGGCAAGGTGGGGCTTGTACACAGCCTGAAATACAACTACTACAAATTCCCCGGCGGCGGTATGGAGAGCGGCGAGGAACAGACCGAGACGCTTATCCGTGAGGTGCGGGAGGAATCGGGGCTTATCGTAGTCCCCGACAGCATAAGGGAGTACGGCATGGTGCACCGTGTCCAGAAAGGGCAGTACGGCGACACCTTTGTGCAGGACAATTACTACTACTTTTGCGATACACAGGGCGAGCCGATGTCACAGCGCCTTGACGACTACGAGGCGGAGGCGGAGTTCACTCTCGAATTCGTTGACCCCGCAGAGGCGATCCGTGTGAACAGAGACTTGCCCCGCAGCTACTGGGACAGCGTTATGCTGGGACGGGAGGCGAGGGTGCTGGAAATGCTGGTGAAAGAGGGGCATTTCGGTTGACGGTAAAGAGTAAACGGTACACGGTAACGGAGGCGGCTGCGCCGTTGATTTAAAATATGAAATACGATAATATAAGACAAGCGGCAAAAAAGGACGTGTTCCGCATAGCGGAAATAGAGGTGTTCAACTACCGCCTTAACTTCTACCCCATCTTTAAAAACGACGAGTTTTACTTTGAGGAATTGCAGGTAAACAGTGAAGCTGAAAAGCTTGCCGACGAGGAGATACTTCAGCACACCTACGTCTATGACGACGGAGCGGTAAAGGGCTTTATCATCATCGACGGCAAAGAGGTATGGAAGCTGTTCGTGGAGCCTGCATTGCAGGGGCAGTCCATAGGTGCTGAGCTGCTGGAGTATGCGATAGAGGAACACGGAGCGGAGGCTTTGTGGGTGCTTGAAAAGAACACACGGGCAAAAAGGTTTTACGAAGCACACGGATTTATTGCAACCGACGAGAAAATTTATGAAGACGGCACCACGGAATATCTTGTCAGAATGAAAAGACGTTAAAAATTAAGTTAATATAGAAAGGTAACAGAAAAATGGCAAAAGCAGCAAACTCAAAAAAAGCGACCCCCTCGGTGGTAAAGCTCACCACCCGTGAGGAAAAGGAAAAGGCTCTCGATTCCGCAATTGCCTACATAGAAAAGCAGTTCGGCGTGGGCTCGGTAATGGTGCTGGGCAAGCAGAAGACCAACCTGCACGTTGAGGCGGTGTCCACAGGCTCTTTGGGGCTTGACCTTGCTTTAGGTATCGGCGGACTTCCCAAGGGCAGGATAATCGAGATATACGGACCCGAATCGGGAGGCAAGACCACCGTTTCCCTGCAGGCGGTCGCCGAGGTGCAGAAAAAGGGCGGCATCGCCGCATTCATCGACGTGGAGCACGCCCTTGACCCCGTCTACGCCAAGCAGCTTGGAGTGGACATAGACCAGCTTATAGTTTCCCAGCCTGACACGGGCGAGCAGGCGCTTGAGATAATCGAGGCGCTGGTTCGTTCGGGAGCTATAGATATAGTGGTACTCGACTCAGTCGCAGCGATGGCTACAAAAGCCGAGATAGAGGGCGAGATGGGGGACAGCTTCGTGGGCGTTCAGGCTCGGCTTATGTCAGGGGCAATGAGAAAGCTCACCTCCGTCATCTCCAAATCCGACGCAGTTGCAATATTCATAAATCAGGTGCGTGAAAAGATAGGCGTTATCTACGGCAACCC
>JAFLUH010000046.1 GCA_022508895.1 Oscillospiraceae bacterium
TGACGGGGGCTTTTTTCAGTCTATCGCTCTGGACAGCGTTATCGCTAACACGTCGTCCGCCGAGGGGTTCTTTACATAGTAATTGGTGGTCTCAACACGGCGGTATATGCCGTCGTCGCCAAGCTGCCTCGTCACCACCGCACGGGTGCGCTGCCCTTGCTCGTATGCGGAAAGCTGAGCGCCCACGTCGAAGGCGTCGGTAAACAACTGCCGGTCCTCGGGGTGCATGGTGGAAGCGCCGTGACGGATAAGCTCGGTGTATATGCCTGTCGATGGGCAGGAGCGGTTGTGGAAATGGTCGTATGCCATCATGTAAAAGCTGTTGCGGCTGAGGTTGCTCATGATTATCAGCGGGTATCTGTCAAATATAACGTCTAAAAGCATTTCCGTTGCGGTAGTGGGCGCCTGAGTCGTCAGAATGTCCTCCTGCTCCGCCACCTTCATTTCAGGCTCATCGGAAAGGAGCTCCCTGAACTGCTCCTCGGGCATGGGCTTGGCGAAAAGATAGCCCTGTATCATCTCGCAGCCGCAGGTGCGCAAGAAGCCAAGCTGTTCCCTTGTCTCAACGCCCTCCGCCACCGTTATCATCTTCAGCCTGTGAGCAAACCCGAAAATGCTTTCCAGCACTATGCGTTCCTTTTCGCTCTCGCAGTTGCTGCTGAGCAGGGATTTGTCTATCTTTATCACGTTGGCGGGAACGTCCTTCACAAAGTTGAGAGAGGACAGACCGCTGCCGAAATCGTCGATGGATATGGCAAAGCCCGCTTCCCGTATGCTGTGGGCAAAGGCGATGACATTCTTTTCATCGGTCGCCATTGCGGACTCGGTCACCTCCACCTCCAGCAGCTCGTGAGGTATGCCGAAGGCGTCCACTGCGTCGCAGAGCATTGCCGCAAAGCCCTGTTCCTTTGTATGTACACGGGAGAAGTTCACCGATATGGGGACTACCCTGCGGGAATTTTTCAGCTCGTTCTTCAGAAATACGCAGACCTCTTTCATTATGTACCAGTCAAGCGCTGTGATGGAGCCAAGCTCCTCCATAAGAGGGATAAATCTGAAGGGCGGGATGACCTCGCCGTCGGCTGTGACCCAGCGTGCAAGAGCCTCTGCACTTACTATACTGCCGTTTACCGCGTCGTATTTCGGTTGGTAGAAAACCTTTATTTCACTGTTGGACATCGCCTGATCCACAAGCTGTTCTACGTTTTCACGAGTGATCTCAATGTTCATGATCGGTTTCCCGTGCAGATGACGGTTTACTCCTTGTATTATTTGTGAAAAATATATTTTTTTGTTGAAAAAAATAGTGAATATTTTACAAAAAGTAAGTATAACATACTTTTCCTTTTTTGTCAACAGGTCTGATACGCAGGACAGGGCGGGTTGTTGACATTTTTCCTTTATAATGCTATAATTTAAGAAAATTCGGCAGTGAGGTGTTATCATGGATTATGTTTGGAAAGACAGAAAACGTACTTTTTTAGGGCTCCCATGGTCCTTTACCCGTTATCGGCTCACGGAAGAAAAGCTGATAATCGACACCGGCTTCTTTACCAGAAAAGAGGACGAGATACGCCTGTACCGCATTATGGATATCGGTCTGAAGCGCTCCCTCGGTGAACGTATGTTCGGTCTGGGCACCATTCACTGCTGCTCGGGAGATAAAACAAGCCCCGAATTCGATATCAAACGTATCAAAAAGTCCAGAGACGTGAAGGAGCTGCTGTCGGACCTTGTTGAAAAAAGACGTATGGAGCAGAGGGTGGGCGTTCGTGAGTATATGTCCGCAGACGAGGACGCAGAGCTGGGTATCCATGACGACATGGGAGATAATCATTGAGTAATCGGTTTTTAGTTGTCAGCAGTCAGTTTTGCGGCAAACCGTATCAACTGACTGCTGACAACTATTTTTGTTAATCTGTATGCGGAGTGCACTGTGAAGCTTTTTACTTACTATTTACGACCCTTTCTGCGGCGAATGTCGCTGGGGTTTCTTATCAAGGTCCTTGGCACGGTGGTGGAGCTGGCTATACCTTGGATACTTTCATATACCATCGACGACCTTATCCCGCAGGGGGAGATGGCGCCTGTCATCGTCTGGGGCGGGCTTATGATAGTCTGCTCCTTGCTTGCGTGGGGCGGAAACGTAGTGGCTAACCGCATGGCGTCAGCGGTGGCAAGAGACGTTACACGGCAGGTAAGGCACGACCTGTTTGCCAAGATATCCTATCTTTCGGAGGGGAGGGTGGACAGGTTCACCATTCCCTCGCTTATCTCTCGTGTTACAAGCGATACTTATGTGCTGCACCAGACGGTGGGCATGATGCAGAGGCTTGGCGTTCGTGCGCCTATCATGCTGGTGGGGGGCGTTATCGTGACGCTGACCCTCGACCCTGTGCTGACCCTTGTCATGCTGGCTACGCTGCCTGTGGTGGGCGTTATCACCTTTTTCGTTTCACGGAAGGGGGCTAAGCTGTTCAAGACAGTGCAGAGAGCGGCGGATAATATGCTGAGAGTGGTCAGGGAAAACGCAGTGGGCGTGAGAGTTATCAAGGCGTTGTCCAAGTCGGGGCATGAGCGGGAAAGGTTTCGTAAGGTAAACGACGAGCTGACGGGTAAGGAGCGCACTGCGGAGAATACCATGGCGGTGATAAATCCCGTGATGTCGCTGCTGCTCAACTTAGGGATAGCGGCTGTCATCGTGGTGGGAGCTTACCGTGTTCAGGGCGGCGTTACCGAGGTGGGTAAGATCATTGCGTTTATGAACCTGTTTACCATCGTGCTAAATGCGCTGATGGCGATAAACAGAATGTTTACCATGCTCTCCCGTGCGGCGGCTTCCTCCGCCCGTGTGACGGAGGTGCTGGATACGCCTGTGGAGCTGTATGAGGAGACGCCGAAGTACTCGTTTTTGCCTGAGAGGGCGCCGCATATTGCGTTCAGGAACGTTACCTTCAGGTATGATTACGGGAGCTTTGCGCTGAATAACCTGGATTTTACGTTAGAGCGGGGAGAGACGCTGGGTATCATCGGGGCTACGGGGTCGGGAAAGTCCACCGTTGTGCGGGCGCTGATGCGGTATTATGATATTGCGGAGGGAGCTATCGAGATAGACGGGGTGGATATTCGGGACTATGCTACCGTTGATTTAAGAAGGAAGTTCGGAGTGGTGTTTCAGAACGATACCCTGTTTAAGGATACTATACGGGAAAATATTCGGCTGGGACGTAATTTGAACGATGTTCAATTGACCGAGGCGGCTCGGCAGGCGCAGGCGCTCCAGTTTATTCAGGAGCAGGGCGGGCTGGACGCCGAGGTTGCCATCAAGGGCGCTAACCTGTCGGGAGGACAGAAGCAGAGACTGCTGGTAGCACGGGCATTGGCAGGGGAGCCTGAGATACTGGTGCTGGACGACTCCTCCTCGGCGCTGGACTACAGGACGGACGCTAAGCTGAGAGAGGAGATACGGCTGCACTGCAAAAATGCTACAAAAATAATCATTGCTCAGAGGATAAGCTCCATAATGCACGCCGAGAAGATACTTGTCATGGAGAACGGGAATGTGGCGGCTATGGGGTCGCATGAGGAACTGATGAAAAATTGTACACTGTACAAAGAGATAAGCGAGTCGCAGATAGGGGACAGGAAGGCGGTGGGACAATGAGTGAGAAGGAACGCACCAAAATGAAAAAGACCGCCATTCTCAGCCGCCTTATGCCTTATCTTCTGAAGCATAAATTTCTGCTGGGGCTGTGCGTGCTGCTTACTATCGGCGGAAATCTGCTGGGACTGGCAGGACCGTATTTTTCGGGATTCGCCATCGACGCTGTCGAGCTGGGCGAGGGGTATGTGGATCTGTCAGAGGTATGGTATTATGCAGGGCTGATGGCGGTGGTCTATCTGCTGTCGGCGGGGCTGTCCCTGCTGCTGTCAAGGCTGATGATAGTAGTCAGCAGGCGGGTGGTGAACAGAATGAGGCAGGACGTGTTCGATAAGCTGACGATGCTGCCTGTGGGGTACTTCGACACCCATCAGACGGGGGATATCCTCAGCCGCATCTCCTACGACATCGACACCATCAACACTTCCCTTTCCAATGATTTAGTGCAGGTTTTTGCAAGCTCTGTTACCGTTATCGGGTCGCTGGTGATGATGCTGGCTATTTCGCCGCTGCTGGTGCTGGTTTTTGCGGTGACGGTGCCGCTGTCTATCTTCCTTACCAAGAAGCTGACAGGGTTCACCCGTCCGCTGTTCCGTAAGCGTTCCGCCAAGTTAGGCGAGCTGAACGGGTTCGTGGAGGAGATGATAAGCGGGCAGAAAACTCTGCGGGCTTACGGGCAGGAGGAGAATACCATCGCTAAAATGGAGGAGAAAAACAGCGATACGGCTGAGGCTTACTATAAGGCGGATTACTACGGCAGTACCGTGGGCCCGTCGGTGAACTTTGTCAACAATTTATCGCTGTCGCTGGTCAGCTTTTTCGGGGCGGTGCTGTATCTCAAGGGAGCTATCTCCATCGGTAATATATCCACGTTTGTGCTGTATTCCCGACGGTTCAGCGGACCTATCAACGAAATTGCAAATATAATCGGAGAGCTGCAATCGGCTTTTTCTGCGGCGGAGAGAGTGTTCAGACTGCTAGACGAGCTGCCTGAGCCTGACGATATAGAGGGAGCTAAGGAGCTGAACGGGGCTGACGGGGTCGTGGAGCTGGAGGACGTGCATTTTGGGTATTCCTCGGATAAGGAAGTGATCCACGGGCTTTCCCTTGGTGTGAAAAAGGGCGAGCTGGTGGCTGTCGTGGGACCTACGGGAGCGGGTAAGACTACCATCGTCAACCTGCTCATGCGATTCTATGACCCGCAGAGCGGGAGACTGCTCCTCGATAATAACGATATTCGGGAGCTTACACGGCGAAGTCTGAGGCTGAATTACTCAATGGTTTTGCAGGATACATGGCTGTTCAACGGGACGGTGTATGAGAATATCGCTTACGGAAATGAAACGGCGGGAAAAGAGGACGTAGAGCGGGTCTGCCGTGTGTGCGGGATACATGACTACATTATGACTTTGCCGGAGGGGTATGACACGGTGCTGGAGGACGACGGGTCCAACATATCCAAGGGACAGAAGCAGCTTATGACCATTGCACGGGCTATGCTGCCGGAGGCGTCGCTGCTTATTCTGGACGAGGCTACCTCAAATGTGGATACACGGACGGAAATGCAGATACAGAAGGCTATGCGGACGCTGATGAAGGATAAGACCTGCTTTGTTATTGCTCATAGGCTGTCTACCGTGAGGGGGGCGGACGTTATCCTTGTTGTCAGAGACGGGGAGATAGTTGAAAAGGGGACCCATGAGGGGCTTATGAGCGGGGAGACCTTTTACAGACAGTTGTATGAGGCGCAGTTCGCTTGATAGCTTTCAGGGAATAGAGTCGGTGAAAAACTTTAGCTATTCCCTGTTCCATATTCTCTATAAAACAAAACCGACCGTATTCACGGTCGGTTTTAGTTTTAGTTGGGTTTATCTTATCTTGCTCTTGTTGAAGATAAATGCCAGAACCCCTATCGGAAGCGTAAAGGTGAGCATTGAAAGTCCGCCGGTGTAGGGGTTGCCGTTTGCGTCCGTTCCGGGTGCGTAATCACGGTACACTATCACATAGGTGGAGAATCTGTCGCTGAGCAAGGTGATGGTGTCAGGATCGCTGTCCAGATCGTACAGCAAATCGGATCTGCCGCTGTGTAAGCGTACTACGGCGAAGCTTCTGTTGGGACTCCTCAGTTCTTCGGGTATCTCCAGACTGAAGGCTATGGGGTCGTCAAGACGGATTATCTTGCCTACTTTGACGTCATTCATGTACTTGATTATAGATACGTCAAGGTACTGTCCTTCCGTGTAGGTGGAGTTCGCAAGGAAGATGTCCGCCAGCTCCCTGTCCTCAGCAGTGATGTCCCTATCCTTGTCCACGTTTTCCACCGTCAGGATTATCTCAATGTCTGTGCCTTTTTCCACGGTGGCTCTTTCAATGTCGGTAATGTGCTTCTTGATGGTTTCACGCTCAAGCTGCTGGGCGTAACGGAAGCCAATGCTGATGTCAGGTGCGTCGCCTATACTCTCAACGCCTACGATCACCCTGCCCTCGCCTAAGGGAGTGCCGGAGCTCTTGTTGTCGTTGTTGCTGCCGATGCCGTCGTTAAAGCTGTTTTCCGGTTTCTTGTCGTCGTCATCGTCATCATCGTCGTCGTCGTCGGTGTCGTTGTCAGTGTCGGTATCATCATCGTCATCATCGTCGTCGTCACCTGATGTAGGGGGTCTTGTGGTGGGGTCTTTTTTGTCGTCGTCATCGTCGTCATCGTCGTCATCATCGCCTACAAGAGGGAGATATTCTATGTACTCATATTCGCAATTCTCGCACCAATGCCTTATCTCACCATGTACTGTTGTAGTGGAATCTTTTATTTTCTGCTCCCTCATGTTGTGAGGCTCAGAAAAGTCTTGACCACATTCAGCGCACTTGTCCCAGTGATTTTTTGTGTCCTTTTTACCGTCGGGGTCGTACTGTGACCAGTTGCCGCTGGGGGTGTGATCCGCAGAGGTCGTTCTTATGGCTTCATAGTCGCATTTTTTGCATACGCCTATTTGCTTGCCGGAGTCGGGTGTGCCACAATAGGGTTTTTCGCTGCGGGAGTCTTCGTATTCTTCGTCCCATTCAAAGTCGTGTGCTTCGGGATCACCATACGCTTTTTCGCAAACGGCGCATATCTGCCAGTGGTTATGCTCGTCAGGCTGCTCGGTTTGGGGATCGATGTACGTCCAATCGTCGCCGGGGGTGTGCTCCCAATCGATTTCCAGGAGGGCTTCATCATAGCCGCATTTGCTGCATACGCCTACTTGCCAGCCATTCGATTCGGTGCGGCAATCAGGTTCGATACTCCCCTTGTCCTTCAGGAGATAATCTTTATCCCATTCAATGTAATCTTTGTGAGCTTCAGGATCACCATACGCTTTGCCGCAAACGGCACATTTCTGCCAGTGATTATCCTTATTCTTTTCGCCGGTAATGGGATCGATGTGCGTCCATTCTTCGCCGGGGGTGTGCTTCCATTCGACGTCTTGTTTGGTTTCATAGTCGCACTTGCTGCATTTGCCTATCTTCCAGCCATCTTCTCCGGTGATACAGTCGGGCTTTTTGCTGTCCGGGTCGTTGTATTCATCGTCCCATACAATGTCGTGGTCTTCATACACCGTTGCGTCGCAAACGTCGCAGTGCTGAGAGTGCTTACCCTTGTGCGCCTCATCTTTGCACTCCGTCCAGTTGTCCCAACCTTCAAAGGGTGTTTCGCCGTCATCGCCGTGGGGCTTGATTTGGTCGGCTTTGGGGTCTTTGCAGACTGTGCATGAGCGCTTGTGGGTTTCTTCGTCCTTATATTCCCAGTCACCGTAAACGTGGTCGCCGAGATTGCCGTATTCTACACGCTGATGTTCTTTGCAGACCGTGCACTGGACCGTGACCTCGGCTTTATTCAGGCAATCGGCCGGTGTGTCTTGTTCCGGATTTATCAGTTGGTAATCTCCGGGACTGCCGCTTTGGATATTGGTTACGGTAGCTTCTATAAATTGGTGCTTGACGTAGATTTTCGGGTTTGTCGTGTCGTACTGACCGCATATCTGGTGCAGCGAGTTACCATTCTCATCGGTCTTTTCGTGTATGCAGACGTACCAGTGTGCAGCACCTCCGTTACCGTCGATGCCGACGTCGTGCCTTAGATTATCTTCTGTTTCCCAACTATAGTCTTCACCCATTTTTACCCAAATGTGCGTTTTGCCGTCAGCCGGGATTATACCGCCATCTATATTTTCTTCGCATAACGGGCAGTAAAAATCGTGGGAGCCGGTGGCTACGCAGGTGGGGTCAACTCTGTTCTTTTCGTCTGTGATCGTGTGATCTTCTATGGTTTTCTCGGTCGCTGTACAGCCTCTTGGATCACCGTACCATTTGCACTGAACCGTCTTTTCGTGTTGGTCTTTATCATAATAGGTATATGTTTCGTCACCTTCATAAATATGTTTGTGATCGGAGTAGATAGTTTGTTTATCTACGAGACCGCATACGCCGCAGATCCTTTGCTGCTCTCCGTCCTGAGTGCAGGTCGCCGCCAATGTTACGTGCCATTCCCAATCGTTCCCCGAGTGGTGTTCATATTTGTCATGCTTATGCTGGTAGCTTTCGCCGTTGCCATATTCATAGTCATGTTCGTAGATACAATAGAATACATGACCTTTTTCCGGATCGCCTTGACCGCAATATGGACTTGATGCGCTCCATGATTCTGCATATAAGTGGGCACTATCGTCTTTGGGGATTACCTCGCCGTTTATGTTTTCAAGGCAGTCCTTGCATTTATAGCTCCGCAAACCCGTAGACATACAGGTGGGCTTCGGATCGATAATCGGGTCCCCTTGAGGATTGTGTCCTTCTATATTCGTTCTATTGCCGCACCTTTTGCATACATGCCAGTGTTTGGTGTAATCTGTGCCCGCTTCTTTGCCGTCGCTAAAGTCACCGGCAACCCACACTTCTTTACTGTAATATTTGCCTGTATGCCATTTAACTAAATCATAGTCATGGTTGTTTTCATCAATATTACCGTATACCGTTTCGTCAAAGTGACATTTTGTGCAATTGTACTCATCTTTCGCTCTGTCAATGCAGGTTCCGTCAGTATGCTTGGGCGCATCATGGGCTTCTTTGCTTCTTTCTTCTTCACTACACCTTGTGCAGTGTACATACTTATAGTGCCCTGAACTATCGCCTTCGATCTTTTCGTAACGGACGGCTCCTTTGAAGTCGTGACCGAGTTCGGCAACATAAGCAAGCTTGTGTCCATCGCAAGTCTCGCATTTGTAATATACCATGCCCGATTGAGTACAGGTCGGTAAAGACACGCCTTCATCGTTTTTGTGTTCTTGAGTATATTCGTCATCGGGCGTTGTCATGAATGTGTGCTTATTTTTTTCCGTATATCCGCATTTTTTTGTGCAGAAACGGGAATGAGTGCCGTTTTCGCCGTCGCCGTCACTTGCCCATTGGGACATGGTGTGTGTTTCCGTTGTCTCATACAGGCAGTATTGGCATTTTTTGTTGTGGGTCCCGTTGCCGTTGTCGCTGTATGTCCAGTATTCATCATGATCATCATGGTCACAGAGTTTCCAGTATGCGTAGAGGGTGCCTTCGCTTTTTCCGCTGAAGAAAGCTCTCAGTTCATCTTCTGCAGTCACTTCTCTATAACCGGAATTTGTTTGCGGAATTTCGGTGCCGTCAAACGAGGTCGGCTCATTGGTGTACCACCCAAGAAAGATATATTTGCGCCAGTAGAATCCGCTTACATTAACTTTAATGCCGCCGTCGTCATTTATGTCTCCGTTTTTATAATAAGGAACAGGGAAAGCTTCGTCGCCGAACTTTGACCTTGTGCTGTATCTGATCCATGTGATAAACTTGTCGGGGTATCCTTTTTCCGGTTCTTCCTCATTGTACAGCAGATTACCGGTCTGGGCATTTTCCACATCGATCAGATCGGATTCTTTTTCCGAATAGACATTATTATCCTCATTGTTGCCGCGGAAATCGAAATATATGTAAATAGCACCTTCGTATTCAAGCTGTCCGTTGTCGTTTATTATTAACACATGATCATAGTATCCGGAAAGAGGCTTTACAATTTTTTTGTTATCAAGGGCGTCCTGATTTATCGATAATTCCTTTTTTCCGGCGTCGGTATACCATTTCCCGTCTTCTTCGTCATAAGTGCCGACCGGAGTCGTGTTCGTGAACACGCATGCTCCTCTGTCTGCCCACACGGTGTACGGTGACGAATTCTCCAGCTTGGAGGTAATTGTTATTTTTGCGTCATCGTTTACTCCTGTACCCGCTGCAAGGAAAATGTCAGCGACCTGATTCCGATAGAGCTCGCTTGCTTGCTGTGCTCTCGTCAGTGCCTCGCCTTGTAAACCCGGTGTAAAGTTGTCGCTGAAATTGACCTCGTTACAGGTGATGTTTGGGCTGCCGGAGAGGTAGAATTTTACGTTGGTGCTGGCGATCCTTACGCCGTTGTGACCGCCGCTGACGGTTCCGCCGGTGAGGGTGAGAGTGTCTTTGGCGTTGTTGCCTTTGAAGTATATGCCGTATGTGTCAGCGGAGATCTCGCCGGCGGGGAAGGTGATGGCGGCTGTTTTGGGAGTGCCGCTTTCGTCGGTGTTTTCAAGGTATATGCCGTAGTTTACGTTGAAGATATTTATGCTGCCGTTGGACGCATCGACGGTGCCGCCGGCGGCGTATATCCCGTAGGTGGTGATAGCGGTGGCTGCGGGAGAGCTGTCGCTGTTTGTTGTTCTGTAACCGTTGATGGTAAGGGTGCCGTTGATTATAATGTCGGAATCGTAATGCTTACATTCTATGCCGGCGGTATTGGAGCCTGCGGAGGAGTTGAGGGTGAGAGAGTCATCGGAGTCTTCACCGACGGTGATGTCAACCGATCCTTCGCAGTATATGGGGGTGGCGGCGGTTATTGCGCCGACGCCGTTGATGCTGAGCTGGATCTGGATATCGTCTGCGCCTGAACCGCTGTATTTGGTACAATATATACCATAGCTTGCTGGAGCCGTGGCGGATATTACGGCGTTGGCGATGGTGGTGGTTTTGCTTGTGGTGGCACTGCTGCCGGCTTGATATAAGGTGATGCCTCGGTCTACGCCTGTGACGGTGCTGTTGTCTACGGATATTTCGCCGTGAGAATTTATAGCGATACCTTTTGCTGCTGTTGCTTGTACTTCTGCTTTTTTGACAGTAAGTGAACCTGAAGAATCTTGGGTGTAAATGCCATAGGTACCGCCGATTATCTTAATATCGCCTTTATCAGCTTTACCTTCGATATACACATTTCCGCTGTTGGATCTGCCGTTTTGAATACCTCTTCCGTTCTCGTTGGAAACGGTTATATTGGCGCCGTGGATCTCCAAGGTGCAGAGCGAGTGATCTACATATATACAGCTTCCGGAGGAACTGGTAGTACTGGTAGTAATCTTACATTCTTTCTCGTCATCACAGTTGTAAATTTTCAGGGATGTATCCCTCGGCTTGACGGCGTTTTGGTCAACATATAAGGTTTTGCCTTGCAAATAAATGCTGTAACCGTTAAGGCAGAGGTCAACTGCATTATTGTTATCTATTTTTGTGTTGCCGTTGGTTATGTACACATCAGCCGTAAGATAATACGATCCGGTTGTTGATGGCAGGCTGTCTGTGCTTTCCCACGCTGTCCATGTGATCCCGTCATGATTATCGTCATGACTATCGGAAGCTGACGAATAAACCGTCACCCCAAACGCATAGAGCACCATAGTCATTATTGCAGATATTATTATAACGGCTAAATTCTTCAGTTTCACGGTATGGCCTCCTCGGAAAAATGTGTATGTAAATTCGTTGTGTCAGAATCTTAGAATTATGTTTATTATAGCATATTTTTTCGCAAATTTCAAGTGGAATCGGGAAAAAATTGCGGGTTTCGGAGCGGCAGGGCGGGAAAAGGCAAAGCCGACATGAGCTGTCGGCTTTGAATGTCGTTCAGTTTTTGCTGAGAGGTTTTGCAGGCTTTTGCTCAGATAACGTGAAAGCTCAGCCATTTTTTGCTGCGCCAGCGGAAAAATATCAGTATCCCCTTTATCAGCCAGTCGCAGACCATTGCTATACATATCCCGATAACGCCCATGTCAAGCCATATACCTAACAGCACTGAGAAAAACACTCTGCACACTACCGTGGCGAAGATGGCGGACAGCATGGTGTATTTTACGTCGCCTGCCGCTCTCATGCCGTCGGACAGGGAGAAGGCTACGGGGCTGAATGCTACGTTGAAAACGTTGTGTATCAGGGAGAGGAGGAATACAAGCTGCTTTGCCTCATAAGAAAGATTGTAGAAGATAAGGGCGACGGGGGTCACTGCCAGCATCAGTATGCTCCATGCAGCCGAGGCAGTGTAGGTTATTCTCAGCAGCTTTCGGCTGTAGTAGTCCGCTGCCTCTGGGTCGCCTGCCCCCATGCACTGACCTATTACGGTGACAAAGGCGTAGCCGAAGGCGATGGGGATAAGGGCGGCAAGCGCCCAGAAGCTCTGGGCAACGCCGTTGGCGGCGATCTGGACTGTGCCGAACAGGGCGACTATACCCGAAAGAGCTACCTTGGATACCTGAAAAAGACCGTTTTCTATGCCGCCGGGAATGGCGATCTTCAGTATCCTGCCAAGCATTTTGCCGTTCCATGAGAATATCCTTTTGAATTGCAGGTACAGGGTGTTGTCCTTGTTGAAGGCGAGGATAAGCATTATTGCTGCGGCGACTATCCGTGAGATAAGAGAGGGGTACGCAACGCCGGCTACTCCGGCACGCAGGGCGAAGATTCCTATTGCGTTGCCGCCTACGTTGATTATGTTCATTATGACGGAGACGTTCATTATCGTCCTTGTGCCGTTCATGCTGCGGAAAATGGCGCAGGCGCAGTTGTAAATGCCCAAGGCGGGGAAAGAGGCGGCGGTTATCACAAGATATGTCAATGAAGCGTCCATTACGTCCTGCTCTACCTTGCCGAACAGCGTGTTCAGCATCGGTTTGCGGAAAAGTATCGATACTGCCGTCATGAAGATGGCGATAAGGGTGGTTATCATGACCAGCTGGCTGGCGGCGGTGACGCCGCTTTCACGGTCATTCCTGCCTACATACTGGCTGGCTACCACTGCGCCGCCTGAGGCTACCGAGCCGAATATGAAAATGAACACATTGTTCAGCTGGTTCACCAGCGATACGCCCGAAACCGCCGCTTCCCCTGCGTAGCTCACCATCAGAGTGTCCGCCATGCCTACCAGCATTACAAGCAGCTGCTCTATCAGTATGGGGACGATAAGCCTTATAAGCCGGTCGTTGCTGAAGCGTTGGCGGGATAGTTCTATGGGGTGTTTGGGTTCTATCAGCTTTGATAATATGTGCACGGTGCAGAGGCTCCTTGTAGTAGTCAGAGATCAGTTTTCGGCAGTTGGCTGATGCGAGAGAAAACCCGAACTGATTGTTCGGGTTGGTGATTTTTTCAGGGTAAATCGTGCAGCATTCCTTTCTTATGCCTGCGGCAATGCGGTAAAATCCTCAACGCCGTCTGTGTTGCGGTAAACTATGCCGCTTTTTTCCGCAATACGGGCAAATACGGCGTCGATTTTCTGCATATAGCCTTTTTTGAAGTATAGGCATTTTGCGGGGTCTGCTGCCAGATAGTCGCCTGTAAGCGCTAAAGCGATGGCTCGGCAGCCGCCTGCACAGAGCTTATTGTAGGCGCATTCCCTGCACCTTGGGCTGTGCTCGAACTGCTTGCCTACGGTGCAGGCGACGGCTTTCAGATAGTCGCTGTCCTGCAGCAGCTTTTGCAGGTCGTCGGTCTTTACGTTGCCAAGGTGCCAGTCATGCTTCTCGAAATAGCCTGACATCTGGTTGCAGGGCACCAATGAGCCGTCGGAATTGATGGCTATCATGCCCCGATTGCCCATGCAGACGGGGGCGTTTTCACGGAAGGTATGACAGTTGAAAATCACGGGGCGGTAGTGGTAGGTGCGGGTCACGGGGAAAAATTGCAGGAACTGCCAGATGTCTATCTCCATGGGAAGTCCCGTGGCGGCGTACTTTTCGGTGAAGTCCAGCATCAGATCGTAGTATTCGTCGATGTCAAAGCAGGCGTCGCCGGCGTTTTCCGTCCAGCGGGGGGCTTCGGTGGTGCGGATTATGCGCATTTCCTCCACGCCCTTGTTCGCCATGAGGACGGCGGTGTCGTATAAGGCGTCTATGTTAAGGCGGTGGATACAGGTCTGTATGCGGACGGAAAAGCCCTGCTCCTTGCACAGGTCGATGGCGCGCATCGCCTCAGCCTCGGCTCCCTCCTTGCCCCGCATCCAGTCGTGATGTCCGAGACAGTCGAAGGATATCTTTATCAGCGGGTCAGCGCCCATTGTGCGGAATTCCTTCAGCATTTCGGGAGTTATAAGGGCGCCGTTGGTGTTGATGTGGTACACCTCCATGCCCCGACGGTATATCTCACGCATTATGTCGAGAAAGTCGGGGTGCAGGGTCGGCTCGCCGCCGGTAAGGGTGACGCTTTGTACGCCGCACCTGTCAAGCGCTTCTATCGTGCTTTGCCACTCCTCGCGGGAAAATTCACGCATGAGACGGGCGTTGTCCGCCGCCATGAAGCAGTGCTTGCAGTTGTAGTTGCACTTCCCCGTTATCGACCAGTTGACAGAGGGAAAAAAGCGGTTGTCGCACCAGCGGGACCTCTGCCATTCGGAAAGGCGGTCGTTCTCCTTTGCAGGGCGGATAAAGCCTATCTCCGCAAAGCGCTTCGTAAGGCTGTCGCTTTCGTCCTGCTCGGTCTCTCCGTCGCAGGAGGAGAGGAAGAAGTATTCCTCCGCCGTGAGCTTGCGGGCGGTGCGAGCACCCTTTATATAGTACGCAAAGGGCACAAGCCGCCAGCCCCGAAGGGCGATATGTGGGCTCATAATATACTTCATGGGTTCACCCGTCTTTCTTTTTATACTAATCCCCATCAGAAAGTGTACAAAAATTCGAGTGAAAACTTGAATATAAGGTTTTCACAAAGAATTTTTGCTGTACACTTTCAATGAGGGATCAGTATTATTACGCTGCTGCGTATCCTTTTGTAAGCCTGACCGACAAAAAATATCTGCGGCGCTATTATCCCTTGTTAGCGCAATCATAGCAATGCCAATGGCCATGCCTTAGATAGATACGATTTGTGCCGCCGCACATAGGACAGCGCGACGATTCTGTGCAGCCGCCTCCGCCCGCTACGCTGTCAAGCTCATCGTCCGAAAGCTCGCCGGTTGCGTGGAGACGGTCGTAATATTCCTTCGCCTCGTCCTCGGTCAGTTCAATGTTATTTTCCTTTGCAAGAGACAGCAGCTCCTCCGCCGACTTTGCTTCCCTTGCCTTTGCAATGATTTCCTGATTCATGACGGTTCCTCCTTAAATCAGTTTTTGTTTATTGCTTATATTTTGTGCCGCAATTTTTGCACTGCAAGTAATAACTCATAGTTTGCTTATGCTTGTCATTTAAGTTGAGGTAAGGGTCATTGGTATTAATGTAATCTCTACTGCCACAATTCGGACATACGTTTCCATGTCCAACTATGTCGCAGCCGCCGCCCGATACGCTGTCAAGCTCATCGTCCGCAAGCTCGCCGGAGGCGTGGAGACGGTCGTAATATTCCTTCGCCTCGT
>JAFLUH010000047.1 GCA_022508895.1 Oscillospiraceae bacterium
AGACCCTTGTTATCGCTCTGGGAGCAGGTTTAGGCGTATGGGGCGTTATCAATCTTTTAGAGGGTTACGGCAACGACAACCCCGGAGCTAAGTCACAGGGCATGAAGCAGCTCATGGCGGGCGGCGGTGTTGCGCTGATCGGAACCACCTTAATCCCGCTGCTTTCCGGGCTGTTCGGATAATCCGGGAGGACAGCATTTATGGAGAGCATATTTGAAGCCATTAACGATTGGCTAAAGGAGCTATTGATCGGAGCAATCAACGGGAACCTGTCAAATATGTTCGGGGACGTAAACGAAAAGGTAAACACCATAGCGGCGCAGGTAGGGCAGACCCCGCAGGGCTGGAATGGCGGCGTATTCTCCATGATACGCAGCCTTTCCGATAGCGTCATACTCCCGATAGCGGGGCTTGTCATTACCTATGTGCTTTGTTATGAGCTTATCAGCATGGTTACGGAAAAGAACAGCCTGCATGACATAGACACATGGCTATTTTTCAAATACTTTTTCAAAGCGTGGGTAGCGGTCTATCTTGTTACCCACGTCTTTGATATTACTATGGCAGTTTTTGATGTGGGGCAGCATTTAGTGAGCAATGCGGCGGGTGTGATAAACACAAACGCCAGCATTGACATAGACAGCAGCCTTGACGCAATGAACGCCAGCTTACAGACAATGGAAGTCCCCGAACTGTTATTAGTCGTCATGGAAACCGCCCTTGTTAGTATGTGCATGAAGATCATGTCCATTTTGATAACGGTTATCCTCTACGGCAGAATGATTGAGATTTACCTAACCTGTTCCGTTGCCCCTATTCCCTTTGCCACCATGACTAACCGGGAGTGGGGAAGTATCGGGAGCAATTACCTAAAGGGCTTGATCGCCCTAGCCGTGCAGGGCTTTTTTATCATGGTATGCGTGGGTATCTATGCGGTGTTAGTGAATGGATTGGTGATAGCGTCAAACATTCACAGTGCCATATTCAGTGTTGCCGCCTACACCGTGATACTCTGCTTTTCCCTGTTCAAGACCGGGAGCCTTGCAAAATCTATCTTTAACGCACACTGACCGCCCTAAGACGGGCAGAAAGGAGGTATTTCATGGCATATGTGCCTGTACCGAAAGACTTAACCAAAGTAAAGACCAAAGTAATGTTTGGGCTTACCAGACGGCAGCTTATATGTTTTGGGGCGGCTGCGCTTGTGGGAGTGCCGCTTTTCTTTCTCACAAAAGGGAGCCTGCCCCAGAGTGCCGCCACATTCCTTATGATACTTGTCATGCTGCCCTTTTTCCTGTTTGCCATGTATGAGAAGCACGGACAGCCCTTAGAGGTGATCTTAGGCAACATGATACGGGTGTTATTCCTTACCCCAAAGGAACGCCCCTACCAGACAGAAAACGCTTTTACCGCTGAAAGGAACCAGCGGAAATTAAAAAAGGAGGTAAACGCCATTGTCAAAAGAAGCTATGAAAGACAGACCCAGAGAAGCACAAAAACGGGTAAAGCTCACACGGGCAGAAAAGAAGCAGATCGCCGCTCTGATGAAGCAGGCAAAGGGGGACGGCAAAAAGCACACCGCCCAGCAGACCATACCCTATGACTTGATGTACCCGGACGGCATATGTCGGGTAGCAGGGAAGCTCTATTCAAGGAGCATAGAGTTTTCCGACATTAACTATCAGCTTGCACAGCCGGACGACAAGACCGCAACCTTTGAAGCCCTCTGCGACTTCTACAATTCCCTTGACAGCTCCATAGGCTTACAGCTCACATTCATAAACCGTATCGCCAACAAGGAGGACTATGCAAAGAGTATTTCCATACCGCCCCAGCAGGACGGTTTTGATGATGTGAGGGCAGAATATACGGAAATGCTAAAAAACCAGCTTGCAAAGGGAAATAACGGGCTTATCAAGAAGAAATACTTAACCTTTACGCTGGAAGCGGAGAACATAAAGACGGCAAAATCAAGGCTTGCCAGACTGGAAACGGATATAGCAAACCACCTTAAAATCTTAGGCACGCAGAGCCGCCCCTTATCCGGCAAAGACCGCTTAGAAGTGCTGCACGGCATTTTCCACCCGGACGGGGACATTCCTTTTATGTTCAACTGGAAGTGGCTTGCACCGTCCGGGCTTTCCACAAAGGACTTTATCGCACCGTCCTCATTTGCCTTTAGGAGCGGCAGGACGTTTGAAATGGGGGAAAAGATCGGGGCGGTATCGTTCTTACAGATACTTGCGCCGGAACTCAATGACCGTATGCTTGCGGACTTACTCAACGTGGACGGACACCAGCTTATAAACCTGCATATCCGCAGTATCGACCAGACGGAAGCCATTAAGACCGTAAAGAGAAAAATCACCGACCTTGACCGCATGAAGATTGAGGAACAGAAGAAAGCCGTCCGCAGCGGTTACGACATGGACATTATTCCGTCCGACCTTGCCACCTACGGCGGGGAAGCAAAGGACTTATTAAGGGACTTGCAGAGCCGCAACGAGCGTATGTTTTTACTCACTTTCCTTGTGGCGAACCTTGCAGATGATAAGCAGCACCTTGACAACCAGATTTTCCAAGCGGCAGGCGTGGCACAGAAAGCCAACTGCGCCCTTGTGCGCCTTGACTACCAGCAGGAAGCGGGGCTTATGTCGTCCCTGCCTTTAGGCGTGAACCAGATCGCCATTGACAGAGGGCTTACCACTTCCAGCACGTCAATCTTTGTCCCCTTTACCACACAGGAGCTTTTTCAGAACGGGGAAGCCCTCTATTACGGCTTGAACGCACTTTCTAACAACATGATCTTAGCAGACAGAAAGAAGCTCAAAAACCCCAACGGGCTTATCTTAGGAACGCCGGGAAGCGGCAAGAGCTTTTCCGCAAAGAGGGAGATCACCAACGTATTCCTTGTGGCAGACAAAAAGGACACGATCTTGATTTGTGACCCGGAAGCCGAGTATGCGCCCCTTGTAAACCGTTTGGGCGGGCAGGTAGTGATAATCTCCCCCACCAGCAAGGACTTTGTAAACCCTATGGACTTAAACCTTAACTACTCCGAGGACGAAAGCCCCTTATCTTTAAAGAGTGACTTTATCTTATCCTTGTGTGAGCTTGTAGTAGGCGGCAAGAGCGGCTTAGAGCCTATCGAAAAGACCGTCATAGACAGGGCGGTGCGGGAAGTCTACCGGGAATACCTTGCAGACCCTACCCCGGCAAAAATGCCGATACTGGAAGATTTATATAACGCCCTTAAAAAGCAGCCGGAAGCGGAAGCGGCACGGGTAGCCGCTGCACTGGAATTATATGTGCATGGGAGCCTTAACGTCTTTAACCACCGCACCAACATTGACATTCATAACCGCCTTGTATGCTTTGACATTAAGGAGCTGGGGAAGCAGCTTAAAAAGCTGGGAATGTTGATTATTCAAGATCAAGTTTGGGGACGTGTGACAGAGAACCGGGAGCTGCACGCTAACACATGGTTTTATTGTGACGAGTTTCACTTATTGCTGAAAGAAGAACAGACGGCGGCTTACAGCGTGGAGATTTGGAAGCGTTTTCGTAAATGGGGAGGAATACCCACAGGAATAACCCAGAACGTGAAAGATTTGCTTGCCAGCCGGGAGATCGAAAACATCTTTGAGAACAGCGACTTTATTTATATGTTAAACCAAGCGGGCGGGGACAGACAGATACTTGCAAAGCAGTTAGGCATATCGAATAAGCAGCTTTCCTATGTGACCCACTCCGAAGCGGGACAGGGGCTTATCTTCTACGGCAACGTGATACTGCCCTTTGTAGACCGTTTTCCGACAGACACGGAGCTTTACAGCATTATGACGACACGCCCGGAGGAACTTGCAGACGGAGCAGGGGACTAAGGGGGTGTGATCTTGCAGCAGTTTAAAGCAACCGACAAAGTAACACAGAAAATGACCCGTGACGGCGCAGTAGAAACCAACAAGGCAACCGGGGAGCAGAAAAGAACCAGCAGGCGGGAGCGGGACAGCTTTCAGAAAGATACCGCTTCCGGCGCAGGGGAGGACGCTGCCAGTGAAGCCGCAGGGGAAGCCTTTGACCGGGCGGCTGGGGAAGCCGTGCATGGGTATCAAAAGCACAGAAAGGATAAAAAGGCAAAAAAGCAGGCGAAGCAGGCAAAGAAAAGCCTAGAGCGTGGCACGTCCCGCTTACAGTTTACGGACGAGGAACGGGCAGACCCGGAGCTTAAAAAGTATGTCAAGAGATCAGAGAAAGCAGCGGATAAGCTGGACAAGGCAAGGAATAAGATACCCAAGCAGAAGCGTATCCAAGCCGCAAGGGAATTTGACGAAGCCACCGGGCGGGGAAAGACCCGGCTTTACATTGAGGAAACCGACAAGCCACCAAACGGCAAGCTGCGGCACAGTCCGTTGGAGCGTCCCGCAAAGGAAGCCACAAATTACCTGCACAAGAAAGTCCATGAGGTAGAACAGGAAAATTCCGGCGTGGAGGGCGCACACAAGACGGAGGAACTTGCGGAGCGGGCGGCAGGAACCGCAAGGAGAAAGTATAGGGAGCATAAGCGTAACAAAAAGCTAAAGCCCTACCGCAAAGCAAGGGAAGCGGAAGCCGCCGCCCAGAAAGCCAACGCAGACTATCTCTATCACAAGACATTGAAAGAGAACCCGGAGCTTACATCTAACCCGTTATCCCGTTTCTACCAGAAGCAGAAAATAAAGCGGCAGTATGCAAAGGAAGTTAGGGCAGGGGCAAAGGGAGCAAAAAAAGCCGCCAAAGTAGCCGGGGAGGGGACTAAGAAAGTAGCAGAATTTTTTGCAAAGCATTGGAAAGGCGTTTTGATCGTGGGTATCGTGCTTTTATTGTTTGTTATGATCTCCACCATGTTTACGTCCTGCGCTGCCATGCTGCAAGGGGGAGCGACCTCTATCTTAGGGACTTCCTACACCGCAGAAGATGAAGCAATCCGGGACGTGGAAGCGGACTATAAGGAGCTGGAAAGAGAGCTGCGGGAGGAAATAGACGACATAGAAACGGACTACCCGGACTATGACGAATATCAGTACCACCTTGACGAGATCGGGCATGACCCTTTCGCCCTTGCGTCCTATCTTACCGCCAAGCTCTACGACTACACCAGAGAAGAAGCGCAGGCAGAATTACGGACACTATTTGAGAAGCAGTACACCCTTACTTTGCGGGAAGAAATACAGACCCGCTACCGCACGGAAACCGTAACCACCACAGACCCGGAAACCGGGGAAACCACCACAAGCACCGAGGAAGTCCCCTATGATTATTACATTCTCCATGTGACGCTGACAAACAAGGACTTGTCCATTCTTGCCGGGGAGCTTTTGACCCCGGAGCAAAAGGAAATGTTTGATATTTACATGGAAACCAAAGGCAACAAGCCGGACGTGTTCGGGGAAAATTATGCAACCCAGCCGGGCGGCGGGCAGTACACGGACTATGAGATACCGCCGGACGCACTTTCTGATGAACGCTTTGCTGCCATGATTGCGGAAGCGGAGAAGTATCTGGGTTATCCTTACGTTTGGGGCGGCAGCTCCCCGTCAACGTCCTTTGACTGTTCGGGCTTTGTGTGCTGGGTAATCAATCAGTCGGGCGTTGGGAGTGTCGGCAGGACAACCGCACAGGGCATTTTTAACTACACCACACCGATAGCCCCAAGCGAAGCCAAGCCGGGGGACATTATCTTTTTTACCGGGACGTATGACAGCGGAAGTGCCGTAAGCCATGTGGGAATTTATGTAGGTAACGGCATGATGATACATTGCGGGAACCCTATTTCCTATGCGTCCGTGAATACCCCTTATTGGCAGCAACATTTTTACTCATACGGCAGATTGCCGTAACAAGGAAAGGAGAATTTTTGACATGATGAAACTGGAACGGATTGAAAGCGAGATCGAAAAGACAAAGGAAGCGATCTCAAAGCAGCAGGCAAGATTAAAGGAGCTGGAAGCGCAGAAAACAGAGGTTGAAAACCTGCAAATCGTACAAATGGTGCGTGCGCTGCGTATGTCCCCTGCAGAGCTGTCCGCTTTCTTAAACGGCAAGCCCAGCACGGGGACAGCAGGCAGCACCGCCACCGCCACAAAGCCCGCAGAAACAGGCACAGGAAACAACTTTTATAAAAAACAGGAGGACACCGAAAATGACTAAGAAAATCTTACATACCGTACTGACCCTTGCAGCCGCCCTTACCCTCATGGGCGGCTTTTCCATGACCGCCTACGCAGGCGGCGGGGAGGAATACGAAACGGAAACCCAGACCGAGCCGGAGGAAACCCCTACCCCCAGCGACCCGCTGACCCCGGAGGGGAACGCAAGCCTTGTTGATGATATTTGGGGAGAGAATAAGCAGCTTATCACCGTAACCACCAAGAACGGCAATTATTTTTACATCTTGATTGATAGAGCGCAGGAGGACGAAACCGCCGTACATTTCCTTAACCAAGTGGACGAAGCCGACCTTATGGCACTGATCGAGGACGGGGAAACAGAAGCGGAAACCCCTGTCATGCCCCAGACTTGCGTGTGCGTGGATAAATGCGAACCCGGAGCCGTCAACGAGAGCTGCCCGGTGTGCCTTAACAATCTCCATTCCTGCATAGGGACGGAAAAAGAAGCAGAGCCGGAGGAAACCACAGAGCCGGAACCCGAAGCAAAAAGCGGCGGGGCAAAGGGCTTGTTACTCCTGTTTTTGGTATGTATCTTTGCAGGGGGCGGGGCGTTCTATTACTTTAAGTTTATAAAGCCAAAGGACGCAGGAAACACCACCCCGGACTTTTCCGAGTTTGACTTTGAGGACGAGGACGAAGATAGCGACTATGAGGACGAGATCGGGGACGAGGACGCAGAAAACGGGGAGCCGGAGGACGAGATCGAGGACGGGGACACGGACACCACAGACCCGGACGATACGGGGGAAGATGTATGACGTATTTTACCGACAATCCCCTTGAAAGGTTAATGACACAGAAACCGGGAAGCGGGCGGCAGGAAAAGCCGCCCCTTTCCATTTCCCCGGCTTGCGGACGTTGCCCTTATAAGACAACCCGCCCTTGTATCGGGTACTGTATCAGACAGTTAAAAGGACAGGCAGCACCCCAGCCGGAAGCATAATATTTTCAGATCAAAAAGGAGGAAAACCATATGCAGTTAGTGATTGCAGAAAAGCCAAGCGTGGCTATGAGTATCGCCGCCGTTTTAGGAGCGGATAACAGGAAAGACGGCTACATGGAGGGAGCAGGCTATCTTGTGAGCTGGTGCGTGGGACACCTTGCGGAGCTTGCGGACGCTTCCCACTATGGGGATTATAAAAAATGGAGATATGAGGACTTACCTATCCTGCCGGATATATGGGAAACTGTCATATCCCCGGACAAGAAAGAACAGTTTGAAACCTTGAAAGCACTCATGCACCGGGAGGATATAACGGAGCTGATATGTGCCACAGACGCAGGGCGTGAGGGGGAGCTGATCTTCCGTTTTGTCTATGAGAAAGCGGAGTGCGAAAAGCCCTTTTTCCGCTTATGGATAAGCAGCATGGAGGAAACGGCGATTAAGGAGGGCTTTGCTGCTCTTATGGACGGACACGACTTTGACCCGCTCTATCAATCAGCACTTTGCAGGGCAAAAGCTGATTGGTTAATCGGTATCAATGCAACACGCCTTTTCTCTGTCCTTTATAACCATACGCTGAACGTGGGACGGGTGCAGACCCCGACACTTTCCCTGCTGGTAAAGCGGGACAATGCGATCAAGAATTTTCAAAAGGAAACCTATTACAAAGTACAGATACAGGGGGAGGGCTTGCAGGCAGAAAGCCCCTCTTTTGCAGACAAGGCAGAAGCCGAAAAGCTCCTTGCAGCCTGCAAGGGAAAAGAAGCCCTTTGCACTTCTCTTGTGAAAGAGGAAAAGACGGAGAAGCCGCCGAAACTTTTTGATCTTACCACCCTGCAACGGGAAGCCAACCGGCTTTATGGCTACACCGCAAAGCAGACCCTTGACTATACACAATCGCTCTATGAAAAAAAGCTCTGTACCTATCCCAGAACAGACAGTCAATTTCTCACAGACGATATGCGCCCCGTTGTGGAGCAGCTTGCCGTCAATCTGTCCGGGACGCTGCCTTTTGCAAAGGGCGTGAATTTCTCCCCGGACTGTTCCCGCATGATAAACAGCAGCAAAGTCACAGATCACCACGCCATTATCCCCACCGCCGAAGCAGCAAAGACCGACCTTGCAGCCCTGCCGGAGAGTGAAAGGAATATCCTGCTTTTGATTTCCGCAAAGCTCTTATGCGCTGCCGGAAGCCCCTGCCGTTTTGAAACCGTGACCGCTTCCTTTTCCTGCGCCGGGGCAGAGTTTACCGCCAAAGGGAAAACCGTGCTTGATACAGGCTTTAAGGAGCTGGAACGCCGTTTCCGTGACAGCTTAAAGGACAAGGAGCCGGAGGAAAAAACGGAGCAGGAAAGCACGCTGCCGGAGCTTGCGGAGGGGCAGGCTTTTTCTGTTACCCCGAAGCTAACGGAGCATGACACAAAGCCCCCGGTTCCCTATACGGAAGATACCCTGCTTTCTGCTATGGAGCGGGCAGGCAGGGAGGACATAACCGAGGAAGCGGAAAGGAAAGGACTAGGGACACCCGCCACCCGTGCCGCCGTCATTGAAAAGCTGGTGCAGGCGGGCTTTATCGAGCGGAAGAAAAAGCAGCTCATTCCCACCAAAGACGGAAAGAACCTTATTTCCATTCTGCCGGAGATTTTGGTTAGCCCGCTTCTTACCGCTGAATGGGAAAACGAGCTGACAAGGATTGCCAGAGGGGAAGCAGACCCCAGACAGTTCATGCAGGGCATAGAAGCTATGGCAAAGGCATTGATTGAAGATCACACCGAACCCACCGAGGAAAGCAGGGCATTATTTGTCCCGGAAAAGAAAGAGATCGGTAAATGTCCCCGCTGCGGTTCCCCGGTCTATAAGGGGAAGAAAAGTTTTTACTGCGGGGGTAAGGATTGCCAGTTTGCCATGTGGAAAAATGACCGTTTCTTTGAGAGTAAAAAAGCCACGCTGACCGCCAAAGCCGCCGCTTCCCTGTTAAGCAAAGGCAGGGTGAGTATGAAAGGCTTGTATTCCGAAAAGACCGGGAAAACCTATGACGCTGATGTGCTGTTAGCTGATACGGGCGAGAAGTACGTCAATTACAAGATCGAGTTAAAACAGGGAGGGAAGCAAAAAGCCAAGAAGTAACCAAGAGAAGAATAGCAAGCATAGGGATTGAGTACCCACACCGCCCCAAGAGGGCGTTTTTTCGTGTCCTCATATCCCGTCAAAGCCCTACATTTCCGCTGCTGCGGACTTGCGGGGCTTTTTGCTTGTTGGGAAGTTTCCCAAACCCTCTAAAAAATCTATCAAAACCGAAAGGAGCATGACGCTATGAAAGATGATTTTTCTGTACTGATACAGAACCGTACCGAGTTTGAGAATAAAAACCCGGCGGGCGTGTGGCTTTCCCTGCCTGCCACAAAGGACGAGCTGCACGAAGCCATGACCGCCCTTAATATCACGGCAGACAACCCGCAGGACTTTTTCTTAAACGGCTATTCCACCGCAGACGGCAGGCGTATTGACATTCCCTTTGAGTGGGTGCGTGACGCAGACCTTGACAAAGTAAATTTCCTTGCCGCCCGGTTAGAAGAAATGACCCCGGAGCAGCTTGAAAAGCTGAACGCTATCCTGCGTAGTGATTTTAAGTTTGACGGACTGGAACAGCTCATTGATTACACCTACAACACAGATTATTTTGTCCATATCCCGGACGTTTACACCCGTTCTGATCTGGGAGAGTATTACCTTTATGACAGCGGCATGGTGCAAATGCCGGAAGCATGGAAAAGGGGCATTGACAAGGAAGAATTTGGAAGCAACGCCGCCATGAGCGAGGACGGACGCTTTACGGATTACGGGTATATCTTAAAGAGCGGGGACGAGTGGAAAGAACACTATGCCGGGAAAGATGTGCCGGAGCAGTACCGCATTATGAGCTACCCGGAGCCGGAGCAGGTTGAAAAGGACGCTGCCCCCGCTGTTGCGGAGCAGACAGGGGCGGCAGTTTCCAGTCCTACACACCCTATTGAGCTAAAGGCAAGTAAGCCCGCCGAGAAGATGAAAGAGATCACGGACAGGCTGGAACAGGGCATACAGGAATTATTTGAAAGTGAGCGTTTCAAGGAATATCTGAAAGTCATGTCAAAATTCCATAATTACAGTTTTAACAATACCCTGTTGATCGCCATGCAGAAGCCGGACGCTACCCTTATTGCAGGCTACAACTCATGGAAAAATATGTTTGGCAGGCAGGTAATGAGAGGGGAAAAAGGTATCAAAGTGCTTGCCCCGTCCCCTTATAAGATTAAGCAGGAAAAGGAGCAGATAGACCCCCAGACACAAAAGCCCGTCATAGGAAAGGACGGGAAGCCCGTCATGGAGGAAGTTGAAGTTACAATACCCGCATTTAAGGTTGTATCTGTCTTTGATGTTTCCCAGACCGAGGGGCGGGAGCTGCCCTCTATCGGCGTGAATGAGCTGACCGGGAACGTGGAGCAGTACAAGGACTTTTTCGCCGCCATTGAAAAGGCTTCCCCCGTCCCGGTAGCCTTTGAGAAGATCGAGGGCGGCGCACACGGTTATTATCATTTAGAGGACAAGCGGATTGCCATTGACGAGGGCATGAGTGAGCTTCAGAACTTAAAGACCTTGATACATGAGATCGCACACGCAAAGCTGCACGACATAGACCTAAAAGCACCCAAACAGGAGCAGGCAGACAGACCAGACCGCAGCACCCGTGAGGTACAGGCAGAAAGCGTTGCCTATGCCGTATGCCAGTATTACGGGCTTGACACTTCCGACTATTCCTTTGCCTATGTTGCCACATGGAGCAGCGGGCGGGAGCTTACGGAGCTAAAGGCTTCCCTTGAAACAATCAGAGCCGCCGCTTCCGAGCTGATAAAGGACATAGACAAGAACTTTGCAGAGCTGACAAAGGATAAGGAAAAGGAGCAGGAAGCACAGGCGCAGGAGGATAAGGAAAAAGAGGAAGAACAGCAGGAACAGACCGCAGACATTCTCTTACCCGACCCCACGATCAGCATAGAGGACATGAAGCAGTACGGCTATACATGGGAGGGTATGCTTCCCCTGCTGGGAGAAGCCGCCCTGCACCTTTACGAAAATGAGGATATGCAGATCTTCCGTCTTTATGAGGACGGCAGCGAGAGCATTATAGAAAGCCCGGAGGATATAAAAGACCATGCAGAAAAGGGCGGCATTTTAGGCGTACATAAGGAGGACTGGAACGCCCTTTTGGAATACCGTGCCATGAAACAGGAGCTTGCAGAGAGCGGGGCGGCAAAGGAAGCCCTGCGGGAATACGGCGCAAAAGAAACCACCGCCACGGAACAGGAGCCGGACACCTTTACTATTTACCAGCTAAAAGATGATACTCCCGTGGATTACCATTTCCGACCACTGGACGAGCTGCGGGAGAAAGGGCTTTCCATTGACCCGGCAAATTATGAGGAAATCTATACCGCACCGCTTACACCGGGGACAAGTTTAGGGAAGATTTTTGAACAGTTCAACTTTGACCGCCCGGAAGATTTTAAGGGACATTCTCTTTCTGTTTCTGATGTGGTAGTGCTTCATCAGAACGGGCAGGACACCGCCCACTATGTAGATGATGTAGGCTTTGCTGATATGAGCCGGGAATTTTTGCATGAGCCGGAAGCCGTGTTCCATTTGGACGGGGAAAATTATCTGTATATCCAGACCACCGACACAGGGATTGACTACACCTTTTATGACAAAGGGCTTACACCGCAGGACGGCGGGCAGATCGACAACCCCGACCTTTCCATGAGCGAAGCCTGCAAGGAAGTCCTTGCTTTCCACGATATGACCCCGGAAGTGATTGACCGTGTTCCCGTAATGGAGTTTGAACGCCTGCCGGAGCTGATCGACAAGGAGCCTGCTGTCACAATCCGTTTTAGTGAGCATGAAGCGATAGACGGGGGCGAAACCTACCCGCTGGGAGAGATTGACCGCCTTATGGAAAGGTTTGATAAGGAAGTGAGGGACGCAAGGGAAGACCCGGAGATCGGTGCATATTTCAAAGAGGAAGCAAAAACCGCCGGAATGACCGTGGAAGAATATGCCGCAAATGGCTATGAGCCTATCCAAAAGGAGCCGGAACCTACCCCTACCGTGGACGAACTGGAAGCAAGGGCAAAACCGGAGAACAGATTTCCCTTGTGGAGCTTGCCGGAGCGATCAAGCAGGATAGAGAAGCCGCGGCAAAGGAGAAGCAAACGGAAAAAAGCCCTCTATCCGGGCGCAGCTTGCAAAGGATCAGGAAACCGTGAAAGCTGCCCCGAAAAAGGCGGCAGTCTGCTTCTTTTATTGTCTTAGCAAATGCACCGAAAAATATTAACAAAAGAATTATTAAAAACGATAACACTATCGTTTTTGTTTGACAATAAAAATCTAATGTAGTATTATAAAAACGATAACACTGTCGTTTTAATTAGAAAGAGGATAGCGATTATGCCAAAAGTAAAAGTAGAATACTTAGAAGAAAAAAGAAATGAAATTTTAAATGCCGCATTTAGAGTATGCAACAGAAAACCTGCTTATGATGTCACAATGTCGGATATTGTTTCAGAAACAGGTATGAGCCAAGGTGGAGTATATAAGTATTTTAATAACATTGATTTAGTGCTTGCGGCCCTTATTGATAAAGCAAACTTACAGGGAAACTATTTTGAACAGATTGATAAAATTATGAAATCTGGTAATTCTCCAGAAATCATTTTGAAAGATTTGTTTTTGGCGTCTGAACAATATTTTTCTGATATGCTGATAAGTTATAATAAAATACTTTTTGAGCTTAGTACCTTTTTTGCGTATAGTCCAGAAAGGTGTGAACAAATTAACAAAAATGTAACCACTTCATCTACTTTTGGATATTTAACCCAATGTGCGGCAGAAATTATTATAACCGAAACAGAAAAAGGTTATTTTCTCCCTGTGATACCAATAAAAGATATTCTGGCTTTTATCGTAGCTTCTTTTGACGGTATTATACGAGATGTAACTATAACCAAATGCTATTTCGGCAGGGGCACCACTGAAACTGATATTGAGTTTGACGAAAAAAAGCTAATTCAATGTTTGTATCTTAGCACTATGACATTATTAGGAAAAACCCAAAATGATGAAAAGAGGTAGAAGATGAAAAAAGTTTTAGCACTAACAGTATCTGTATTGGGGATATTGATAGCTGCCACAGCTTATGGTGCAGAGGCAAATAAGCCGTTGGCGCAAGATTACGGTATAACCAATTATTCTATTGCTTACTTTGAAAATGATAAAATTACATATGAGAATTATGGTTATGGAATAGATGAAAATTCAGTATTTGAACTTGCTTCCAACGGTAAAGTGGTAAGTGCATATATTGCTTTGAAATTGGTTGACGAAGGTAAAATCAGCCTTGAAGATCAAATCGCACCTTTTTTAGATGCCAATCTGCTTACTGATGATAAAAGATTATCGGAGATAATTCTAAAACAGCTGCTATGCCATACGGCAGGCTTCTCAACTTCTTTTGAGTTGAACGTTGATAAGAAAATATATTCTAATCCCGGTGATGAATTTTGTTATTCTGGGGTTGGCTATATTTATTTGCAGAATGTAATTGAAAATGTTAGTGGTATGACTATAGAACAGGCAGCAAAATATTATGTTTTTGAACCGCTAGGAATGAGCAACAGTACCTTTGAATATGCTAAAACAGTTACTCCATATATGAGTTTGTCCTCAGTTGTACTATATACCTTTACTGTTTTTATTATAACACTTATTATACTTTTTTTGATTGCTTTTGTTGTGGGCAGGATAACAAAATTCAAGTGGTACTCTCTTAAAAGTGGGCTATTTGTTTGTTTTGTTATGGCAGGCATTATCAATACATTATTTCTATTATTTGTTTTTGTATCAAAAGTAGTAATTATATTTGAGCTTTATTTCCTGCTTATTGGATTATCCTTACTGATTACCCGAAAAAACAATAGGCTTTTCTATTCTTGCATACCTGTATTGACAATCATTATTTTGGTTTTAGGTTTTACAATTCCAATCAGCATGCCAGTTACAAATGATTTGGTATCAAAAGAACCAAATTGTGCATATACCCTAAAGTCCACAAGTAAAGATATGGCTATATTTTGCCGGGAACTAATGCAGCAATATAACAGCGGACAAGGAACCATTAAAGATATGTTTTCTGCTGCTGTCAACATTGATCCTATGAATAGTTGGGGGTTAGGCATAGCAATTGAATTGGAAAGTAATGGTGAAACATATTGGCACTCTGGTATTAACCCCGGATTTCAAAGTCTTTTTGTATTGTATCCTTTGCAGGATAAATATGTAGTCATTCTTACCAATAGCGACAATGGTTTAACCTTTTCAAAAGATATAGCAAAAACTTTTTTCGACATCAACGGTTATTGGGATATAAAAAGATGATATTTTGTTGCACAGATAGCAAACCCAGCCGGAACTATCAGAATAATACGGTACGCTTGTGTATTTAGCTTCCTATCCAGGCATGGTACTTTCACGGGAGCAGATTTTTGAAGCTGTCTGGAGCATGGATAGTGATAGTTGCCAGTCCGGTGTAGTAAATGTAATATACAACCTGCGTAAAAAGATTGAGCCGGACAGCAAAAACCCAACTTACATAAAGACTGTAATAGGTGTTGGTTATAAGTTTGATCTGCAAAGAAGCGTATAGCATAGTGTATTTTTCAAAGTTGCGTGAATAATGCGCTTCTTGTAATTGGAGGGAAATAAGTAGTAAAATTTCAGTATTGAAGTAAGCCACAAATCGGGAGTTGTCAGCTTACCAAAACCATATAGTAAAGGTGAGAATTTTGAGGTTAATAATGATAAGGCACGAGCAAGTTGATATGTTATGGGATAAAAAATATAATTCTACTACATATGATTTGGCGTGTAATAAATATGATGAATGTCCGATTGTTTTACCAAGCAAGAGGTATTCTAAAATAGATGATACTAAAACGGTTTATATAAGTGAGTTATCAAGAACTT
>JAFLUH010000048.1 GCA_022508895.1 Oscillospiraceae bacterium
GCAAAGCAACGCTGGACAGGCAAGCGGCTCGTGTAGCAGCCTGTTGCTGGCGGTCACGGACTTCGCTTGTCGGATTGCTGTGCTATTGGACTACGGTACTGCCCCCCAAGCCCCAGCTGCGTCCCACCCGCCCACCCCCGTAACTTGTTTCTCCCAAAACACCCCGCAGCTTGTGCTGCGGGGTGTTTTTCAGAAAACTATGTAATCGCCGTTGGTGTTGCTGACAGGCGCCACACTCAGCATATAATCCCTCTCACACTCCGCCCCCTCCAACGCCAGCCTGTCGCTCACTTTTTTGAACGCTGTTCGAGGAGTGTTGTTCTCCTGACTGAGATGCCCCAGCACAAGGCTCACCGTGCCGCTTTTCACCAGCTCAGCGCAGAACTCCGCCGAGGCGGGGTTGGACAGGTGCCCGTGGTCGGAGGCTATCCGCTGCTTCAGATAGGTGGGATACCGTGGATTGCTCCTCAGCAGGTCAGGCTCGTAGTTCGCCTCAATAAACACCGTGCGGCAGCCCAGCAGATTTTCCCTCACTTCCCCCGTGACCTCGCCAAGGTCGGTACAGTACCCCAGTCTCTCCCCGCCGAAGTCCATCACATACCCCACGCTCCCCCCACAGTCGTGAGGAGTGGGGAACGCCCTTATTTCCGCACAGAATTGAACGCTGTTCAATTCTTCTGTGGTGTGCAAATCGGCAGTTCCCGCCACAAGGCTGTTGTGCAGAAGATAGTCCAGCGTCTCCCGTGAGCCGTATATGGGAATATCGTTGTTTTTTGTCATTGTCAGCAGCCCCTTGACGTGGTCGGTGTGGCTGTGAGTCACCAGCACCGCCTTCACCGCGCCGATGCCCGTATCCATAGCCGCCAGCCCTTGGCAAAGCGCCTTGTAGCTGCACCCTGCGTCTATCAGTATGCCGCTGTCACGGCTGCCTATGTAACAGGAATTTCCCTTGCTTGAGCTGCAAATCGGCAGTAGCTTCATTATACCCTCCGTAAATTCTTTACCATAATATCCAATTTGTCATAGGTACCGTCCTTATATTTCATTGCGTCGGGTATCTCCCCCGTTTTCACAAAGCCCATTTTTGTGTACAAACCTATCGCCCTCTCATTGCTGCCGATGACCTCCAGCTCCATCTGCTCATATCCCAGCTCCACCGCCTTTTCCGCCAGCAGCTCCAGCAGCGCCGAGCCGATACCCAGCCCCCAGTATTCCCTGTACAGGGACACACCGCAGGCGCAGCGGTGTCGTACCTTTATCCTGCTTTTGCCCACCTCGGACAGGTTGCAGCTTCCCGCCAGTTTCCCCTCCACCTCGGCAAGTATCATCAGCTCTCTTGCAGCCTCATTGAAATGCTGCAAAAAGAACTTTTCCTGCTCCACGGGAATATCCGCCTCCTCGGGGTACCGTATCACAAAGTCGGTTTCCCCCGCCGCTGCCTTTACGAATTCAACAAGCCTTTCTGCGTCCTCCGGCTCCGGACTTCTCAGCACGCAGCTTTGCCCATTTTTCAGCGTTATACTCTTTTGCTGTATCCTCATTGTTAATTCTCCCGCACAGCCTTACTGAAGGCGTATTCAAGTTTTTTGAAGATTCTTAAGAAACTTTTTTACAAAAAAGTTTCTTAAGTGGGGTATGGGGCAAAGCCCCATATAAAAATACCCCCGCCCCAAGGCGGGAGTATTTTTATACAGACTTACAACGCCTTCCTCATACCGTCGGAAAACTTGCGCTTAACGATATCTGCGCCCAGCTCCTTCAGCTTTATCTCCATCTCCTCGTAGCCACGCTCGATATGGAATATATCCTCGATCTCGGTGATACCCTCGGTGGAAAGCCCGGCGATTATCAGCGCAGCGCCCGCTCTCAGGTCGGAAGCCTTTACCGGTGCGCCCGTCAGGTGCTTCACACCCTCGATTATAGCCACCTTACCGTCCACGGAGATATCTGCGCCCATTCTGCGCAGCTCGTCAACGTAGCGGAAGCGGTTCTCAAACATACTCTCGGTAACGATACTGGTACCGTTTGCCATAGTCAGCAGCGCAGTGAGCTGAGGCTGCATATCGGTGGGAAAGCCGGGGTGAGGCATGGTCTTGACGGTAGTTTTCTCATACCTGTCCTGTCCGATAACACGGACAAATTCGTCATGCTCCTCTATGATAACGCCTATCTTACGCAATTTGGAGGTGATAGGCTCAAGATGCTTGGGGATAATGTTATTCACGATAACGTCGCCCTTGGTTGCTGCGGCGGCTATCATATAAGTTCCCGCCTCGATCTGGTCGGGAATGATGGTATACTCGGTGCCATGCAGGTGATGCACGCCCTTTATCTTGATAACGTCTGTACCTGCGCCCATGATGTCTGCGCCCATTGAGTTCAGGAAGTTGGCAAGGTCAACGATGTGGGGCTCCTTGGCGGCATTTTCCAGAATGGTAAGCCCGTCCGCCTTGCAGGCGGCTAAAATAGCGTTGATGGTAGCTCCCACGGTAACACGGTCAAAGTATATCTGGGTACCGATAAGCTTGTCCGCCTGAATATCCACGATACCGTGCTCTATCGTGTAATCCGCACCCAGCGCCTTAAAGCACTTCAGGTGCTGGTCGATAGGTCTGTCGCCTAAATCGCAGCCGCCGGGCATGGACACTCTTGCTCTGCCGAAGCGGTTGAGCATTGTGCTGAGGAAGTAGTAGCTTGCTCTCATGGAACGGGCAAGCTCGTAGGGGACCACCATATCACGGATATGCGCCGCATCTATGCGGATAGTGGACTTGTTGATTATCTTCACCTCTGCGCCCATCTCGGTGAGTATGCGCAGATCGATGGAAACGTCGTTGATATTGGGCACATTGTAAAGGGTGCAGGGGCCCTCCGCCAGTATCGTAGCGGGGATTATAGCCACTGCAGCGTTCTTTGCGCCGCTGATATTAACAGTGCCTTGGAGTTTTTTTCCGCCGTTTATAATAAATTTATCCAATGTTTAAGCCTGCCTCTTTATTTTTTTATACTGATTTCCGTCAGAGATCAGTATTGAGCAGTTCGCAGGAAGCACCCTTTTATGGCATAGGTGATGATTTGATGTGGGATACCGCCTTTAGAAAATACCGTTCTTATATCGGTAAGATCAACTGAACGATTTTAGTATTTCACAATACCACCGAGATATTATATCACAAACCTCAAAAAAAGAAAAGAATTTTTTACAAAATCTACATATTCACTAACAATTCGACATAATATCTGAAAAAATTTGACCTATAATGAACAGTAAGGCGCTATCCCTCCGGATTGTCCTGACCGGTTTCCTCGCTTTCCTCGGGCTCGGCAGTATCGGACTCCGCAGTAGTGGCTTCCGTGGCGGTAGTGGTCTCGCCGTCGTCGATGATGATGTTATCTCCCGTAGAGGGAGGCGCAGAGCTTTCTGCGGGAGTGGTCTTTGAAGGACGTGTTTTTGCCGTAGTGGTGGTCTCGGCAGGAGTGATGTGTATCACCACTATCTTCTCGATAACTATCTCGTCCAGCGGCTTGGAGAAGATATCGCTGCGGTCGTCGGTGACATTGCCTGCCACCGTCTCCACCTCGTTCAGCGCCTCCAGCACGTCCCAGCCGTCCACTACCTGTCCGAACACGGTATCGGTGCCGTCAAGGTCGTATATGCCGCCCACATGAGAATACCGCTCCTTCACCTCGTCGGGCATATTCTCCAGATTTTTGACGTATTCGCTGTAGTATTCCTTATCGCTTTCCAGCAGTCCTGCGGAGATCTCGGCGTTGTTCAGATCCGCCTTCACCTTGTCGGCGACCTCGTCTATGTCCACCTTGGTTTTGTTGTTTACTATGTAGAACTGGCAGTAATTGCCCTTGGCGTTGCTTGCCATGCAGAGGGCGCCGTAGTAATGCCTCATATACTGTGAGGTCTCCACGTCGAAATATTCCTGATCCGCGACCTCGCCGTCAAAGCCGTTGCCCGTAAGGGAGCCGCCCTGTAAGAGCTGATCCTTTACGACGCGGTGAATGCTGCGTCCGTCATAGTAGTTGTTCTCTGCAAGAGTGATGAACCGTGTCACCGCCATGGGGGCGGCGGTAGGGAACAGCTTGACCGTAATATCGCCGTAGTCCATTATGCTGATGACGGCAAAAACGTCCCCTTCCTCCAGCACAGCTTCTCTGGTGTTTCCCATAAAGGGCGTTGAGGACGAGCAGCCTGCCGCAAGGCTGAGACAAAGAGCGGCAGCGGTGCCCATAGCGATTTTTCTGATCGTTTTCATTCCTGCTTTTTTATCCTCTCTTATATTCCGTTATCTCAACGGTGTATATTGTCAGATCCTCATTGGGCTTATAGGTCTCGCTGTCAAAGCCCACGCTCATTATTTCATCAAAAACGTCCATTCCGTCGATCACCTGACCGAACACGGTGAGCGAACCGCTGAACTGGGGAATGGCTCCGTGCTCTGCCCACGCCTCTATCAGCTCATCGGGGAAAAGCTGCTCCTTATTTTTGTCAGGTATGGCTCTTATCTCCTCAAGGGCTTTGTCGTCGAACTCGATGGTGTTGCATATCATATATCTGCTGTCCCCGTAGCCCATAACGTGGGAAATGGAGCAAAGAGCGCCCTTGAAGGGCCACAGCTTGGGGGTATACTCGTTTTCGATAAGGTTTCCGTCGTTTGAAGCGCCGGTGGTGCCGTCCTCGCTGGAGGAGCCTGTAGCGGCGTAATACCCCTCGAAGATACCGAATATTTTGGTATTGTCGTAATAGCCGTCGTTGGCCCGGTTGACGAAGTTGTCCACCGTATTGGGAGCATACTCGGGATACAGCACGGCGGTGATGTCCCCCTTGGAGGTCTTTATTACTGCAACGGTCTGCCCCTCCTCAGGCTCCTCAAACTGTATGAACTCCATCTGGGAGTAATCGTAATAGAGAGCCTGGCTGGTATAGGTGTTGCCGACGAAAAGGGAGCAGCCGCCCAGAAGCAGCATGGAAGCCGCAAGCGGAATAACTAAAAGCTTTTTCAAGATATACCTTCCTGTAATTTTTATATATAAGACTATTATATAATCAAAATGCCATAAAGTCAAGTGTTTATAAGGTTACAATTTGGTAACGGCTACGCTTTTTTAATATTTGTCCCCTGCCGTGTTTCCTCCACGATGTAGCCCTTTGCCGCAATTTCGTCACGGATACTGTCCGCAAGGGCAAAATCCTTATTTTTCCTTGCCTCCTTGCGCTTTTCAACAAGCTCCAGTATCTCCGCCGGAATTTCCTCCGTCTTTTCGTAAATTATCCCCAGCACGTCGGTCAGCTCGCAGAACGTCTTGTACAGCGCCTCTAAGCTGCCCTTCGTCACATTTTCGTCCAGCAGCTCGGTGTTTATCTCCCTCACCAGCTCAAACACTGCCGTAATGCCGTCTGCGGTGTTCAGGTCGTCGTCCATGGCTTCGATGAACTGCCTGCGCCTGTTCTCGCATATCTGCATTGCCTTTTCGCTTGCGCCGCCCTCTGCTGCGCCCTCTATCGCCTTTTCCAGTGCGGATTTGCAGTTTTTCAGCCTGCCCAGCGACGCCACTGCGCTTTCCATCACCTCGACCGTGTAGTTGAGCTGCGCACGGTACTGCGCCTGCAGCAGCATGAACCTGACAGGCTCGTAGCCGAACTTCTCCGCCAGCTCTCTCACCAGGAAGAAATTCCCCTTGGACTTGCTCATTTTGCGGTTATCCACATTAAGCATACCGTTGTGCATCCAGATATTGGCAAGGGGGTAGCCGTTGGCGCATTCCGACTGGGCTATCTCGTTCTCGTGGTGAGGGAAAATAAGGTCGGCTCCGCCGCCGTGGATATCCAGCGTGCCGCCCACGAAATGGCTTGACATGGCGCTGCACTCGATATGCCAGCCGGGTCTGCCCTTGCCGTAGGGAGACTCCCAGTAAGGCTCTCCCTCCTTTGCCGCCTTCCACACCGCAAAGTCCATCGGGTCACGCTTCTGCTCACCTGAATCCACACGCTGGCTTGCCCCCTCTTTAAGCTCGTCAAGGGGCATATGGGATAGCTTGCCGTACTCAGGATATTTGTTTGCGGCAAAGTAAACGTCTCCCCCGCTCTGATAGGCAAAGCCCTTATCTATGAGTGTTTTCACCATATCGAGGATAATGCCGATGCTTTCGGTAGCTTTGGGGTGAATGTCTGCGTCGGTGATATTCAGCCCGTGAGCGTCGGTGAAATACTCCTTTGTCATCGCCTCGGCGTGTTCAAAGGGGGAAACGCCCTTTTCATTGGCGATGCGTATTATCTTATCGTCCACATCGGTGAAATTCTGTATATAATTCACCTCATACCCTCTGTACTTCAGATATCTCCTCAGCACGTCAAACACGCAGAGCTGCCGTGCGTTTCCCACATGGATAAGGTTGTACACCGTAGGACCGCAGGCGTAGATATTCACCTTTTTCCCGTTTATGGGAGAAAGCTCCTCTTTTTTTCTCGTCATTGTATTGTAGATTTTCATGTAGTCGCCTTTCTATTTATCTTTATTATCAAGCAGCTGCTCCAATTGATGCCGTATCTGGCAAAGCTCCTGGGAAACGGGGTCGGGAATGTGTATCTGGTCCATGTCGCCTACCCTTACGCCGTCCCTTCTCACTATCCTTGCGGGAACGCCCACGGCGGTGCAGTTGGGCGGCACCTCGCTGAGCACCACCGCATTAGCCGCGATCTTGCTGTTGTCCCCCACCTTGAAGGGACCCAGCACTCTCGCTCCCGCCCCCACCATAACGTTGTTGCCGAGGGTAGGGTGGCGCTTGCCCGTCTCCTTGCCCGTGCCGCCCAGCGTAACGCCCTGATAAACGGTGCAGTTATCGCCTATCTCGGTGGTCTCGCCTATGACAACGCCGCTTCCGTGGTCGATGAAGAAATTCTTTCCGATGACGGCCCCCGGGTGTATCTCTATCCCCGTCCGCCTCAAAGCCCGCTGGCTTATGGCTCTCGCACGGAAGAAATGCCCTTTGACATAGTGCTTATGTGCTCTGCGGTAAGCCCGTACCGCCTTGAAGCTGGGGTACAGGAAAAACACCTCCAGCCTGCTTTTTGCGGCGGGGTCACGCTCTATTATGGTATCTATTTCCGCTTTCAGTTTCTCAAACATTGTATTCTCCTAACAAAAAAGCCGCCCTTTGCGGCTCTTTGTAAAACACTTCAATGCAGTATATTCCCATACCCGAAAATTGTAGCATATTTTCCCGTAAAAGTCAACCGACTATTGCAATTTCCGTTCAAATATGTTAATATAACAATAGAAAAACCGCAAACGAGGTGCAAAAATGAAAAGAGAGCAGAAGAAGCCCGAAGAGGACAAACTGGCGAAGCTGAAGCGCCGCAACTGGATACTTATGTTCGTATCCCTTGCGCTGGCGATATTGGCGTACTATTTCGTGAAGTAAAAATACCGTGTACCGAAAAGCACCGCACAAGCCGTCATGAGCCTGTGCGGTGCTTATTTTCTGTTTCTGTTCTACACTTTTTGCATTTCAGCGGATCTCCAGTCTTTTTGCAGCGGGCTGCTGCTCCTGCTTCTTAGGCAGCGTCACCGTCAGTATGCCGTTCCTGTATTCTGCGTCGATTTTCTCGCCGTCGCAGGCGGCAATGTTGAAGCTGCGGCGGTAGGAGCTTGTGGAGCGCTCTCTGCGCAGATAATTGCCGTTCTTGTCGCTGTCCTCCTTCTCGGTGCTGTGCTGAGCCGAGACGGTGAGATAATCCCCGTCCAGATCAAGGTGGATATCCTCCTTGTCAAAGCCCGGCAGCTCGCTTTCCAGCAGGTACCTGTCCCCCAAGTCCCGTATATCCGTTCTGCAGCCGGAAACGGTGGGGCTGTTGAAAAAGCTGTCCTCGAAATCACGGAATGCGCCCCAAATATCGTAGTTACTTCTTTCAAAAGGTGTAAGCATATTCATTCTGTTGTCCTCCTTTTTTATCTCAGGCACTTTCACTGCCTTGCCCATATATTATTCCTTGTTTGTGACAGAATAATCACGCTTTTGTGACAGAAAGATGAAAATTAGCACTCTAACAATAAGAGTGCTAAAAATCTTTATTAAATCCTTTTACAGTGCGGTTTATACGATTACGACCTTTCCGACTCTCTCTACGACTCTCTGCTCCGTCTCCGCCGAATACCCCAGCGCCGCCATACCGAAAACCACATGGTCGGCAGGAATGCCGTACTTATCCAGCAAAGCCCTTATCTCGGGCTCATCGCATATCCCGTGGAGCTGATTTATCCACACCGAGCCTATCCCCAGCGAGCTTGCCGCAAGGAAAATATTTTCCAGTGCGCAGGCGTTGTCGTCTCTGCCGAACTTGGAGTCCTTGGCGTTTGAGGGGATTATCAGCGCAGTTGGCTCATACATATCGTAGCCCTCTCTGCCCAGCTGCTTTTCGACAGCCTTTGCCAGCTCTCTGATATCCTCGGTCTTTGTAAGCACCGTGAACTGCCATGTCTGCCTGTTCATTGCGCTGGGAGCGTACAGCCCCGCCTTGATGATAATGTCAAGCTCCTCCTTCGGTATCTTCCTGTCGCTGAATTTCCTGACGCTGCGCCTTTCCAGAATGTTTTTGATCGCTTCGTTCATAGCTGTTCTCCTTTACTCTTTACTGTCAGCTGTACTGTCTCCCGTGGATTCCCTCAGAACCAGCCGATGGGGTATCATATACAGCCCTCTGTCCTGGCTTTCGCCCTTTATGTTGCTTATCAGCTTTTCCACCACCATTTTCCCCTGAGCGTAGCAGGGCTGCTCCACGGTGGAGAGCTGCGGCTCGAAAATACCGGAAAGAGCGATATTGTCGAAGCCGATGAACATTATATCCTTGCCGATGACCAGTCCCTTTGACATTGCGTACTTCATGGCGCCGACGGCTATGGTGTCCGAGATGGAGAATATGGCGGTAGGCGGCTCTTCCAGCTCCAGAAGCGTCCTGCACCCCTCAGTCCCGGAGCGGCAGTCGTAATCGCCGAAATAAACCAGCCCTTCGTCGTACTCTATCCCATGCTCCTCAAGCGCCTGCCGATAGCCCTTTTCCCTGTCCACCGAGCTTTGGCTGCGGGTAGTGGTGGAGATGAGCCCGATACGCCTGTGCCCCTTTTCTATAAGGCAGTTTACGGCGTCCTTGCCCGCCTGTACGTTGTCTATGGTAACGGTAAGCGCCTTGCACCCCTCCATGCGTTCAAGGCAAAGTGCGATATTATGGTTTTCCGCCAGCTTGGAAATCACCTCCGCCTTCTGCTTGGCACCCAGCAGCACCGCTCCGTCCACCGAATGTGCGAACAGCAAGCCCAGCAGGTGCATCTCATGCTCGGGACTGTCGTGGGTGGCGGCGATAAGCACGTCGTACCCCTGTGCGGCGGCTGCCTCCTCCATGCCCTTTGCCACCTCCGAGTAAAAGCTGTGCTCCGAGGAGGCGGTTATGGCAAGTATCCGCTTAGTCTCGCTTTTTCTCAGGTCACGTCCAAGGTGATTGGGGCTGTACCCCAGCGCCTCCATCGCCTTGGTCACCCTGTCGTACGCTTCCGCCGACACGTTTGACTGCTTGTTGAGTACCCGTGATACCGTTGCCACGGATACGCAGGCTGCCTTTGCAACGTCTTTTATGGTGACGCTCATAGGAATATCCTCCCACTGCTGCGTTATATATTTTCTTCATTGTACCACATTGAGAAAACGATTACAAGTCCTTTTTGCCGAAAAATGCGCAAAAAAATCTCGGCGTTATCTACAATACTGCCGAAATATTTTTGTGAATAATTTTACTTTACAATTTGGCTTAATTAACTTAAAATAAAAACTGTTAGGTAAAAACAAGGAGAAAACGCCATGATAAAAAAGCACGTCACCATGAGCGACATAGCCAAGGAGCTTGGCTGCAGCACCGTCACCGTGTCCAAGGCGCTGGGCGACAAGGAGGGCGTAGGCGAGCAGCTCCGCCAGCGGATAAAGCAGAAGGCGAACGACATGGGCTACCGCTTCGGCTACTCCTCCAAAGACGCAGCGGGCGCTCTGACCCACAACATCGGCGTACTGGTGGCGAAGCGCTTTATCAGCGACGCCAGCGCCTTTTACTGGGTGGTATACCGCTATATCGTGGAGCTTTTGCAGAAGCAGAGCTACTACGGCATAATGGAGGTGATACCCGAGGGCGACGAGCGGGGCGGCGTTATGCCAAGCTCCGTCACCGGTAAAAAGGTGGACGGAGTGATAGTGCTGGGGCAGTTTGCCGACGGCTATGTGGAGAAAATGCTTGCTTCGGACATTCCCGTAGTGCTTTTAGACTTTTACAGCAGCCGCTCCGACGTGGAGACGGTGCTTTCCGACAACTTTTTCGGCGCCTACACCCTCACCAACTATCTCATAGACAAGGGACACCGCCGCATAGGCTTTGTGGGCACCATAACCGCCACCTCCAGCATACAGGACAGGTACATGGGCTACTACAAATCCCTCCTTGAGCACGGGATAAGCCTGCGGGACGACTGGGTGATAGGCGACAGGGACGCCGACGGCTTGAGCTACAGGACCCTCCGCCTTCCCGATGAAATGCCCACCGCCTTTGTCTGCAACTGCGACAGGATAGCCCACCAGCTGATAACCCAGCTGAAGGGAATGGGCTACCGTATTCCCGAGGACATTTCCGTAGTAGGCTACGACAACCACATATACTCCACCATCAGCACCCCTCGGATAACCACCATGGACGTGAACAGCCACCGCATGAGCAGCGAGGCTGTGGAGATAATGGTGAAGAAGATACGGGACAGCAGCTACCGCTGCGGCAGGATACTGGTTACGGGAAAGCTGGTGGAGCGGGACAGCGTAAAGGACCTTACGCAGGAAAAATAAAACTCAATAAAAAGGAACAGGTGATTTCAGATGATAAGACTGACAGACACACACGCACACTATGACGACGCAGCCTTTGAGGAGGACAGATATCAGCTTTTAGACCATCTTTTTGAGTACAGTGTCGACAAGATAGTGACCGTAGGCTGCTCCTATGACCGCTGGCGTCCCACCCTGCAGCTTGCGGAATGCTACAACGACATATACGCCGCTCTGGGAATACACCCCGAGGACATTTACGACCTGCCCCCCGACTATCTGCAGCAGCTTGAAAACCTGACCAAAAATTCCAAGGTAAAAGCCATCGGCGAAATGGGTCTGGACTACCATTATGAAAACTACGACCGTGAGCTGCAGATAAAGGTTTTCCGTGAGCAATTGCAGCTTGCCGACTACCTTTCCATGCCCGCCATAATCCACAGCCGTGACGCCACCGCCGACACCCTTGGGATACTCCGTGAGCTGCGCCCGAAAAAAGCGGTGATGCACTGCTTTTCAGGCAGCGCCGAGACTGCCCGTGAGGTGCTGGATTTAGGCTTGTACATAAGCTTCACGGGCGTTCTCACCTTCAAAAACGCCGTCAAAGCGGCGGAGGCGTGCAGGGAGGTGCCTCTTGACCGCCTTATGCTGGAGACCGACTGCCCCTACATGGCGCCCGTCCCCCACAGAGGCGAGCGCTGCGACAGCTCGATGCTGCGCTTCACCGCCGAAAAAATAGCCGAAATAAAGGGAATTACGGTGGAGGAGGTCGCAAAAGCCTGCAACGAAAACGCCGACCGCTTTTTTGAGATATAAAAAAATACAATTTTTACCAAATTTTCATCAAATTTCACTTGCAGAGCAAGGGAAAATGTGCTATATTAGATACCGACACAAAAAATGAATCAAGGAGTTAATTATGGACGCTGACGGGCGAAAACGAGGACCTGCATATTACCTGCTGTATCCGCTTATATTGTTGGAAAGGGGACTTCACGCCCTTTTGCGGAAGGCGCTGGGAGACAGCTACCGAGGCGCAGCCGAGGAGGAGATACTGTCTCTTGTTGACGCGGGAGCGGAAAGCGGCGAGCTGGAAACATCGTCGGTGGAGCTTATCAGCAACGTGTTCCAGTTTGACGACCTGAAGGCGTCGGACGTAATGACCCACCGTGTGAACATAACTGCGGTGGCGGAGGAGGAGAGCCTTGACGACATAGTTTACTTGGCGCTGGAGGAGGGCTTTTCCCGTATCCCCGTCTACCGTGAGAGCGTTGACAACATTTTAGGCATAATCATAGTAAAGGACCTGCTCTGTCTTATCGGCGACGACGACATAGAAAAGTACACCGCCAAGGATTTTATCCGTGAGGTGGCGTACATTCCCGAAAGCTGCTCCTGCTCCGACGCCTTCAAGCAGCTTACCGAAAACAAATCGGGCATGGCGGTGGTAGTGGACGAATACGGCGGCACCGCAGGCATAATCACCGTCGAGGACCTGATAGAATCGGTAATGGGCAATATTCAGGACGAATACGACGACGAGGAAGTAAAGATAAAGACCATAGGCAGGGAAAAGTACGAGATAGACGGCGAATGCGACCCCGAGGAGGTGCTTGAGCTGTTTGGCTACGAGCTGCCCGAGGATCACGAATATGACACGGTAGCAGGCTTCGTCACCGACCTTCTCGGCTACATTCCCGAGGACGTGACCAAGCCTCCCCACGCCGACTACGAGGACGTGCGCTTTGTAGTGACCGAGGTGGACGACAACTGCATCAGCAAGATAATTGCGGTAAGAAGGGAACCCACCGCCCGTCAGACCGTGGACGAGGACTAATACCGTAAAGCCCGATTTTTCGGGCTTTTATCATCAGGTGGAAGATTTACGGTATTTGACTTGATATTTCCACTTGAAAAAATCGCAGATATAGGCTATAATATATAAGCGAAATATAAGCGAACATAAAAGCATGACAAAATCCTGTCCCTTAACGGACAGTCCTGTTTATAGAAATAAAGAGAAAAGGAGATACATAACATGAGCAATGTAAAAACGACCATGCCCGCTCTTGCAATGCGTGGGCTCGTGATATTCCCCCGAATGATACTTCACTTCGACGTGGGCAGGGAATATTCCATAAAAGCGCTGAGAGCCGCCGCAGACGGCTCCCGCCGTATCTTTCTGGCAGCCCAGAGAGACGCCTCCATCGTAGACCCCCTCCCCTCCGACGTGTATCAGGTAGGCGTGGTAGCCGAGGTAAGGCAGATGCTGAAGACCCCCGACGGCTCCACCCGTGTTTTGGTGGAGGGACTTTACCGTGCCAAAGCCACCGACTTCCACAAGGAGGGCGAATACTACATAGCCACCCCCTCCCCTCTGAACGACCGCAAGAACACCATTCTCACCTATGAGGAGGCGACGGCGTACCTGCGCACCATCAAGAACATCTACGCCACCTACTGCAGCTACGTTCCCAAGATGCCCAAGGAGCTGTACGAGGGCGCAATGGCGGAGCAGGACCTGACCAGACTGACAGACCTGATAATCTTCAACACCTACTTCAAGCCCGAGGACAGACAGGCGCTGCTGGAGACCGTTTCCGAGAAAAAGCGGGTGGAGCTGCTGTTGGCTATCCTGAACGACGAGACCGAGATACTGAAGCTGGAGTCCGAGATAAGCTACGAGGTATCGGAAAATCTTGACAAGAACCAGCGTGAATACTATCTGAGAGAGCAGATGAGGGTGATATCCCGTCAGCTTGGCGGCGAGGACTCGATAGAGGACGCCTACGAGTACGAGGACAGGATATACGAGATAGGCTTCCCTCAGGAGACCGAGGAAAAGCTGATAAAGGAAGCGGAAAAGCTTCTCAAATTGTCTCCCTCCTCACAGGATTACGGGCTCATTCGCACCTACCTTGACACCGTGCTGGATATGCCGTGGAACAAAAAGTCCGGCGGCAAAATAAAGATGGACAAAGCACAGAAGCAGCTCGACAAAGACCACTACGGCTTGAAGAAGGTCAAGGAGCGCATACTTGAGACTATTGCGGTGCGTGCCCTCAATCCCGAGACGAAGGGTCAGATAATCTGTCTTGCAGGCCCTCCCGGCGTAGGCAAGACCTCGGTGGGAAAATCAATTGCAAAGGCGATAGACCGCTCCTACGCCAGAATTTCCCTCGGCGGCGTAGGCGACGAGGCTGAGATAAGAGGTCACAGAAAGACCTACATAGGCGCAATGCCCGGCAGGATAGTGAAAGCCGTCCGTCAGGCAAAGACCATGAACCCCGTGATAGTCCTTGACGAGATCGACAAGCTCTGCCGTGACTACAAGGGCGACCCTTCTTCGGCGCTGCTTGAAGTCCTCGACCCGGAGCAGAACGTGGCTTTCGTAGACCACTACCTCGAAATACCCTTGGATCTCAGCGACGTTATGTTCATAACCACCGCCAACAGTCTGGACACCATACCCGCTCCTCTCCTT
>JAFLUH010000049.1 GCA_022508895.1 Oscillospiraceae bacterium
GATGGCGCGGCATCCTTGCCGCGCTTTGGGCGACCGCCTTACGGCATCCTGCCGTCCCACGAACGCCTTCTGCGAAAGAACCTCTCACCCTTCCGCCGAATTTATCACCAACAGATCCCCGTCCTTAAACACCGTTCTCCCCCGTGGGATTATCACATGGTTCCCTCTTTTTATCAGCACCACAAGGTTTCCGTCGTCAGGCGGCAGCTCCGACAGCATAAGTCCGCAATAGACGCTTTCCTTGTTGACATAGACCTCGGTGAGGTTTATTCCTGCGTCCTCGTTGCAGGCGGGAGCGCAAAGCACCGCCGTATCCCCTGCATTCAGCACGGTGAAGCCCTTGGGCACTATCCGCTGACCGTCCCTGAGTATCATTGCGATAAGCGTCTCAGGAGGCAGGTCTATCTCCTTTATCTGTTTACCGTCCCAACGGTCGCCCTCGTTGACGCTGAGCTTGATGAACTGAACGGGAAGCTCCTCGGAGTAGTCGTTGAAGGTGGTGAGAACGTTGTTGGTGTTGTCTATCATTTTCAGCATTCTTGCAAGCATGGGTATCAGCGAGCCTTGCAGCAGAAGTGAGAACAGCACCACTAAAAATACCGTATGGAACAGGTCGTAATGCTCAACATCGGCAGCCGCCATCGCCATTATCGCAAAAACTATGGAGGCAACACCCCTCAGTCCCGAAAATGACACCAGCAGCATCTGGTTAAGCTTGCAGCGGAAGGGGGCGAGTATGCCGAATACGGAAACCGGACGTGCAACCAGCGTCATGAACAGCGCTATCAGAATGCCCGGAATAACTACCTGCGGCAATTTCGACGGAAATGCCAGCAGACCAAGCATGAAGAACACTAACATTTGCAGCAGACCTGTAACGCCGTCAAAGAAGTGGACAAGGTTGCGCTTGCCGCTGATGGGTCTGTTGCCCAGATATATGCCGACTATGTAAGCGCTGAGGTAGCCGTTGCCGCCTACAGCGGCAGGAGCGGCGAAGGCAAGCAGCGCCACCGCCACCATGAACACCGAGTCAAGCCCCGCCGTGACAAAGGTGAACCTTTTCAGCACCCTCCAGGCAAGCAGGGCGATGATAACGCCGAAGCCTGCACCGTAGAAAAGCTGAGCGAAAAGCATATAGGCAACGTCCCATGCAGTTCCGCTGCTGTGCATAAGGGACAGCACTATCATGGTGAGCATATAGGCAAAAGGGTCGTTGCTGCCGCTTTCCAGCTCGAGGAGAGAGGCGGTGTTGTATTTCAGATTGAGACGCTTTGCACGGAGTATGGAGAAAACGGTAGCGGCGTCGGTGGAGCCGAGACAGGCTCCCACCAGCATACCGCTTATCAGCTCCATGCCAAGCACCAAGTGACAGAACAGACCGGTAAGCAGGGCGGTGAACACAACGCCCATGGAGGACAGCAGCAGAGACTTTACCGCAACAGGCTTTGCCTTGTTCCAGTTGGTGCCGAAGCCGCCGTAGAACATTATGAAAATGAGAGCGACGGAGCAGCCCGTTTCCGCAAGGCTGTAGTCGTCAAAGGGTATCTTCACCAGCCCGTCGGAGCCGAACAGCATTCCCATGCCGATGAATACCAGAAGCATCGGTATCCCGAATCTGCCTGAAACGTGGTGAGCGGCTATGCAGGCGAGGATTATCACCGCAACTATCAGAACGGTAAGCTCCATTTTGCCGTCCTCCTTTCGCTGAATGTTGTACAATAATATTATACATTAAAAGGGCAAGTTTTTCAAGCTTGTTTACTTTATGAGATCAAAGATAATTTTATGTTGACAGATTTTGTATGCGGGGTTATAATTTAATCGAATAACAAAAGGAGTGCAGCTTATGAAAAACGAGCTTAAAGCATATATCGAAAAAATGTCCGCCCTGATAGAAAGCGGCAATATAACAAAGGAACAGTTAAATTCAATGCTGGTGAGCATAGGCTTCTTTCAGCATGAACGGCTGATACACCTGCTGGTGACGCTGGCGTTTGCGGTGATGACGATACTGTCCCTGCTGATGACGGTGCAGGAGTTTTACTTCATTCCTCTTTTTGTGCTGTTTTTAGCGTTAGAGGTGCCTTATGTGTTCCATTATTATCGGTTGGAGAACGGTGTTCAAAAATTGCAGAGAATGTACCGTGAGGCGGAGGAGAAGGTGAAAAAATAAAGGGTGGATATTCCACCCTTTTTTATTTACACAAGTCCCTTTTTCGGCTGAAGAGCCAAAATCGCCTCCGCCATCATACAAACCGTAACAATGACATTGATAACGCTTACCGTGTCAAAGCCGAACACCATCGGCGGCAGCACGGAAAAAACAATACCGAGAAATGCAACAACCAGAATGGCGGTTTTCAGCCCCTGCTTGGCGGTGAAAACGTATATCAGCGACAGTATGATTATGACGCAGGTGGATATGGCGGTCAGCGGAGCGCCGAAATTTGCGCCGCCGAAGGGAACAACGGGGTCGAAGTAGGAGAAGGTAAAAGCCGCCCTGCCCATGCCGTCGTTTACTGCGTAGTACATTATTATGCCGTAGGGTAAACATTCCAGAATGAGGGCGACTATCGGTGCAATCAAGAGCAGTAAACGTTTTTTCATTGAATTCCCCTCCTTTGCTTTTATTTTAGCACATTCGCAGAGGAAATACAATTACAAAACGGTTACAATTTCACGCTCCTCCTTTTGCTCCGATACGCTTTTTGATAACGCTGTACACAAACGCCCCAAAGAAGAACACTCCCGTCCACGCCGCCATACACCCCGCAATGGACACGTTCATAAGCACCGCCGTGTGATACCCCAAAATACCGCTTGCCGCTGCAATAAGCACCGCAAGCGTGAGCATTTTTTTCAGGTTCTCGGTCAGCAGGTAGGCGGCGGCAGGAGGCGCTATCATAAACGCCGTCACCAGCACCGAGCCTACCGCCTCAAATGCAGATACGGCGGTGAGGGAGGCGGCGGTCATCAGCCCGTAATTTATAAGCGTGGGGGAGAAGCCCAGCACTGCCGCAAGGACGGGGTCGAAGGAAGACACCTGAAGCTCCTTGTAGAACAGCATGATTAGAACAATGTTCAAAAGTAGAACCCCGCCGCTTAAATAAAGGGCCTTTGCGCCTATGTCAATATTGAACACCACCAAACGGTCAAAGGGTGCAAAAACTATCTCGCCCAGAAGGACGGAGTCTGTGTCTAAGTGCGCCGAGCCTGCGTAGCGGGTTATCAGTATCACGGCAACGGAAAAAAGCAGCGGGAAAACTATCCCCGTGGCGCTGTCCTCGGAAAGGAGCCTTGTCTTTATAAGAAGCTCCGTCAGCCACACGGTCACGGGTCCCATCACCGCTGCGCCTATCAGCAGTATGGGTGAGGACAGGTCCTGCACTGCGAAGAAGGCTAAGACGATACCTAACAGGATAGTGTGGGTTATGCTGTCTGACGCCATGCTCATTCGGCGCAAAAGGAGGAAGCTGCCCGGCAGTGCGCAGCCTGCGGCGGTGAGAGCGGCTATGAGCTGTATTTCAATTGCAGCGTCCATTGTGATTTGCCTCCTTTGCTTTATGTCTCAGGATAATGCGGAAAATAATGCCCCTGCGCGGAGCGAACAACAGGCTCAGGACCGTTATCAGGCTTGCGGCGATGACTATGGCGGGGCCTGTGGGTATCCCCTCGGCAACGGCGCCGGTGACTGCTCCCGCAGCCCCCGAAATGCCGCCGAATAATGCAGACAGCACCGCCATCACCCACAGCTTGTCGCACCACTGCCTTGCGGCGGCGGCAGGCGCTATCAGCATTGCGCTCATCAGCACCACGCCTACCGTCTGTATGCCGATTATCACGGCAAGGACAGTCAAAAAGGACAGTATCAGATTTATCCGCTTGCAGGGTATTCCGAGCTGCTCCGCAAACTCACGGTCGAAGATGAACACCTTCAGCTCCTTCCACAGCAGAAGCACCGCTGCAAGGATAAATATCCCGCAGATAAATATTATCGTCACGTCACGTCTGAGCATGGAGGAAGCCTGCCCGTAGATGAAGTTGTGTATCCCCGCCTGCGTTGCGTCGGGCAGCTTTTGGGCGCAGGTCAGCAGCACCGTTCCCAAGCCGAAAAAGGCGGACATTACCGTGGCAAGGGCTGCGTCGAATTTTATCTTGGACTTCTTTGTGGCGGCGAGTATCAGGAACAGCGCCAGAAGCCCCGATATAAATGCGCCGAGAAGCAGCAGCTCACTGTTTTTCGTGCCCGTTATCAGAAACGCCGCAACAACGCCGGGCAGTGCGGCGTGGCTTACCCCGTCGCCTACAAGACTTTGACGGCGAAGCACCGAGAAGGTACCCAGAAGTCCGCTTACCATGCCCAGCAATGCCGAGCCGAACACCACAACCGCAGTGGTATAGTCGGAAAAAATATTGAAAATGCTCACTCCGCACCTCCCACCCGATAGGTATGGGACAGGTTCTCCTTGGTAAACACGTCCTCCGTCTTTCCGTTGGCGATAACATGGGTGTTTATCATGGTCACCCAGTCGAAGTATTCAGGTGCGGTGGCAAGGTCGTGGTGTACCGCGATCACCGTTTTCCCGCTGCTGCGAAGCTCCTTCAGTATCTCGATTATGGAGCGCTCGGTGGCGGCGTCAACACCCTTGAAGGGTTCGTCCATGAAGTATATGTCCGCCTTTTGCACTAAGGCTCGGGCAATGAAGGTACGCTGCTGCTGACCGCCTGACAGGTGGCTTATCTGCCTGTCCCAGTATTGCTCCATTCCCATCTTGGCAAGCATCTGCATACTAAGCTCCCTGTCCGCCTTGCCGGGACGCTTTATCCAGCCCAGCCTGCCGTAGCAGCCCATCGTCACCACGTCCAGCACCGTTGCGGGAAAGTCACGGTCTATGCTTTCGCTCTGGGGCACATAGCCTATCTTGGGCGGCTTGCCTTTTACGCAGGAGAACTCCGTCTCTCCCTCGACCTTTGGGATAAGTCCGAGCAGGGCTTTTAACAGGGTGGTCTTCCCTGCCCCGTTGGGTCCCATTATGGCAATAAGCATCTCCTTTGGCAGCTCTAAGCTTATATCCGATAAAACGGGCTTACCGTCGTAGGCGACGGTAAGCTTTTCTGTTTTTACTGCATAATTTTCCAAATTCATTCCCCTTTCAAGCCGTCTACCATAACGTCTATGTTGTGTTTGAAGGCGGCGATATAGCTGTCCTCTCCGCTCCGCCCGTCGCCCAGAGAGTCGCTGTACAGAGCGCCGCCCAGCCTTGTTTCAAAGCCCTTGGACCGTACCGCCTCCTGTAAGGCTTCTATGCTCTTTACGGGCAGGCTGGTTTCAATGAAAACGGCGTGTATCCTGTTTTCCGCAATGAAGGCGGCAAGACGGCTCACGTCCGAGGTCCCCGCCTCGGCTGCGGTGCTTACGCCCTGAAGTCCCATTACGGTAAAGCCGTAGGCTCTGCCGAAATAGCCGAAGGCGTCGTGGGCGGTTATCAGCACACGCTGTTCCCCGTCAAGCTCGCTTGTTTTAGCTCCGATATACCGTTCCAGCTCCTCCAGCCGTTCGGTGTAAGAAGCAAGATTTTTTCCGTAGGTTTCCGCATTTGCAGGGTCGGCGGCGGAAAGTCCTCTTGCGACCTCCTCCGCCGCCTTTTGCCACAGGGTCACGTCGAACCAGATGTGGGGGTCGTACACGCCGTCCCTTTGTATCAGCAGCTCCTCGTCAATGCCGTCGGCGGCGCAGATGACGGTTTTACCATAGCTTTCCAGCGAGGACAGAACCTCCCCCATCTTTCCCTCAAGGTGCAGGCCGCTGTATATCACCACGTCCGCCTGCTGCATTTTTATCACGTCACCGGCAGATGCTCTGTACTGGTGAGGGTCAACGCCGCTGCCCATAAGTCCGTGAACGTTTACGCAGTCGCCGCCTATCTGCCGAGTTAAATCAAGCAGCATGGTGGTGGTGACGGTAACGTTCAGTCCGGTGTCGGATATATTTCGGGCGGGTGCGCAGGCTGTTGCCGTGAAAAGCGTTATCGCCGCAACGACAAGGCATGGCAGCCGCCGTTTAAGTAAATTCATTTTATCTCCTTCTTGCCTGTATTTTTGGGTAATACGTTTTTACCCAATAATAATTTATTCAGTAAGAGGGAAGATGGAAGTTGTACATAAAAATAAAAAGCTCCTGCCGGTCAAGGCAGGAGTTTTCCGTTCGGTCATACCGCTTTTCTATTGCAGGGGCTGCCCGCATTTGACGCAGAAGCTGTTCACCGTATCGTTGGCGGAGCCGCATATCGGACACACCTTGAAGCTCTGAGCGGTGGAGAAAAAGCGGGGAGGCATGGTTGCGGCGGAAAGCTGCGTGTTCAGCTTATTTGCTCTGCCGTACCAGATAAAGCAGCGTATGCCCAGCACCACCGCCACGATAAGAAGGGCGGGAGCGGCTATGAAAAACAGCGTGGTGGGGTCAAAGATGTCCTCACTTCCGAAAGAGCCGTCGGTCAGCATAGCGATAAAAGCTTCAAGGGAAAGCAATGCGCTCGCAGAGGTAAGGCAGGTGAGAATGAAAAAGACAAGGGCGGGGATAAATCTGCTCCTTGCGCTTTTGTAATCGGAGTACCGATGATAGGCGAGAAACTCCTTTGCTTTGGAAGCGGACAGTGCGGAGAAGATTATGCATATTATGGCGAATACCGCCATCACTACCATAACTATTATCCATATTATAAGGAAAAACAGTACAAATCCGACAAATCCCATTTCGGCTCACCTCACATCAAAGCGGCTTCCCGCAGAACACGCAGAACTGGTTCTTCCCGTCGTTCACCACGCCGCAGGAGGGGCACATCTTTTCTCTGGGAGCCGTAGGGTCGGGAGTGCCGTAGACCGTGCTCTGGGTGTATATTTTGCCTGCGCCGTCAGGCTGCTGATATGCCTGATGGGGATTTTGCGGGTAGTTCGGCTGCCGGCTGTAAGGCTGACCGTACTGCTGATTTCCCTGCTGCGGATACTGGTAGTAGGTGTGCTGACCGTACTGCCAGCCCTGCACGTTGGAATTGTTGTAGTAAACGGGCTGAGGCGGGAAAAGCTGAATGTAGACCGCCTTCGCCTTGCCGAAGGACGTAAGGGCGGTTATGCCAAGCACCATCGCCGTCACAGCCAAGACAAATTCCACTATCTCCACAATGTCCCACACCACCATGTCGGGGTCCGCACCGTCCAGCAGCTCGAATATCACGGTGAAAAAGCCCGCAATGCCGCTGAGAGCAAAGAGGGTGATGAATACCGTAAACACTATCGAAGCCGTGTACATTCCGCGCGCCTTGCGGTAGGTCTCCTGAGTTCTCTGCTGCAGGAATTTTTTTGTGCGGGAGCGGGAGAGACAGAAAATCAGTATGCACACGCCGATGAAAACAAAGGCAAGCCCTACCATAAACGCCACAACGCCGTTAAATATCTCATATTCAATCGCTTCGTAATCAGTCATCGTTTTCTTCCTTTCTTGGTTCAGAGAACGCTTTATTCTCACGGTCGGCGCCGCAGAATTCGCACCGCCCGCTGCCGTCGGGGTTCAGGGAGCCGCAGTGGGGACATTCCCAAAGCTGTATCGGGTCGCAGTTGCGGCTCAGAAGGGCGATTTGTCGGAGATGCCGCTGAAATTCCTCCTCGTCGGGGATAAGCTCGTCGTCGGCAGGCTCTTCAAGCAGTTTGGGCTGTTTTTCTTTTGAAGCTGCTTCCTCAAAATCTGTTTCCCGTTTGAACACGTTTTCCTGCTGCTTTTTGGGTCTGTACTCCAGAAATGCCGCCAGTTTTTTCGCAGTGTGAAACCTTGATATTGCAATGTATATTAAAACCGTTGTAGCAACTGCACCGGGAAGTATCCACGCAAAAGCCATGTTGTGAGGCTCGGTGTAGCCAAGCTTAGTTATGTAGTAATCGTACAGCCACGGGAAAAACAGCGCATTTTTCAGTGCACGCAGCGGCTCGTTGGCAGCGTTGTAAAAAAACACCAGCACTCTGGGCAGAGATAGCAGGATATGCAGCATAATTACGACATAAACCGTCTCAGCAGCTCCCAGCAGCTTTCGGGCAAATCTTATATGTCCGGCATTATACTCTTTTCTGACTAAGCCGCTTTTTAATATCAACATTATCAGCAGGAACCATTCATATATAAATCCAAACGCCAGTAACACGTCTGTTCCCAAATCGCTGCCTGCCATCAGAGCGGACATCATATTCAGTGCGATAACGATAAAACTGAAGCCGGCTGTAACCGCATACAGCAGTATCTCCTTCATAGTGAGCATTACATCACCTCATTCCCCGGTACTGCCGAAGCGTTAGACATTGGAACCGTTCTCTTTCTCACCCAGCTCCCCACCGCAGAAAACACACTGCTGAAGCTGAGGCGGATTTTCCGAGCCGCAGTTCGGACACTTTCTCCACTCCTGCTCCGCTTCCTCCGAAACAAGCTCCTCCTCAGGCAGCTTTGACAGCATAAGCTCCGTGTTGTTTGCCGCTTCGCTGTTCGTGTCCGTACTCTCCTTAAGATAGGCAAAGGGGTCGGCGTTTTGGGCACGCAGGGGGTTTTCCAGACGGCCTATCACCTTTCTCGCCTTGAAGGTCTTGCCGATAAGCCGTATGCTGACGACCTCCATCACAACGCACAGTATGAAATACCATAAAAACGGGGAGGTGAAAATATTATCGGGTCCTCTCATCGGGTCGAAAAGCATGGGCATCTCTATCAGGCTGTCCAGAAGTATGTCCAGAAAAACCACTGCGTCAAGTATCTCCATGCGGTTTCTAAGATGCTCCACGCCGATGTACGCCTGCTTGTCAAAGTTCTTTATGACACGGTTCAGCTTCAGGTTCAGAAGAAAGCATACTCCCATACAGACAGCCAGCATAATAATGGCATAGGCTATGTACTGACCCCACACGATAATGCCATAGCTCAGATGCTTCAGTGCCAAATAGCTGAAGGTAAATCCCATTGTGAAGCCGTAAAGTATCATTTCCTTCAGTGAAAAATCTTCTCTCATACTCTCACACAAACAGCGTGCATACACCGCTCTCACGGTAATACTTTATCTGCGCCTCTATCTCGGCTCTGTCGCATCTGAAAAACTCCGCAAGACAGTCTATGCAGAGAAATTCGGTGGCGCCTCTGTTCACTAACTTTCGGTAAATGGCAAGCTCGTCTCCCGACAGCTCGGGCTTTCCGCATTGTTTACACTTCACGCCTTTACCACCTTGCAGCGGTACATATAGCAGTCGTGAGGCTCTACCCTTACGGAGCGGCGTTCGGTGAATTTACCCTCGTTTTCCTTTGTATGGCAGTTGTAAAATTCCAGCGCCAAGCCGCTTGCGGTGGGAAGACCTATATCGAAAAACTGCAGTGACATTTCCGAGGGATTGTCGCTGAGATTGTACATTCCTATTGCGTAGTCGCCGCCGCAGAGGGGCTTTATCAGCGCAAATACGTTGTCGGGATTGTTCCACTGCCTTATGCAGAACGGACCTCTGCCCTCGGGGTCCTGATTGATGGCGATCACGTCGGGATTTTTCAGGATATTCAGGGCTTCCTCGCTCGCCCTTCTTATGTCGCAGCCTATCATCAGCGGGCTGTTCATCATTGCCCAGAGAGCAAAGTGGGTCTTGTACTCGGTGTCGGTGCAGCCCGCCAGCTTGCCCATGCCGTCGATGACCTCCGCGTTGTCGCCCTTGCCGCACATTCCCACGACCAGCATATCCATGTCGTTCCAGCAATATGTGCCGCTGTAGCACTGCTTATCAAGCTGGCTCAGGGCAATGTGCTTAATAGACTGCCAGTTGTCACGGATATCGCCGGTGGAGCGGTAAAGCTGTGCGCCGCTCTCTCTTATCCAATTATATACGTCGTCAACGCCCCAGTTGCAGGCGGAGAAAACTATGTCCCTGCCGCAGCTTCGCAATGCCATGCCCATGCGCTTGTACAGGTTCTCGCCTGCAACGTGTACGGGCTTGTAGCAGTAGTCGTATTTCAGATAGTCCACGCCCCACTCGGCAAAGGTTGCGGCGTCAACGTATTCGTGCTCGAAGCTGCCGGGGAAGCCTGCGCAGGTGTGAGTGCCGGCGCAGGAATAAATGCCGAACTTCAGCCCCTTGGAGTGTACATAATCCGCAACCGGCTTTATGCCGTTCGGAAATTTGTTTTTGTCGGGAACAAGCCTGCCGTCGGCTCCGCGCTCCCTTTCGCTCCAGCAGTCGTCGATCACCACATACTCGTAGCCTGCGTCCTTGAGACCAAGCTCCGTGAATTTGTCGGCAATGCCCTTGATAAGCTCCTCGTTGATGTTGTGCCCGAAGGTGTTCCAGCTGTTCCAGCCCATGGGGGGAGTGGGTGCAAGCGGTAAACTGCTCATGGCTTGTGCTCCTTTTTATGTAATTTCGCAGGGATATCCATACAGATTTATTTTAACATATAGACGGCGTAAAGTCAATGTTGTACCGACCTGCACTTTTGAGCGGAAATCGGCGCTCCGCATATACAATGCTCCGTGAGCATAAATTTTTAGAAGCATAAGTTTTGAAGGGCGGCGGTGTTTATGATGAAGTGGATATTCAGCGGGCTGATACTGCTGTCCGTTGTGATAGGCTTTGCGCGGGGGGACGCCTCCTCGGTGAGCAATGCGGCGGTGTCCGCCTGCAGCGAGGCGGTGGCGCTGTGCATTACGCTGTGCGGAATGATATGCCTGTGGAGCGGGATAATGCGGGTGGCGCAAAGCTCGGGGCTTACCGAGATAGTGGCAAAGGCGCTGAGTCCTGTGCTGAGGCTGTTATTCAAAGGTATCTCCCCCAAGGGCGAGGCGATGCAGTACATAATACTCAATATAACCGCAAATCTGCTGGGGCTGGGAAACGCCTCCACCCCTTTCGGGATAGCGGCGATGAAGGCGCTGGAGAAGGAGGAGAAGTCGGGGGAGAAGGCAACCGACAATATGATAGTTTTCGTGGTGCTGAATACGGCAAGCCTGCAGCTTATTCCCACAACGGTGGCGGCGCTTCGCTTGCAGCACGGCTCCGCCGCACCTATGGAGATACTGCCTGCGGTGTGGGCGGTGTCGGTGATAAATGCGGTGCTGACCGTTTCCGCCGCTAAAGTGATGGGAGCGTTGAGCCGCAGGAGAAGCGGGGGTGTGACCGCTTGAATATCAATATCGGCGACTATGCGGTGCCGCTTATATTTGCGGTGGTCTGCCTGTTCGGGCTGATAAAGCGGACCGACGTGTTCGGGGAGTTCGTCAGGGGCGTAGAGGAAGGGCTGGGGACGGTAAAGGATATCTTTCCGTCGCTGATGGCGCTGGTGGTGTCGGTGGGTATGTTCAGAGCCTGCGGCGGGGTGGAGCTGCTTACCGAGTGGTTCAGACCCGTTACCGAGTTTCTGGGCTTCCCTCCCGAATGTACGCCGCTGGTGATACTGCGTCCGTTTTCGGGCAGCGGCTCGGTGGCGCTGTTTGAGAGCATTTTAGGCTCGGAGGGCGCGGACAGCTTTGCGGGCAGAGTTGCGTCCGTTATGCTGGGCAGCAGCGAGACCACCTTTTACACGATAGCCGTTTACTTTGCGGCGACTAAGGTGAAGAAGATACGGTATGCGCTGGCGGCGGCACTGGTGGGAGATCTGTGCGGCTGGCTGCTCAGCGGGTGGGCGGTAAGGCTGCTGCTGGGAACATGATAAAAACCTCTTGGCGGCGATCATGCCGCTAAGAGGTTTTTTCGTCAATCGTACTTATAAATAATGCTGTTCTTTATCTTTCTTATTATTGCGGGAGAAAGGATTATCAGCACGAATACCACCGCCGCGATACCCAATATGAACAGGACCGATCCAATGTCGTCCGGATCGCCGTAGGCGGGGTTGTAATCCTCGTTTGTGGTAACGGTGGCAGGCGGGTCGTTATCGCCGTTGTCCGAGGTGGGGAGAGTGACGGCTTCGGTGGTGGTAGTCTCGGAGCTTTCCTCAGGCTCGCTGCTCTCCTCGCCGGAGTCCTCGGTATCCTGATCGGAAGATGCGGGAGTGGTGGTGGTCAAAACGGACTGAGACGGATCGGTCTGCACGGATATGTCCGGCTCGGGCGTGGTGGTCTCCACCGGGGTAGGGTCGTCAGGCTCGGAGGTGACGATGTCGGGAGTGGTTTCCGCTGCCGCAGGAGTGGTGGTCTGAGGGGCTGGCGGGTCTTCGGGAGTGGTGGTCTCGGCGGGCAGGTCAGGGGCGTCGGTCTCCTCCTCTGACGGCTGAGTTTCCGTCTGTGTGGTTTCGGCAGGCTCGGAGGGCTGCGCCTCGTCTTCGGCATACGCCGCCGCGGCAAGGGTGAGGCTGATCGCCGCTGCAGCGATATATATAAGCAATTTTTTTATCTTCATAAAAATTTACCTTTCGGGATCTTTCTGATAACTACAGTATATTATACCTCAAAGCTTGTTTTTTGTAAAGGATTTTCACATAATTCCCATACTTAATAATTTTTGCTTGTTGCTTTTCGCCAAAAAGCGGATAAAAAAACGTCCCTTAAACGCATTTTTCACAAAAAGAGCTTCAATTTTGCAGGGCGTGAAAAATAACTTGCATTTTTTCACGAATTGCTCTATAATGGAATTGATAAACAGTTACAGGGAGGCAATTATGTACAAGGAACTGACCAAAGAGCAGCTTCTCGCCGAAAAGGAGAAGGTGCAGAAAACATACGACGAATACAAGGCGATGGGCTTAAAGCTGGATATGTCAAGAGGAAAGCCCGCACCCATGCAGCTCGACCTCACTGAGGATATGCTGCTGCACTGCCTTGACGGAGAATATGTCAGCGAAAACGGCATCGATTGCCGCAACTACGGCGTACTGGACGGAATTTACGAGGCAAAGCGCCTGTTCATGCCCATGCTGGGGGTAGGCAGGTACGAGCTTATCGTAGGCGGCAACTCCAGCCTGTGCATGATGTACGACAGCATCGCAAGGGCAATGCTGCTGGGCGTGCTGGGAGGAAAGAAGCCGTGGGGAAAATATGAGCATGTGAAATTCCTCTGCCCTTCACCGGGGTATGACAGGCATTTTGCTATATGCGAAAGCATGGGGATAGAGATGATAACCGTGCCTTACAAAAGCGACGGTCCGGATATGGATATGGTGGAGAAGCTGGTAGCCGAGGACGAGGAAATAAAGGGTATCTGGTGCGTTCCAATGTACTCCAATCCCTCGGGCATCACCTACTCCGACGAGGTGGTAAGGCGCTTTGCAAACCTCAGCCCCAAGGCGGACGACTTCCGCATTTTCTGGGACAACGCCTACTGCGTGCATCATCTCACCGATACTCCCGACACGCTGCTGAATATCCTTGACGAGTGCAAGAAAACCGGCAAGGAGGACATGGTGTACATATTCACCTCCACCTCCAAGATAAGCTTCCCCGGAGGCGGTCTTGCGGTGCTTGCTGCAAGCGAAGCAAACATAAATTTCATAAAAAATCAGATGAGCTATCAGACCATCGGCTACGACAAGCTGAACCAGCTCCGCCATGCCAGGTTCTTCAAGGACTTTGAGGGCATCAAGGAGCACATGAAGCTGCACCGCGCAATAATCGCGCCTAAGTTCAAGGTGGTGCTGTATATGCTGGAGAAGGAGATAGAGCCGCTTCAGATAGGCGAATGGCATAAGCCGAGCGGCGGCTACTTCGTGGCGTTCAACGGGCTTCCCGGCACCGCAAAGCGCATCGTGGAGCTGTGCAGGGAGGCAGGCGTTGTGCTGACGGGAGCGGGAGCCACCTTCCCCTACGGCAAGGACCCCGAGGACAGGAATATCCGCATCGCGCCTACCTTCCCCACCGTGGACGAGCTCGCCAAGGCGATGGAGATATTCTGCACCGCCGTGAAGCTGGCAAGCATCGAGGTTTTGACAAAATAACCCTTGCAATTGAACGTAAAATGTGATAAAATGAAAAGGCGGTTGTACACCGCCTTTTTCGCAGGTTGCGGAAGGCGGTCGCCCAAGGGCGCGGCACGGACGCAGTAGGTGTTTGCCCAAAAATGCGGCAAGGATGCCGCATCCAAAGCAAATACCCCAAGCACTGACGCCACGCCGGTAAAGCGAACGCATGATCTGCCCGTAGCACAATGGATAATGCGTCGGACTCCGACTCCGAAGACTGCTGGTTCGACCCCAGTCGGGCAGGCCAA
>JAFLUH010000005.1:0-18634 GCA_022508895.1 Oscillospiraceae bacterium
CCATGAAAACCCTCTACATAACCGACCTTGACGGCACTCTCCTTACAAACAGCGCAGGGCTGAAGCACCGCTCCGCCGAGCTTATCAAACGCCTTACGCAAAACGGCGTATTATTCACCTACGCCACCGCCCGCCGCTTCGCCAGCGCAGGTCCCATCATGGAAAAAGCCGAAATAACCCTCCCTATTATCGTCATGAACGGCGTAGCCATAGCTGACGGCAGAACAGGCGAAATTATCCGTATGAACGGCTTTGAGCAATCCCGTCTCACAGAAGCCAAGCAGATGATAGAGCAGTACAAGGAGACCCCCATGGTCTACGCCATAGTAGACGGCAAGCACCGTGTCAGTTATCTGAGCCACGACACCACCCGCTCCGGCACCTACATAAACGACCGCAAAGGCGACCCCGCCCTCCGCCCCTGCGACAATTACGAGGAGCTGTTTCAAGGCGATATCTACTACTTCACCGTTCTTTCCCCCATAATCCCTCTCGACGTTTTAAACGGTGTATTCTCCCCCGAAAAAGGCTTCAACGTCAACGCCCAGCCCGACACCTACCACAACCATGAGCTTTGGTACGAGGTCTTTTCGGTAAACGCCTCCAAAGCCAACGCCGCCCTGCAGGTCAAGGAAATGCTGGGGGCTGACGAGCTTGTCTGCTTCGGCGACAACCTGAATGACATATCCATGTTCAAAGCCGCAGACCGCTGCTACGCGGTAAGCAACGCCGTCCCCGAACTGAAAGCCATAGCCAACGCCACCATCGGCAGCAACGAAAACATGGCGGTCCCTGTCTTCATAGAGCGAGAGCAAACCACCCGTTTCGACTACACCCCCCACGAAACCGCAGTTGTGGAGCCTGACGCAGCCCGCTTTGCCCAAGCCGCAGAAAAAGCCCAAACCCGTGAACCCGCAGGGATAGGCACCCTGAACGAGAAGTCCGTTCACTCCACCCTGAAATACTACTTTGCCGACGACTACGACCACGAAGCGAAAATCGGCGCCTTCTACGCCGACATAGTCACCGAAAACGGAATTTACGAGATACAGACCTCCTCCTTCTCCCGCCTGAACAAAAAGTTAGAGGCAATGCTGAACGCCTGCCACGTCACGGTGGTCTACCCCTATGAAAAGCGGGTAAAAACCGTCTCGGTAGACGAAAAGAGCGGGGAAGTGCTGACCGTCGGAAATTACCGCAGCAACAACAGCTATACGAAATTATTCCTCGAGCTGTACCGAATAAAGAGCTTCCTGACAAACCCCAACCTGACGATATGTATAGCCGAGCTTGACATAGAGCGGACAAACTATGTAGACCCCAAAACAAAGCGCCGCAGAGGCAGAGGACGCTACACAAAAACGCCTCAGGCTTTAAGGCGTGAGATATACCTTGAAAAGCCCGAGGACTACGCAATATTTCTCCCCGAAGACCTGCCCGTGGAATTTACGGTAAAGGAATTTCAAAAGCACGTCAAATCAACAGATGCCAAGCTCATGCTTGAAATTCTCGGTTATATGGGAGTGACCGAAAAGGTCGGCAAAATAAGAAATGCCGACCTGTACAAAGTTTGCAAAACCCCGTTATGTATCAATTAAGAACTGCTTAAAATCAAAGGCAGCAATATCACAGACCGCCTTTATCTCCTCATGATTTTCCCTGCTTCCCTTATCCAGAATGCCCACTGTCTTAAAGCCGCAGGAAGCTGCCGACCGAAGCCCCACTGAGGTGTCTTCAAACACCACGCACTTTTCCGGCTTCACCCCCAGCAGCTCCGCCGCTTTCAGGTAAATTTCAGGGGACTCCTTGCCTGTTCTCACCATATCGGCGTCCACTATCACGTCAAACAGCTCTGCTATCCCGTTGCGTTCAAGTGCAGGCTGATACAGCTCCTTTGTTCCGATGGTGGCAACGCCCATTGGCACGCCCTTTGCCTTCAGTTCCAGCAAAAAATCCTTGGCGTAGGGTATCAGCCCTATCTTATGGGCATACCTGTCCCTTGCCATATCCATCCATTCCGCCATAATATCCTCGGGGTCTTCTTCCAGCCGATACAGCTTCACTGTGTAATCAGCCGCTTCCCTCATGCGCATTGTGGCGGTAGCTCTGCCGTATTCCTCGGTAATGACCGCACCGCGCTTCCCCAGGAACTCAATGTCTATGTCTATCCAAACGCCAATGGAATCCAGAAGCGTTCCGTCCAGATCAAAAATACAAGCCTCAAAATCCATACAAATACCTCAAACAGGGAACACGTCGGTGGGAAAGACCACATACAGCGTTCCTTTTTTTACTGCAACCACGCTTTCCTGCCCGATAAAGGAGTTGCTTACTCCCACAGGAAAGTCCGCCGTCATCACGGCGTCCTCCAGTGTATACTTCAGTCCCTTTACAGTAACGCCATAAGCGTTCCCGTCCGCCGCAAACACGCCGACGCCGCCCTTAGCGGAAGCGGCAAACCGCACCTCGCCGTCCGAAACTGCCGTCACCACAGCTCCGTCATCGTACAGGAACCCTCTTTTCCCCTGCTTAGCTAAAAACACAAGGCACTGCAAATTAGCGAGGGTATGGTCTATCCTCCCGCCCGTTCCGCAGCAGACATGAAACTCCTCAAAGCCCTGCTCAATGCCTATCCTGATAGCCGCCAGCGTATCCGTATCGTCCTTATCCGCAGGCAAGTCCACCCGCTCGCAGCCAATATCCGTGTCGCCCAAGGAATCCCAGTCCCCCACGGCGAGCTGCGGGGTTATCCCTCTTTTTACACACGCCGAATACCCTGCGTCTGCGGCAATAACAAGATCGTCGGGAGAAATAACGGGGGCAGCCCCATAATCAGTCCCCCCCGCAAATATCACACATTTCATATTCACTTACCGTAAGGGCTGTCAAATTCACGGTGAGCCTTCTCCACCGCATCTTCCAGCGACATACCCGCAAAGAACGGCGCATTCAGATACCGTCCCGATTTCTTATCGTCAACAAAAACGCCCACCGCAATTCCGGGAATAGCCGACTCAGGAGCATTAGGCGCATGAGGCCCGCCTAAATCGGTCCTGCACCACCCCGGATCGGTAAGATTTATCATAACGTCCGTCCCCTCCACGGTAGACCCCAGATCGACAGTGACCTTATCCAACGCCGCCTTGCTTGCGGAGTACCCCGCCTGCTGCGGCTCCAGCCGAATACCGCTGGTAGTATTGAGTATCCTGCCGAACCCCCGCTCGATCATCTTAGGCATAAAGTGGTAGCATATCATCATGGGAGCGATCGTATTGATTTTAAAGCTCTCGGTGTAATCGCTGACAGGCGTATCAAAATACTCATTCCTGTAAGCGACCTGCACTCCCGCATTATTCATCACAATATCCACCTGCACGCCCAGCTTATCAATGTCCTCTAGCATCTTCTGAACAGCGTTCAAATCCGACAATTCCGCCTCAAGATCATACGCCGACACCCCCAGCGCCTTCACCTCCTCCATCACCTTTTCGGTGTGAGCGAGGCTCCTTGAATGCAGCAGCAGATTACAGCCTCTCTCTGCCATAAACTTAGCGGTAAGATACCCTATCCCTCTTGCAGCGCCTGTAATAAGCGCCCACTTTCCCTTTACGTCTACCATATTGACTATCCCTTTCCTATGTATTTCTGCTGAAACTCAGCGATTTTCAAAGGTAAATATCCCCGCACAAAAGGATATTTTTTCAAATTGCAGCTTCGGAAACGCAGCCCTCAGCTCCTCCGCCACCGCATATATCTCCTCGCCGTCCCATTCATCGCCCGCTTTTTTCCTGCAATCTTCAAGCTCGTCCACCGTTTCAAAGGCAATATCCCCTATCAATACCCTTCCGTTCCGGTTCAACCGCCCCAGCAGCTCGTTTATAAACCCGATTTTCTCCTGCTTCCCAAGATGGTGCAGTGCGTAAGTGCAGATCATGAAGTCAAAGCTCTCGCCGCTCAGCTCCTCAGGCAGTCCCAAGCTGAAATCATGCTTTATGAGCCTTGCGTCAGGCATCTTTGCCCTTGCTGTCCGTATCATTTTCTCCGAAAAATCGACGCCGGATATCTCATACCCGTCGTCATACAGCCTTTTGGTAAGCACTCCCGTACCGAACCCCACGTCCAGCACTTTTTTACCTTCGCCTTGCCTTACCGCACTGTATATCCCGCCTAAAACCGCCCTATACCCCGCAAAAGGGTACTCCTCCGCTTCCTCGGAAAGATCAACGGTCCTGTCATAGTCGTCCGCCCACAGATCGAACCCTTTGCTGTCAAGCATCGGTTACCTCCTCGATAAGTGCCTGAGCAGCCTCGTCCGCCTCCTCATGGCAAATAAGATAAACCACGTTCATCACCTTGCCCACCTCCGTAGCCTCAGCCCAAGCCACCTGATTGGGATAAAACGCAAAATCGTTTATCAGCGACTCCTTCCTCGCTTCAAGCACGCCTTCCAGCTCTTTTGCAGCCCCCTCGTCCTTTGCAATAAGTATTATCACCTCGCAGATATCCACACTGAGCATCTGCTGCACGACTGCGTACTCCTTCACCAGCGACAGATCTATTCCCAGATCGCCTTTTATCCTTTCCTCGTCCGTCAGTTCCACAAGCTGGGGAAACTGAACGCTGTTCAATACAATCTCCATCAGCTCCTCGGCAGTCTTATCAGTCTTATCGGATACGCTTACGCTTACACTGCACCCCAAGGCGCCCGCTGCCAGCACGACCGCCATCAGCAGTCCCAAAGCCTTTTTCATAAACAAGTCCTCTTTTTACCAAAATCCATAAACCGTTTCAAAAAGAAACAATAATATTTTTACAAGTCTGCCCGATATATATGCAGTTAAAGAAAAAGCCTCAAATTCAACCCGTGAATTTGAGACTTTAAAAGAATTTATGCTCTAACATCCAGAAGCGAACCCACACCGCTTGAAGGCATCGGAACACTATCCATCATTTCGATGAGCTGTGCATTTACAGCCTCAGCGCTTTCCATGCTGTTCTTCAGCATACCGATGGATACGGCTGTTTGAACATTGTACTGCGCCATATTGGTAGACATGGCAGCAATGTAAGAAGTAAGATCCATAGGTATCACTTCCTTTCATTAAACAGTATATCACATATCGGGAAAAAAATCAATAGTTACAGAATTATTTTTTTTGTAACCTCGTCCTTCAGCATATCGCAAAGCTCCTCAACGCTCATTTTCCCTATATCACCGCGTTTGCGGCAGCGCACGGAGGCATTGCCCTCCTCCACCTCACTGTCGCCGATAACCAGCATATAGTTGATTTTTTTCACCTGCGCCTCGCGTATCTTGTAACCGATCTTTTCGCTTCTTGTATCTATCTCATAGCGAATACCTATCTTGTCCAGCGCCTCAGCAATCTTGTAGCAGAAATCGTTGTGACGGTCGGCGATAGGCATGATCTTCACCTGCACGGGAGTGAGCCACAGCGGGAACGCCCCTGCAAAATGCTCGGTGATAACGCCGATAAACCTCTCGATAGACCCGAGAACGACGCGGTGTATCATCACGGGACGGTGCTTCTCGCCGTCGCTGCCCATATATTCCAGCTCAAACAGCTCCGGCATCTGCATATCCAGCTGAATGGTGCCGCACTGCCATGTTCTTCCCAGCGAATCCGCCAGATGGAAGTCCAGCTTTGGACCGTAGAACGCCCCATCGCCCTCGTTGATGGTATAGCTCTTACCCATAGCGGTAATAGCCTTCTTCAGCGTATCGGTAGCGAAATCCCAAGTCTCCTTCTCGCCGATATGGTCTTCAGGCATAGTGGATACTTCTATCTCATAAGTCAGCCCGAAGGTGGAGTAAACCTCGTCGAACAGCTTGACAACGTTCTGTATCTCCCCCTCGACCTGCTCCCACGTCATAAAGATATGAGCGTCGTCCTGAGTAAAGCACCTTACACGGAACAGCCCGTGCAGTGTCCCGGACTTCTCATGGCGGTGAACAAGTCCTAATTCCGCCATACGCAAAGGCAGATCGCGGTAAGAGTGAGGGAACTGCTTATAAACCAGCATACCGCCCGGACAGTTCATGGGCTTTACCGCATAATCCTCCTCGTCGATGACGGTGGTATACATATTATCCTTGTAGTGATCCCAGTGGCCGCTCCTGTGCCAGAGCTGCTGATTGAGGATAATAGGCGTGGATATCTCCACATACCCATACTTTTTGTGTATCTCTCTCCAGTATTCCAGCAGCGTATTCCTCAGCACCATGCCCTTAGGCAGGAAGAACGGAAATCCCGGACCCTCGTCCATCAGCGCAAACAGCTCAAGCTCCTTGCCCAGCTTACGGTGGTCACGCTTCTTTGCTTCTTCCAGCATGGTAAGATACGCCTCCAGCTCAGAAGCCTTGGGAAAAGCCGTACCGTAAATACGGGACAGCATCTTGTTCTTCTCGTCGCCTCTCCAGTAAGCGCCGGTAACGGAAGTCAGCTTAAACGCCTTAACAGCCGAAACATTCATCAGGTGGGGCCCTGCGCAAAGATCGGTGAAATCCCCCTGCTTATAGAAGCTGATCTGCTCCCCCTTGTCGGCGTGCTCCTTGCACAATTCGACCTTGTAAATCTCCCCCTGCTCCGCAAGGGTCTTCATAGCCTCGTCGGGTGAGAGATAGAACTGAACGGGCTCCAGCCCCTCCTTGACTATCTTCTTCATCTCCGCTTCGATCTTCTCCAGATCCTCAGTGGTAAACGGCGTCTCCACATCAAAATCATAGTAGAACCCGTTGTCGATAGCAGGACCTATCGCCAGCTTGACATTAGGAAACAGTCTTTTAACAGCCTGCGCTAAAATATGGGAGGCGGTGTGACGGAACGCCTTTTTGCCGTCCTCGTCCTCAAAGGTAAGTATCTCAAGAGAAGCGTCACTGTCAATGCAAGTTCGCAGATCGCACACTTTTCCGTTGATTTTAGCGGCACAGGCAGCTCTTGCCAACCCTGCGCTGATGTCCTTGGCAATGTCGTAGGCGGAAGTACCGTTCTGATATTCCTTTACAACATTGTCTTTCAATGTGATAAGCATTGTCAGTTCCTCCATTTTTATTATTTTTTGCGTATCAAACGATACCAGTTTATTTTATCACTTTAAGTGACAAATGTCAATAGATGGCGAAAGCCGCATTCCGAACCCGATATCTTACAGCATTTTTCCCCTAATTCTGTCAACGTGCCTTAGGAAAATGAAACCCACCCCCAAAAATATTGCAAAACTCCTTGCAAAATCTTCCTATATTTGTTATAATGGTACTGACAATAATTACCACCTTAAAAGGAGGAAACATATAATGAACGATAATTTACAAGAGCTTGTATTTATTCTGGATCAGAGTGCGTCCATAAAGGATCACCTTGAAACGGCGTCCAAGAGCTTCAAAAAGCTGATTTCCGACCAGAAGAAGCTGCCTGTGCAGACCAACGTAACCACCAATATTTTCGGCAGCGACTATGTGACCTTATTCAACGGTCTGCCCATAGAAAAGATAAAGTTCACCCAGAAGCTTTTCCCCACCAGCGGCGTATGTCCTCTTATCGACTCTGCCGTAAGATCCATTGACGCCGTAGGTGAGCGTCTCAGCAACACCCCCGAGCAGGACCGTCCCTCCAAGGTCATCGTGACGATAGTCACCTTCAACCGTGACAACGCCAGCAAGAAGCACACCTTTGAGGAGCTTGCCGAAAGGATAAGGGTACAGACCGAGGTGTACAAGTGGAAGTTCTATCTGATAACCGACTTCTCCATCAACATGGAAAAGTTAGGCATCGCCGAGGACGACACCATCATTCTGAAGAAGAGCGATCCCGACGCATTCAAGACAGCTTACGGTGAGCTGAACAAGAAGATAACCGCTTTGAGGATCCCCGAATAAAAACCGAAGAAAGGCTTCAACCATGACTCAGGCACAGCTTTTATCAATGGCGTCAGTTGTGAACGCCGCCTCCGAATCCATATACGAAGCGATGAAATATATATATTCCGTCGCTTACGAGGATTTCTACGACATCAATGTAAAGGACATTTTCAAGATAGCGCTGAGCAACATAACCGACCCCGGCGTGCTGAACAATTTAGGCTACAAGATATACCCCGAGCGGATAGGCGACCTGCGCAACTCCGAGTTTGCCGTAGTCAAGAAGATAATCGCCTACTCCTTTGCGGTACGCCTCCCCTTCTTAAAAAGGTATCTCCCCGCAAAGAACATAATATTCACCGACAACGAGATAAGGGACCTGTTTCAGGCTATCTGCGACTCAGGCGCCCAGAACGTGGACGGCATCGTCCCCATGGATTTCCGTGCCAATATGCGCACCGCCAAGCTGAGGGACGTAGAGGAACCCGTATTCGACACCGAGTGGTTCAAGACATGGGTCTACACCTACGGCAAGGAATTTTCCGTGATAAACAACAAGAATATGTTCTTCTTAGGCTGCGCAGACGCCCTGTTCCCCCTTTACTGGTCAGCCGTAACGGACAGGCTCCTTGCGATGATAAAGGAGCTGTAAAAGCAAAACAAGCGCTCCCGCAGATTTTCCGTCTGCGGGAGCTTTTTATCTGTTCGATGCAATGCCGAAAAACCGTATCATTCCTCCGCCAGCTTCTCCTCAAGCCAAGCGGGCATGGGTGCCGTTTCGTAATTAAACCTATAATTTATATATTCCTTGTATTCGTCCGTCATGTCGTCCTCGTTGAGCCACTTGGGTAAGTTGTCGGGGCTTGCATTTTCTATGTTGTATATGAAACTCCGGTCAATGGGAACTATGCTGCCGTTGTCCTCGGCAGTGCCTGTAAAGTGGACGGATATGGTCTTGCTGTTCTGCTCCATAGTGTAGTCTAAGGTGATGCGCCTGTCATACCTGTAGCTCAGATAGTCTATCCATGTAACTATCGTGTCGTTTACAGCCATGTACACATCAATATTTTTCATTCCGCCGTCTCTGAAAATGATTGCAAAGCCTCTGCCTGTACCCCCTATCAGCATCAAAGGATTGCCGAACCATGGGTAATTTACGGGATAGTCGGCGGCGAGAGCATCGGCGTCTGTAAGAAAGGAGCCCACCTCGGAGGTATCTCTGTGACCGAACACCACTGCATTTGAATAGAGATAGAGCGCTCCGAGAAAAGCAAAGAAAAGTAAAATCAGACCCAGTATCGAGCATAATATGATAAGACGTATCTTTGCAGCATTTTTCATGATTTTCCCCTTTCACGCTTACGCCGAAAAATACCTGTTGAGCCTTACATCTTAATATTATTACCGCAACAAATAATTGTCAATGACTTTGTGAAAAACAGCCCTGTTTTGTGAAAAAAAGACGTATCCTGCATAAAATTGCCGCTTCCGAAAGTGAAGCGGCAATTTTTCATGAGCGCCTCAGCAGCAGGACCTTGCAGAAAAAAACGCTGTTTTCCTGATAAAAGCGGGCGTTCCCGTCATATTTTTTTGCTATCTGCCGAATGCTTTCCACACCGAAGCCGTGATTGCGAGCGTCCTTTTTTGCAGTGGCAAGCTCAGGGTTGTTTTTCAGAACGTCACCCTCTGCGGTATTGGATACGGTAATTACTATCTGCTTTGAATAGGAGGCGATATTGACCTCTATCATACGCCTGTCCCTTTCGCACAGAACGCACGCCTCTATAGCGTTGTCCAGCATATTGCCCAGCAAAGCGCACAGATCCTCGTCCTCCACGCCCTCAAGGTTCTTGGCGGCTCCGCACAGCACCTCTATCCCCTTTGTTTTCGCAAGGCTCAGCTTGGAATTGAGGATAGCGTTTACGAAATCGTTCCCCACGTCGATTATCGTTTCGGCGGAGGAAATATTTTCGCTGCTGCCCTGAACGTATTTTACCGCTTCATCGTATTTCCCCTCCAGCAGCAGTGCGTTTATCACCGAGTAGGCGTGCTTCATGTCATGCCTTATCATGTGTATCTCCTCGTACTGCTGCTTCACGTTCTCCGCATACTGCAGGCGGTATTCCCTCTGCTGTTTTTCCGTGCGAAGCTCCTCGGCGTCCTTTCGTGACGCACTGAGGAACAGCGTCATGTAAAAGCACACTGCGATCACCGCTATAACGCATATTTCCGCGCACATAAGCAGCATGGAGGGCAAAAAGTCATACTCATAGATAAGAACGGCGGTATGAATGAACGCCATTGCGGCAAAGGAGATGGTGAAAACGGATATGATAAGCCCCCATTCCTTTTTATTGAGCGTTACCCGTTCCTTGCCGGTGATTTTGAGGATAGCGTCGAAAACGGTGATCAGCAAAGTCTGTACCAGCACTATTGCGATAAACCTGCCCAATCTCTGTTCGGAATATGTAAAACCGGAATACTCGCCGAACGCCGCCGATACCGTACCGGAAAACAGAACGCTGACCGTCAGCACCACCAGAATGCTCAAAATGGAGGAAAAAATTTTTTCGGCAAGCCTGCTCTTTAAGAACAAAAGCGAAATTATGATGAAATACGCTATATAAGCGATACCCAGCACGCCCTCAAATGAGGTGAAGCAGTTAAAGACGGTGATAAGTGCCGCATGTCCCAGCGAGCAGCAGACATATATCACCTTATTTCTCACCGGTTTCCAGTCAAAGTAGTTGAAGGAAAAAACAAATCTGGTGACAACAAACGCTTCAAAGACCGTGGACAGGTGTTCGATAAGTCCCCATAAAAAATCCGTCATCTCTACCTCCCGAAATTGCTGAGATATTCGCTGTACAGCTCCTCTGCTTCTTTTCTTCTCGCCTTGCTTATTCCTACGACCGTACCGTCTCCCAGAAACATTTCCAGCCTCGGAAAATTTATCCTGTCAATAAACCCCATATTTACGGCATAGCTTTTATGGGGCCGCAGGAACAGCAGCGGGCTCAATTCCCCCATTACCTCGTCCAGCTTTCTGCGTATCCTGATTTTCTCGCCGCCCTTCAGGTGATATTCCACGTTGTTCCCGCTGCTTCTGATAAAGAGTATATCCGCCGGATCGACGCTGCGCTTCTGTCCGTAGGGCATCGGTATGACTATCTTTTTAAAAGCCGAAATATGGCCGGTGAGCTTGTCCACAACGTGCCTTAACCGCTCCCTCGTGATTTCGGAAGATGATTTGGGGATAAAATAAAAGGGCTGAAAATCAAAGCTGTCATAAACAAGGCTGTCCTCGCCGGTGACAAAAATAATGTACGTTTTATCAAAAACCTCACGCATTTTTGCTGCGACCTCAAAGCCGTCCATATCAGGCATTTTTATATCAAGGAACACAACGTCAAAATGGGATATTTTGTGCTGCTCAAGAAACTCTTTGCCCGAAGAAAAGGTATAAATACCGTGCTCCGTCTCCTTGCCGCACATCAGCTTATCTATTTCCTTTTCAAGAAACTCAAGCATCTGCCTGTTATCGTCACATATCGCCACAGTCAACATAGGCTGTCCTTTCCCGATGCTCATATCGGCGTACCGTATTTTTATGGAAGCTGTTGTGAATGATTATGATTATACATTAACATGACGAAAAAATCAAGGCAGCCCCGCAAAAGCGAAAATAACGGCGGAAAGCAGCCGCTGTTCCGCCGTTATTCCTCACTCGGAGCCACGCTCCGCCCTTAACAGCAGCAGCCCTTCTTCAGCTTAAAGGACTTGCAGTCGGTGCTGGGCGCATTGGTAGGATCGTACTCATGATCTCCCACCTTGATCTGCTTGAGGCTGCAGTAGTTATCGCAGCAGCAGTGATGCTCGCAGTTGTTTATAGAACATTCAATGGCTTTATTTGCAAATTCGGTTCCCATATTTTTACGCTCCTTATATAAAAATAACAGGACGGCTGTTTCGATCTGCCGTCCTTTTTATTTTTTTCTGTTTTAAATGTGCTATGCAAAACAAATATTTACAGCAAAAATTCAAGCACGCTCCTCATATCCTCTGCGATATGATCTGCATTATGCTCCTGCAATTCCTCTCTGCTCCCATACCCGCTGAGCACGCCCACGGAGGATATGCCCGTCTTTTTCGCCCCGTCGATATCGTGGTACCTGTCTCCCACGATGACCGCCTCGCTCCTGTCCCGTACTCCCAGATTTTCCAGCACATATTCGATAACGGCGTCCTTGCTGTTCCTGCCGTCATGCTCCGTCTCCGCCCCGCCGATAAAATCGAAGTATTTGTCTATCCCAAAATACTCCAGTATAGGCACGGCAAAGCACTCAGGCTTGGAGGTAGCCAATGCGATGACCTTTCCCCTGACCTTCAATTCCCTCAGCAGCTCCTCCGTTCCGTCAACAAGCGTACATTCCTTCCACCCTGTTTCGGAGTACCTCTCACGGTACTTTTTCACCGCCGTTTCCGCCTGCTTATCGTCGAATCCGCAGAACGCCCTGAACTGTTCAAAAAGCGGCGGCCCGATAAAGCACGCCAGCTCGCCCGTATCCTCCACCTTCATTCCAAAGCTTTCCAGAGCATAGACAATGCACTTGGAGATACCTTCAAACGGGTCGGTTATCGTCCCGTCAAGATCAAAGAGTATGTACCTGTACATTCTTTATTTACCCTTTTTCCCCTTCTTGGAAGATTTTTTCTTTTCAGGCATTTTAGCGGTATACTCCCCGCCCAGAATGGAGGGAGCCGCCTCGTACTTCTTTTCCCTCTTGGTGCTTAGCAGTCTGTTTATTTCATTGTAATTGGCGATAAGCGTGATAGCCAGCGTCGTAAAGAACAGTGCGATGACGGGCATATAAAGCTGAGCGGGATTTTGACCGTTGGTTCCCTCAAAGATACCGTTGAACACCCCGTAAATAAATATAGACGCCGCCAGTCCCACCGTGCGGAAGCACAGCGCTACTTTATAACACCTCAGCATAACGATGATAGTCCCCACAAGGTAGCACACCGCCGAGTTTATCAGCCACACCCACAAAACATAGTGCTGGGAAATAGGCTCGCCTCCTGTTATAAGGGAGAGCGGAGCGAATATCCCGAAAACCACGCCCCAGAGAGCGGTAATAATCAGCTCGATGACTTTTAAAATTTTTATAGCGATATTCATCAAAAAAGTGCCTTTCTCTGCGTTATTAAAAAATATGATAGCATATTTTTGAAGAAAAGGCAATATAAAAATTTAAAAACTTCCTATTATAAAGAGCGGCGATTTGCAGATATTATTACAGCGGTCGGATTTTGTCCCGACCGCAATAACAAATTGTAAAGGGAAATTTTATAATATGAAAAAAATTATTTACGGTATATATATTTCATTTATTTCCCTGACGGTATTATTATTCCTTCAAATTGCGTTCTATTACACGGTAGTGCCTGACAATTTTTTACGGGAGGAAAAAACGGGCTTCGACCTGAAGGCATACCCTTCCGTCTCTGTGAAAAATCAGGTCACCGAAGCGATAACCGTCTCCTCCCGCAGCAGCGGCGAGCAGAAAATGACGGTAATGCTGTACGGCGTCATACCTATTAAAGATGTGACGGTAACTCAGGTAAGCTCTCCCATGCTTATCCCCTCGGGCGAGGCATTCGGACTGAAAATGCTCACCGACGGCGTATACGTTACGGAATACGGCAACGTTGACGGCGCAGTAAGCGTCCGCTCACCCGCAAGGGAAGGCGGGATACTGGTAGGCGACGTTATAATCTGCGCCAACGGACAAAAGGTGATGTCCTCCTCACAGCTTTCCGAAGCCGTACAGCTTTCCCCCGACAGGACCGTGCTGACGGTGGTGCGTGACGGCAGAGAGCTGACGGTCATACTCACCCCTGAAAAATCCAGAAACGACGGAATGTACAAGTTAGGCGTCTGGACAAGGGACAGCTGCGCAGGAATAGGCACTCTCACCTACTACGACAGGGAAAACATGACCTACGGCGGTCTCGGGCACTCCGTCTGCGACGCCGACACAGGACAGATACTGCCTCTCTCCACGGGCGAAACCGTCCCCGTCTGCATAAACAGCGTGATACGCGGCATAAACGGCGCGCCTGGCGAGCTTTGCGGCACCTTCATGTCCGCCTCCGCCACAGGCAGCATCGAGCTGAACACCGACTGCGGCGTCTTCGGCTACACCAACCGGATACCCGGCGCTGAATCCGTCCCCATGGCATTCAAGCAGGAGATAGAGATAGGCGAAGCGACTATCCTCACGACGGTAGACGGCATGACCCCCCAAAGCTACGGTATAGTGATAGAAAAGGTCAACTACAACAGCGATTCCGCCGTCAAAAACATGGTCATACGCATAACCGACCAAAAGCTCCTGTCCAAAACAGGCGGCATAGTTCAGGGCATGAGCGGCAGCCCCATCATACAGAACGGCAAGCTGATAGGCGCAGTCACTCACGTTTTCGTCAACGACGTTTCCCGAGGATACGCCATTTTTGCCGAAAATATGTATGCCAACTCTATTAACCTGACACAATATGATAATTTTCAAAATGTATCCTAAATATTATAATATTCGACAAAAAACGTTAAATATCTTTAAATATAGACAAATTTCACCAATAAAAAAAGATGTAATTTCAATAAAATAATAATCAAAAAAATCATTATCATTATAATAAAGCACTTTTTACCTTAAAATAAAAAATAAATGTAAAAATTTACTAAATCTCTTGAAAATGAAAAATAAATGTGATATTATAAGGGTGTACAGCTAAGCATGGGCTGTAGAAAATTTGACATAAGAGGAGATACAAAATGAGCAGTTCCAAAATTCTCATCGGCAACGACACACCCGATCAGGGTATCGCATGGGCAAATATGCTCAAAACCGCAGGCGCATTCGCAGTGACGAGAAAACCCAACGGACTTGTCCTGCTTCAATATGTAAGGGAGTACAACCTGCCCGACGTTCTGATAATAGAGGCAAAAATGGCAGGCATGGACGCAGTGGGGCTTATAAACGAGCTTAAAAAGCTGGGCGAGCTTCCTGCGATAATCGTAACTGCGGACTACCCCATGCCCTCTCTTGAGGACGAGCTTATGTTCTTAGGCGTAAAAGCGTTCATGGTAAAGCCCTTTGAGCCCTCCGAGCTGATGAAGAAGATAGCTGAGGTGACCAAATATGACCGTGCTGTCGATCTTGACTTTGACAGGTTTTTAAAGGAACCTACTCCCAGACAGGATCTGGAATGCATCGTCACCGACATAATCCACCAGATAGGTATCCCCGCTCACATCAAGGGCTATCATTTTCTGAGGTATGCCATAATGCTCTGCGTTGACGACAACGAGATGATAAACTGCATAACCAAGCTGCTGTACCCCACCGTTGCATCGAAGTTCAAAACCACATCGTCAAGGGTAGAGCGTGCGATCCGCCACGCAATCGAGCTTGCGTGGGACAGAGGCGACGTAGACGTTCTCAATTCCTACTTCGGCTACACCATCAGGAACACCAAGGGCAAGCCCACCAACTCCGAATTTATCGCTCTCATATCGGACAAGCTGAGATTACAGCTGAAAACCAAGGACCTCTCTGCCAGAATATAAGGCAATACCGCACAAAGCTTGCACGCAATATGCTTGCATACTTTCCGCCATATTGCCCGAAAACTCCTTGAAATACGACAGTATTCCTGTGTCGTTTTCAGGCAATCTGGCGAAAAATCTGACTTCGCATCTTGCGCACAATCCTTGCACGGTATTGCCTCAAATATTTACGCAAAAAGCTCCCGCTGCGGCAAACGGGAGCTTTTTGCATTCAAATAATTTCCACCGTAGGAAAAAATAAAGAATAAAACGAAAATCCCTGCAAAGAATATTGATACAATATCTGAATGTAAGTGAAAGGAAACTTTGAAATATGAAAGCAACAGGGATCGTTAGAAGAATAGATGATCTGGGAAGGGTGGTGATCCCCAAGGAAATACGCCGCACAATGCGGATAAGGGAAGGCGACCCTCTGGAAATATTTACCAATGCTGACGGCGAGGTGATATTCAAGAAGTACTCTCCCATCGGAGAGCTTTCCTCGATAGCCTCCCAATACGCCGAGGTGCTGTCCAAGATCGGCGGCTGTCCCGCTGCAATAAGCGACCGTGACCACATTATAGCGGTATCGGGAATGCAGAAAAAGGAGGTGCTGGAGCGCAGAGTATCAGGCTCCCTCGAAGACCTGATAGAGCAGCGCAAGAGCCACATCTACCGCACCTTTGAGGACAGCCGCCTGATGCCAATTGAAGGCGTCAACAAATACGCCATAGTATGTGCGCCTATTATTTCACAGGGCGACGTAAACGGCGCAGTGATGATGCTTGACGGCGAAGGCGCGGAGTACGCCACTCCCGAGCAGACAGCCCTTGTGCAAGCGGCGGCAATGTACTTCTCCAAGCAGATGGAGGAATAGAACCAAAATCCCCCTGCAATTGCAGAGGGATTTTTATTTGACATAAGCTGCCAAAAATGTTACAATTCAAGCATGAAATACGACAACACAGTAAGCGGCATATTCATAAGCCGCCCCAACCGCTTCATAGCCCATGTAAACATAAACGGCGAAGTCCATGTCTGCCATGTAAAAAACACAGGCAGGTGCAGGGAACTGCTCACAGAAGGAGCAACAGTTTACCTTCAAAAAGCCTCCAACCCGTCAAGAAAAACGGGGTACGACCTTATAGCCGTGCAAAAAGGCGACCTGCTGATAAATATGGACAGCGCCGCCCCCAACAAAGCCGCCGCTGAGTACCTGCGAAAGCATTTTGGCGACAAAGCTCTGATAAAGCCCGAAAAGACCTACGGCGCTTCCCGCATAGACTTCTATGTGGAAACCGCCGCCGAAAAATGGCTGATAGAGGTAAAAGGGGTGACCTTGGAGGAGCAGGGAAGGGCCTTATTCCCCGACGCACCCACCCAGCGGGGCGTAAAGCACATAAACGAGCTGATAAAAGCCACAAAAGAAGGCTATAAGACCTGCATTCTATTCATTATCCAGATGAAAGGCATAACCTCCTTTTCCCCCAACGACGCAACCCACCCCGCCTTCGGAGAAGCTCTCCGCCAAGCCGCCAAACAAGGCGTACAGATAAAAGCCATAGACTGCATAGTGACCCCCGACGCCATGACCCCCGACAAAGAGGTGCCGATAAAACTAAAATAAAAACCCGTGAGCATTACGCTCACGGGTTTTGTTCAGTTAATTCAAATTTTCCTTGATATTTCGGATAATCTCTTCCTTGATAGACTCAACATCAATGTTGCCCATCACTTCTTCAGCTATCTCCTCGGCGATCTCGTCAGCGTCCAGCTCTTCCTCGAGCACTTCCTCTATCCGCTCCGAGATCATGCCCACAATAGAGCCGACATCAACGCCTCGGGAAACTTCCGAAGCAAAGCCGCTGTTCTGATTTCCGCCCTGATTGCCGTTTCCCGCCTCAGGGAACACCTTGTTCGACCACCAGGCATTTCTGGGAAAACCGTCCTCCCCGAAAATAATGTTGTGTCTCTGGGGCAGTCCCACGGGAGCGGGATCGTCGGGCAAACCGGCATAGTCCTCAGGCACATCAGCCCGGATATAGGTAACATAAGCCGCCATAGCCTCCAGCCTCAGCTTGGTATAGCAGGCGTCACCCGTGTTGAAAGGTATCCTGTAAAGATACCAGCCCTTGTAATGCCTTTCATACTTGATAAAATTGCGGTTAAGACGATAAGTATAGCAATTTTCATTGTCCCCGTCAAAAATGATCTTCAGGTGGCAGGTTTCCTGATTCCTGTCGTTTTCTCCGCCGTTGAGCCAGAAAACAAACTCGTAGTCCGTATTCTTTTCCAAAATCAGCTCACCCGTCTCAATAGTAGACCAGTTCCAGTTCCAGTCGCCTATCATGTAAGACTCGGTAAGCCCGCCAAAGGGACTTGTGATAAAGGAACGTACCGCAACCGTTTTATCGGCATCCTTGTTTGGCTTCCATTCCCTCGCATTGAAAAACAGCGTCTTTGCCGCCTTTGCGTTATCTGCCTTACTCTGCTTAGGCTCAGCCGCATGGAGCATATCCACGCCGTTTTCGATGACTTCGCCCGTCTCGGCGTTGACGGTGATGGACTCGTTATTATTGTTGTCAGTGAAATTAAAAGTGTTCATATTATCCTCCGTATCAGGCGGAGCTGAACCTTTAGCAAGACGAATTTCGTACTCACCGACCTTCTCAGCCCGCCCTTTTTTAATTAAGCCTTTAGCCCTTTTAGGGTAGGTATTTTCGAGAAAATTACCGAATTCGTCCTTCACAATTACGTTTTTTTCTATGGGTGCCTTCCCCCTTGTGAAAAGTATTGAATTGTAGTGTACGCCGTTTTTTGCAATGGGTGCCGTCCCCTGTACTGTTTTATTGTATCATACGACAAATTTTTTGTCAACAAATTATTTTCATCTTGTAATTTTGCATTTTCGGTGCTATAATAGCCATAGACAACATTACACAAGAAAGAAGCTGACATCTTGAAAATATTCGACGCACATGTACACATTTTCCCCGACAAAATAGCCGCCAAAGCCTCCGTAAACATCGGCAAATTCTACGACCTTCACATGGACTTTGACGGCAGCGTAGGCACCCTCATAGATATGTACACCAAAGCAGGCGTAACGAAATGCCTTGTCCAGTCGGTGGCCACCTCGCCCC
>JAFLUH010000005.1:18734-22148 GCA_022508895.1 Oscillospiraceae bacterium
GACCGCTCAACCCCTCGCCGCCTTGCAAATGTCCTGAAGGATCTTACGAACCTGACAGTAATCGGCGCCCACTTCGGCGGCTGGAGCGAATGGGACAAGGGCAAGCACTACCTTGCGGACAACCCCAACGTCTATGTAGACACCAGCAGCTCTCTCTACTCCCTCTCTCCCGAAACCGCCAAGGACTATATCACCGCCTTCACCCCCGACCGTGTAATGTTCGGCACCGACTACCCCATGTGGAACATAAACGACGAGCTGAAATATATGGAGGCCATCGACCTCTCGGACGGGGACAGGGAGAAGATAATGTACAAGACGGCGTGTAAGCTGCTTGATGTAGAGGAGTAACAGTACAATGGGCAAAGACGCAAAAAAGCAAGAAATCATCGAGGTAATGTCCAACATCAAAATCACACCGGTGATTCATGAAGATGAACCTGATTTAAATTATCATACTAAAATCCCGTTTGATAGCTTTAATCTGATAGGTGCAGGACTTGCCATGTTGCCTATGTCTTTACAGGAAACAATACAAACCATTTCTATTCCGACAGCAGGTTTATATCGCATCAATACAGAGGGGAAAATCGGAACGCTTGTTACAAAAAACGGAAAAACCATTGGAAATATGGTAGGCGTTGACGGTCATACATTCTCTTCAAGAGCAGTGTTTGAAAAAGTGGAAGGCGTCCCCGCAATTTCCGACACTATTTCGATAGATCCTACAGCGCTGATGATGGCTATGGCGTTGACTTACATAGATCAAAAGCTCGATTTCATTCTTGATACCCAACAAACCATTCTTGAATTTCTTGAAACAGATAAAAAAGCAAAGATTGAGAGCGATATAATCTTTCTCACTGACGTTCTGAACAACTATAAATTCAATTGGAACGATGAGTTGTACAGAACGAATATGCACATCAAGGTTCTTGACATAAAGCAGGACTCCGAGCATAACATCAATTTCTACCGCAAGCAAATAACAGCAAAAGCTCAGAAAATAAAAAGCAATGTAGATTCTGAGCTTAAAACATTGCAATCGGAATTTGAAAATTACCAAATCGCTCTGTATTCTTACGGTTTTTCATCATTCCTTGAGGTAATGCTGCTCGGAAATTTTGACAAAGACTATTTAGGAAACATTGCAAACAAGATAAACGATTATTCATATCAATACAGAGAGCTGTATACAAAATGCTACGACTTACTTGAAAGCGCTTCAAAGGATTCGGCAAAATCTCTTTTATTGGGTGGGTTGGCTAAAATCAGCGGCGCTGTAGGCGAAACTGTTGCCAAAATTCCGTTAGTGAACCGTTCGCAAATTGATGAAACACTGATTGATTCAAGAGCCAAGCTCGAAAGTCTCAAGGAGAAACAAACCGAAAAGACAATGGCACAATTTGTCAGAAGTAAGAATAGTTTAGTTTATCCTTTTGTCAAAGCGATCAATGCCGTCGATAAATTTTATAACCAAGAAAACGAAATGTTCTTTGATAAGGAAAACTTGTATTTGTTGCTATCGGAATAAACATCATATACAGTATAAAATAAGGGCTTTCAGATGATCCGAAAGCCCTTTTAAATATGCGCAAACCAATAATTACTTATTAGCTTCCTCAACCGCCACCGCACAAGCCACAGTAGCGCCAACCATCGGGTTGTTGCCCATACCGATAAGCCCCATCATCTCAACGTGCGCAGGCACGGAGGAGGAACCCGCAAACTGAGCGTCCCCATGCATTCTGCCCATAGAGTCGGTCAGACCGTAGGAAGCGGGACCCGCAGCAACGTTGTCGGGGTGCAGAGTACGTCCGGTACCGCCGCCCGAAGCCACTGAGAAGTACTTCTTGTCGTTCTCGATAGCCCACTTCTTATAAGTACCCGCAACAAGGTGCTGGAAACGGGTGGGGTTAGTGGAGTTACCTGTAATGGAAACCTCGACCCCCTCTTTTCTCATGATAGCCACGCCCTCGGTAACATCGTTAGCGCCGTAGCAGCGGACCTTAGCCTTGTCGCCGTCAGAGAAAGCCACCTCACGAACGATTTTCAGCTCGTCGTTGGGAATATCGTAATCCGTCTCAACATAAGTAAATCCGTTGATACGGGAGATTATGTAAGCAGCGTCCTTACCCAGACCGTTCAGTATAACTCTCAAAGGCTCTTTTCTCGCCTTATTTGCGGTCCTTGCAATACCGATAGCGCCCTCGGCAGCCGCAAAGGATTCGTGACCTGCCAGGAAGCAGAAGCACTTGGTATCCTCCTCCAGCAGCATCTTACCGAGGTTGCCGTGACCCAGACCAACCTTCCTGTTCTCTGCCACGGAACCGGGCACGCAGAACGCCTGCAGCCCCTCGCCGATAGCCGCCGCAGCGTCGGAAGCCTTCTTTATCCCTCTCTTGAGAGCGATGGCGGTACCCAGCGTATAAGCCCATACCGCATTCTCGAAAGCGATAGGCTGAACGCCCTTGACGATTTCTTCAACATTTATTCCTTTGGAAAGGCAAAGCTCTCTTGCTTCTTCGATTTCCTTCATACCAAGGGTCTCAAGACACGCATTGATCTTATTTGTGCGTCTTTCCTGTCCTTCAAATTTAGCCATGATGTTTTCTCCTTTCCCTTATTCTTCACGGGGGTCGATCTTCTTGACCGCCTCGTCATATCTGCCGTACTGACCGCAGTTAGCCTTATATGCCTCGTCAGGGGACTTGCCGTGACGGATATCCTCCAGCATCTTGCCAACTCTTACGAACTGATAGCCGATGACTTCGCCGTTCTTATCAAGACCCAAAGAAGTTATGTAACCCTCAGCCATCTCCATATAACGAACGCCCTTAGCCTTGGTGGAGAAGATGGTGCCGACCTGAGAACGCAGACCCTTGCCTAAATCCTCAAGACCCGCGCCGATAGGCAGACCGTTTTCGGAGAATGCGGTCTGGGTACGCCCGTAAACTATCTGCAAAAACAGCTCTCTCATGGCAACGTTGATAGCGTCGCAAACCAGGTCGGTGTTCAGCGCCTCTAAAATGGTCTTGCCGGGCAGCACCTCAGCCGCCATGGCAGCGGAATGTGTCATACCTGAGCAGCCGATAGTCTCCACCAGCGCCTCCTCGATGATACCTTCCTTGACGTTCAGGGTAAGCTTGCAGGTGCCCTGCTGAGGAGCGCACCAGCCGATACCGTGGGTAAGACCGCTGATATCGGTGATCTGATACGCCTTTACCCACTGACCCTCCTCGGGAATGGGAGCGGGACCGTGCTTAGGACCTTTTGCGACAACGCACATTTGTTCTACTTCGTGTGAATAACTGCAACTCATGCTTAAAGCTCCTTTCGGGATTTTATTTCGGAATAAAGTCCTTTCAATATTATATCAAACCTCGACTTCGATTTCAAGATATTTTTGTAAAA
>JAFLUH010000005.1:22248-24234 GCA_022508895.1 Oscillospiraceae bacterium
GTCCTTTCAATATTATATCAAACCTCGACTTCGATTTCAAGATATTTTTGTAAAAATATGACAAATTTTTGAAAAAGAAAACCCCGCTCTTTCCGAACGGGGATTTAAAATTGTCTTTTGGCAGTTACAGTCTGCTCACCGTTATCTGACAGCCAGCTTTCTTATCATACGCCCGAAAGGCAGGCTGAGCAGGAAAACGCACACCGCCACCGCAAGCCCTACAAAACAGAACCACAAGATCACGGCTTCAATGGAATTTATATCCACAAAATCGGGAAGATATTCGCTTGCTATCATCGAAGTGAAATAATCGTACACTACCCTCGCTCCTATCAGAAGCGATGCAGCTGCGGACACGGGAACAAAAACCTTATAGGAAAACCTCACAAAGCGGAACAGGATAGCCGACACCGCAAGCACCGCCGCCACAGCCGAAGCAGCATACAGTCCGTATGTGATGATAAAATCAAGCACTGCAAGTGCGCCCCGACTGGATACCGAAAACGAAAGGAATCCGAAGGAGTTGACAAACCAAACTCCCAGCCCTCCGATAACAACCGCCGCTACAATCACAATAAAGGTCTTGACCGTGCTTTTCTTCAAAGTCAAATATTCGCCCGAGGAGCGATTATCACTTATCTTTAAATTTTCAGCACTCATAACGAACCTCCTTTAAACAAAGTGCTTTCACTATTACTATTATAATATCACGGAACCCCGCCTTTGTACACCATCAAACTACCCAAAAACAAGGTTTCCGAATTATACACAATTCCTCCCTTGCCCCACAAAGCAAAAATCCCCCACTTCAGAAAATTTCTTCTTGCATTTACGCCCAAAATGTGCTATTATAGAAACGTTAGATTAAAAAGGTGTGCTCCCACGGAAAGGAATGATGGCAATGAACGCATTCTCATACAGAATAGCAGGGGTACAGCCCTCCGCCATAAGAGAGATACTGAAATTCACCGCCGACCCCGAGGTAATAAGCTTTGCAGCGGGCAACCCCGCCCCCGAGGCCTTTCCCGTGGACGCTATCCGCAAAATCAGCGACGAGATATTCGCCGAGGAACCAATAAACGCCCTCCAGTATTCCATCACCGAGGGCTACCCCAAGCTCCGCCAGTGGCTCAAGGACGATATGCAGGCAAAGAAGAACTTCGACCCCGACAGCGAGGAGCTGATAATAACAAGCGGCGCGCAGCAGGCGATAGAGACCTGCGCCAAGATATTCTGCAACGAGGGCGAAACGATAATCTGCGAGGACCCCTCCTTCATCGGCTCACTGAACGCCTTTCGGACCTACAACGCCAAGCTGGCAGGCGTCCCCATGGACGACGACGGCATGATACCCGAAAAGTTAGAGCAGGCATTGAAGGAAAACCCCCGCACAGCCTTCATATACGTTATCCCCAACTTCCAGAACCCCACCGGCAAAACCACGTCCCTTGAACGCCGCAAAGCCATATTACAGCTCGCCTACAAATACAACGTCTTGGTCCTCGAGGACAACCCCTACGGCGACCTCCGCTTTGCAGGCATCGACGTCCCCACCATCAAGTCAATGGACACAAGAGGACACGTCATCTACGCCGGCAGCTTCTCCAAGGTGCTCTCCCCGGGACTCCGTGTAGGCTACATGATAGCCAGCAAAATGATAGTAAGCAAAGCCACGGTAGCCCTTCAGACCTCCACCGTCCACACCAATATATGGGCGCAGATGGTAGCCTACCGCTTTGTAACGCAGGTAAACTTCGAGGAGCACTTGGAGCGTCTCCGTGAGATATACAAAAACAAATGCGCCCTCATGCTGAACAGCCTGAAATTTGCCATGCCCCGCTCCATCAACTTCACCGAGCCGGAGGGCGGACTGTTCATCTGGGGCACTCTGCCGCTGGGCGACATGAACGCATTCTGCAAAGCCGCCGTACAAAGCAAGGTAGCGGTAGTCCCCGGCAACGCCTTCTCGGTAGACGAGAGCAAGCC
>JAFLUH010000005.1:24334-56866 GCA_022508895.1 Oscillospiraceae bacterium
GCCGTTACCCGTGCGTTACATAATAAATCGAAAAGGACAGAAACAATGGAAGAAAACAGCAAAAAGCGTATTTTCAGCGGTATCCAGCCCACCAACACCCCCACCCTGGGCAACTATCTGGGAGCGCTGCGCAACTGGAAGGACTTACAGGAGGATTACGACTGCCTTTACAGCATAGTGGACCTGCACTCCATCACCGTCAGACAGGAGCCTGCCACTCTGCGCCACCAGATCGCTGAAAGCTACGCCCTTTTGCTTGCAATAGGCATCGACCCCGAAAGATCCATTGTTTTTGTTCAGGGACACAATCCCGCTCACGCACAGCTGAGCTGGATCCTGTCCTGCTACACTCAATTCGGTGAGCTCAGCCGCATGACCCAGTTCAAGGACAAATCCCAGAAACACCCCGAAAACATCAATGCGGGCTTATTTACCTATCCCGTACTTATGGCGGCGGACATTCTGCTGTATCAGGCGGACCTTGTCCCCGTGGGAATTGACCAGAAGCAGCACGTTGAGCTTACCCGCAACATCGCCGAGCGCTTCAACAACCTCTACGGCAACACCTTTACCGTACCCGAGCCATACATTGTCAAGGCGGTGCAGAAGATAATGTCCCTTGCGGACCCCACCAAGAAGATGTCCAAGTCGGACGAGAACCCAAACGGCAGCGTGAGCCTGCTGGACGACCGTGATACCGTCCTGCGCAAGTTCAAACGTGCCGTCACCGACAGCGACACCGAGGTAAGAGCCGCAGAGGGCAAGGACGGCATTGTGAATCTCATGTCTATATACAGTGCCGTAACAAAAAAGACATTTGAAGAGATAGAAAACGAATTCAAAGGAAAAGGCTACGGAGATTTCAAAACCGCTGTAGGAGAAGCGGTTGCAGATACATTGACCCCTGTACAGGACGAGTTCAAGCGCCTTATCGCAGACAAGGCGTATCTTGAGGCGTGTATGAAGGACGGCGCGGAGAAAGCCTATAAGCTGTCCCGCCGCACCCTGCAAAAGGTCAATAAAAAGTTAGGCTTTATCAATCTTTGATAAAGTCAGCTTACTATTGCTGAAATCTTCGGGCATAGCTGCATTTTTGCGCAGCTGTGCCTTTTTGTGTGCAAAATATTGTAACTTTTCTTAACGGAGAAAGGAATACAGAGAGAAAACCATGAAACACTTCGACATACTGACGCAGGGAGCGGAGCAAGCCCTCACCCACCGAGGGGTAGATACGGAAGCGCTGCTTTACTGCATAAAATGCGACATGGACAGCGAGGGTCTGTACTACGATACCTACGTCACCTTCGACGCAGAGCGCCTGTACACCCTAAGCGGCTACGACCGCCAGATACGGGAGAAAAAAACCTTCCGCAGCGAGTTCGACTTCCGGGGTTACGGTGAATACGACATGAGCGAGCTTACGGAGCTTTATGTAGACCGCTACCGTCACACCTGCCGCTTAATGGGCAAGCAAAAGGAGGGTGAAACCGAAAAGCACATCTGCATAAGCCGTTTTTCATCGGGCTTTTCCGAGAAAGCGGAGCAGTTCTGCCGCCGCTACAACATGACGGTAAAGCATGAGGAGATAGATGACACTGCCCTTGACGAGCACAGTCCCTACTGCCCCAAGTGCCATAACCGCTATCCCGACCCCAACCGCAAATACTGCCCCTACTGCGTAAAGCGTTCGTCCCTTTTCCGCCGCTTAATGGAAATGTTCGGCGACTTCAAGCTCCAGACCGCCTCGATACTTCTCATGATGATACTGTCAGCCGCCTTGGGTATAGTTTCCCCCTACTTCGGCACAGCCTTCCTGTACGACCATGTACTGGACGCAGCAGGCGACTTCTACGGCGAAATACTTTTCGCAGTGCTGATGATGGCAGGCGTCCGTCTTATCTCGGAGCTGTTCGGCACTCTCTACGGCGTGGTATTCAGCATTGCCGTAGCCAAGGTGATGCACAAGATAAGGGTAAAGGTCTTTGCCGCAATGGAAAAGCTGTCCCTGTCCTTCTTCACCTCCAAGCAGACAGGCTCCCTGATGACCCGTGTAGACCGTGACGCAGGCGACGTATACGACTTCTTCTGCTTCATAGTCCCCCAAGGCGTCACCAACATTATAAGAGTGGTGTCCATGACGGTGCTGATGTTCCTGCTGTCCCCGACGCTTGCCTTATGCATAGTGGGAATGATGGTGCTTGTATTCATCAGCGAGATACTGTTTGTCAGAGGACAGCGCCGCCTTTGGAGAGGCTGCAACCTTGCCAACCGCCGCATGAACTCCAACCTGAACGACGCCATCAACGGACACCGTGTAGTGAAAGCCTTTGCCCGTGAGGAGCAGGAGATACACCGCTTCGGCAAAAGCCTCGGCAAGGTATACGACGCAGACATGGCAAGAAGCGTGCGCTACGTCAAATTCGACGGTTCCCAGTGGGTGATATACAGCGTAGGCAAAGCCCTTATAACCGTTTTAGGCTTCTACCTTGTAATAAAGGGCTCCATCGGCATAGGCGAGCTTATGCTGATGATAAGCTACTTCGGAATGCTCTGGGACCCCGTATACTTTTTCGTATACGCCGGCAACGACTGGTCCCGCTGCACCGACGCAGCTTCAAGAATATTCGAGATAATCGACAGTCAGCCCTCCGTGAAGCCCCCCGCCGACCCTGCTCCCGTCCACGCTGACGGCTTACAGGGCGACATAATCCTGAAAAACGTCAGCTTCGAGTACGAAGCGGGCGTCCCCGTGCTGAAAAACATCACCATGGACATCAAAAAGGGACAGTTCTACGGCGTGGTAGGCAAGACGGGCGCAGGCAAATCCACCCTCATAAACCTTATCTCAAGGCTCTACGACCCTACCAACGGCGAGATAAAGATAGACGGTATCCCCATCAAGGACATTGCCTTTGACGACCTTCGCCGCAGCATAGGCATAGTATCGCAGGAGACCTACCTGTTCATGGGCAGCATAGCCGACAATATCCGCTACGCCCGCCCCGAAGCCACCATAGAGGAGGTAGTTGAAGCGGCAAAGAACGCCAACGCCCACGATTTTATCCTGAAGCTCCCCGACGGCTACGACACAAGGATAGGCAGCGGCGGCGTAAGCCTTTCGGGCGGCGAAAAGCAGCGCATCTCGATAGCCCGTGCCCTTATCCAGAAACCCAATATCCTCATTCTTGACGAGGCGACTGCGTCAATGGACACCCGCACCGAGCGCAAGATACAAAACGCCATCGACAATCTGAAGCAGGGCAGAACGATAATAGCCATCGCCCACCGTCTGTCCACCCTCCGTGACGCAGATATGCTCTGCGTAATAGAGCACGGCGAGGTAAAGGAAACAGGCACACACGACGAGCTTATCCACGCCAAGGGCAAGTACTTTGAGCTGTATAAATTACAAGCCGAAGCCCTGAAAACCATAGGCGTAGAATGACAGTTGACAGTGCAAAATGCACAGTACACAGTAGAAGAAAGGATAAATACATGAACGAGTATAAAACAGAAAACTTCCAGATAGACCAGCTCCGCATACTTGACGTAAACGAGCTTCACTTCACCCGCCTTGACAGCGGCTATCTGAACCTGGAATATCACGGCGACAAATACGAGCAGGTGAGCCTGACCCGCCTCCAGCCCTTCTACTACCACGACACCAACATCAGCGTTTCCTTCAAGAACAACGAGGAGGAGTGGATAGAGATAGGCATAATCCGTGACCTGAACGAGATGAACGAGGAGCAGAAAAAGCTCTGCGCCGATTATTTAGAGTTCCGCTACTACGTCCCCCTGCTGACCAAGATACACTCCATTCGTGACAACCGCATGGGCTATCTTTTCATCGACGCCGAAACAACGGCGGGCAGGAAGCGCATTGCCGTAAACGACTGGTGGACGAATTTCCGCCTGAACAACAACGGCATACTGACGGTCACCGACGCAGACGGCAACAAATACTATGTACCCCACCCCGAGGAAATGGACAAAAAAAGCTACCGAAGATTGGAGCTTTTCATGTAATTTCCGCTTTGAAAGGATAATATATGAACTTAAAAACATCGTTACCGAAGGGCATACCTGAGGAGCCTGTATTCAGCCTGCCCTTCGACATAGCGGAAGACGGCGGCAAGACCAACGGACACCTGACCGCCGACCGTGAATATATAAGGATTTACGACAGCGAAGACAGGGAAGTGAGCAGCCACGAGATAACCGCCTTCACCGAGTTTGAGGCGACCCGCCAGATAGGCTGCTCCATGCTCCGGGGCAAACGCAAAAGCGACGGCAAATGGCAGTTCTTCTGCGCCTTCACCCAGACCCACTACATACGCTTTGCCGAGCTTGCCAAGATACTCGACTACTATGTAAACACAGGCGTCTTTACCGACCGTTCCGACACCGAGGAGCCCACCTGCCCCAAATGCGGCGTAAGTCTCCACGGCTCCGCAAAGTGCCCCTACTGCGCCAAAAAGTCAGGCACCGTGCTGCGCCTGATGAAGCGCCTCAGCCCCTTTAAAAAGCTCTTTATCCTGTCCCTGCTGCTGACTGCGGTGGACTACGTCTGCAACCTTGTCGCTCCCACCCTGCAGCGTTATCTTATCGACGACGTGGTAGAGGCAGAGCAGCCTGACATGAACCTGTTCTTCATAATCGCCGCCACCATGATAGGGCTTGCGATACTGGCGACAGGCATCGACTTCATCACCCGCCGCATAAACATCATAATAACCAACGGCTTTATCAAAAAGCTGCGCAGCGACCTGTTCAACAAAACTCAGGAGCTGTCCATGAAAGCCATCTCCCGCCGCACCACAGGCGAGCTTATCCGCCGTGTCAGCGAGGACGCAAGAACTGTCCAGCAGTTTGTTACCGACAACGGCAAGGAGATGATACTCCACGCCATCTCCCTTATCGCCCTGCTGATAATAATGTTTGTCACCAATTGGAAGCTGGCGCTGCTGGTAGTTATCCCCCTGCCTCTTGCCGCATGGATAGCAAGCAGGGTAATGCGTATCTTAGATGAGCGCAACGGCCGCTGGTGGCGGAAAATGGTGGCTTCCTCCCGCTATCTTCACGATATGCTCTCAGGCATAAGGGTAGTAAAGAGCTACGGCAGCGAGGAGCGTGAGACCGCCCGCTACACCCGTATCTCACAGGAGGTATCCGACGCCCAGAAAAACATCGACTGTATCTGGTACATCTTAGCGCCCCTGCTCCACTATGTGTTAGCATTAGGGCAGTTCTCCATGCTCTACTTCGGCGCCTCCGCCGTAATGGACTTGGAGATAACCCTCGGCGAGTTTGTCCAGTTCACCAGCTACGTCTCCATGCTCTACGGACCTCTTGAATGGCTGACAAACCTCCCCAGAATACTGTCGCAGGCAATGGTCTCCGCAGGCAAGGCATTTGAAATACTCGACGAGCGGGTAGAGCTTCACGACTCCGACGCTCCCGAAGATAAGGAGATAGCGGGCGGAATAACCTTCGACCACGTCTATTTCGGCTACAGCGCCTACGATCCCGTCCTGAAGGACATAAGCCTTGAGATAAAGCCAGGCGAGATGATAGGCATAGTAGGACACTCAGGCGTAGGCAAATCCACGCTCATAAACCTGATAATGCGCCTCTACGACCCCACCTCAGGCAGCATAAAGATAGACGGCACCGACCTGCGTGATATGTCCTCCGCCAACCTCCACGGTCAGATGGGAGTTGTACTTCAGGAGACCTTCCTCTTCAACGGCACCGTCCTTGAAAACATAGCCTACGCCAAGCCCGAGGCGACCTTTGAGGAGATAGTGCAGGCGGCAAAAACCGCCGACTGTCACGACTTCATAACCCGCCTCCCCGACGGCTACAACACCTATGTAGGTGAAAAAGGCTACAACCTCTCCGGCGGCGAGCGCCAGCGTGTAGCGATAGCAAGAGCGATACTCCGTGACCCCAAGATCCTCATACTGGACGAGGCGACCGCCAGCCTTGACACCCAGACGGAAAAGCAGATACAGACCGCCCTCAACCGTCTGATAAAAGGCAGGACGACGATAGCCATCGCCCACCGCCTGTCCACTCTCAGCAGCGCCGACCGCCTTATCGTCCTTGACAAGGGCAGGCTTGCCGAAATGGGCAGTCACAACGAGCTTATGCGCAGGCACGGCGTATACTATGAGCTGGTAATGGCGCAGCGCAGCACGGCGGCGATAAAAAAGCAGCCTAAGGCTGAGCCGGCGACCGTCTGAAAAATTAAAAAAATTTTTAAAAAAATGCTAAAGTTTTCCTAAACTCTGCCGATATAACAAATAAGAAAAAGTATAACTATATCTTTCAGGAGGTTTTTAATATGAGTACAGTAAGCAATATGATAGGCGCCGGTCTTACCGGTACAAACGGCGTAGGCGACAGCGCCCTCAACAACCTCAGCAGCAAGCTGGCGGAGATCGAGGAGAACGATAACTACTCCGACGAGTACAAGCAGAAGGAAGTTGACAGGCTCAGCGGTCAGATAGGCGCAGTTTCCGCTCAGCTCACCGCAAGCTACAACTCCGCAAATATCGTCACCAGCATGCTTGGGATTTCCAACGACGACGCTTCCGACCTGAGTATGTTCTTCGGCAGCGACCTGACTTCCATCAAGGCTCTGTACAACGCTACACTTTCCGTACAGAAGGAAGCCCGCACTCTTGCCGCCGAGGTAAGGCTTGACAAGATCAGAGGCGTAGACACCTCCGACAAGGAAGCAAAGCTTGCCAACCTGAACGACAGCGTTTCCTTCCTTGACAAAACGGTAAGCTCCAAGATCGACAACGCTCTTTCCGACAAGAGCCTTGACATGGATTCCCGTTCCGTTATCGACCAGATAAAGGACGATCTTAAAGCCAACCAGAAGAAGCTGGACAAGGAATTCGGCAATGCCGAAGATGACGAGGAGGAGAAAAAGACCGAGGCTGCCGACAGCAGCGACAAGTCCTCCAAGACCGAAAAGAAAAAGGACAACCGCTCCGTTATCGACAGGATAAATGACGAGCTGGCAGAGAATCAGAAAAAGCTGGACGAGGAATTTTCCGGCAAGGCGTGAGATGCGCCAATATATACTAAAACTGTGCTCCGCTAAGGGGCGCAGTTTTGTTTTTTCAAGTCAAAGGAGAACTTCTCATGAAATACCAAAACTGCATATTCGACCTGTACGGCACTTTAGCTGACATACACACCGATGAGCAAAGCCCCCGCCTCTGGCGTGAAATGACCGCCCTTTACCGCAGCCACGGTGCAGTCTACACCCCCAGGGAGCTGCAAAAGGACTATTTCCGCATTGCCCGTGAACTGGAGCAGGAGCCGCCCTATGTCGGTGAGCCCTACCCCGAGATAAAGATAGAGGAGGTGTTCCGCCGCCTTTTCGTGAATAAAGGAGTAGCCGCCGCCCCCGACCTCTGTGTCGCCGTCGGCGGACACCTGCGCAAAAGCTCCTTGGAGTACGTCCGCCTCTACGACGGCGCAAAGGAAATGCTCCAAGCTCTCCGCAGCAACGGGCAAGGCGTCTGGCTCCTGTCCAACGCCCAGCGCATTTTCACAGCCCCCGAGCTGCGGGTCCTCGGCATAGAGGAGCTGTTTAACGGTATATACCTCTCCTCCGACTACGGCTGCAAAAAGCCCTCTCCCCGCTTCTTCAATACCCTTTTGCGGGGGCAGGACATACCCGCCGAAACCGCCATAATGATAGGCAACGACGGGGTCTGCGACATAAGCGGCGCGCAGTCCGTGGGACTTCACACCCTCTACATTCACACAAGCATTTCCCCCGACGAGCCCCTGCCCAAAGCGGACTATGTTCTGAAAGAGATGGACATGAGCAAGGTGCAGGAAATTTTAACGCAGAAATAACAAGGCAGTGATAATATTGCTGATAAAAATAGGAGCCTTCGGCTGCACCGAGGTCTGGGACGGTATTCTACAAAGCCCTCTCAAACTATCCCCAAATCACGGATTAGACGGCTTTCTGCCCATAAAAATAAAGGACGAGCTTATCCTTTCGGAGTGGGTAAATGCCATCATAATTCCCGCAATACACAAGCCTACCCTCCAAGCCGCAATACCTGCCGTGCTGAAAGGTAAAGTGCTTTATGTTGAAAACGACTGCAAGGACATCTGGGACTGGTCGGAAAAAGTATATGGAATAATAAAAGAAACACATGGAGATATAGGTTCTGCATTTATTATAAATCGGAACTCGGAGGAATGTTAAAAATGGAACTGTATCATTTATCCGCAGAGTATTTTGTGCGAAAGCTGAATAACGATGATATAAACATTATATATAACGTGTGTATGGGAAATACTTTGTTTTATCGTTTTCATCCGCCTTTAGCGACGAAAGAGAGCATTATGGAAGATATGCAGGCTTTACCGCCTGATAAAGGATATGACGATAAATTTTATATCGGCTTTTTCAAAAGTGATAAATTGGTGGCTTTAATGGATTTTATCCGTGATTATCCCGAAGAAAAGGTGATTTTTATCGGATTTTTCATGGTGGATCAGGAATATCATGGAAAAGGCGTCGGAACAAGGATCATTGATGAATGCTGCTTTTATTGGAAAAGTATAGGATACCAAAGAGTCAGGCTTGGTATTGATAAGGGCAATCCGCAAAGCAGCGCTTTTTGGAGAAAGAACAATTTTGTAAAAACAAGCGAGAACCGCTCAAATAAAGCGTATGACTATGTTCTTATGGAACGGGCTCTGTAAATTTTGATCTGTCATATTCTGATCCCTCCGCCTGCTTACCCAAATCAAGCAGGCGATTTTATATAAAGTTCTAAAATTTTTTACACAAATTACACAAAAACTATTGCAAAACTGGAAAAAATATGGTAAAATAAAATAAACATTAGTGGTATTTTAAACCAGTAAAGTGTATATCATATAAATTACCGTAACAGGGAAGTGTAATTTTGAACGGATTAGACATAGCATTCAGCGAGACAAAATGCATAAGCATAAGAATAGACCTGACGCGGGACATACCCCTGACAGTCGTAGGAAAATATCCGCAGCTGGGCAAAAGGGACAGGCACATGAACCTGCGTGAGATAATCTACGCCGAGGATTTCCCCCCTCTTGCCGACGAATTTGACGAGATAGTCTCAGGCAGGCAGAAATCTCTCAGCACCCACTGCCGCATACATATCCACGACGACTACCACTGGGTATATCTCAACTGCAAGGCGGGCAAGGACGCCTTCAACCGCACCCAGCACCTTACAGGCACCATGATGGACGTTTCCGAGTACCTTGAGACAGCCGAGTCCGACACGGTGCTTGGCGGAGTGACAAGAAAGAACCGCGAGCGTATAAACGCCGCCATAAACTCTCAGGACATCTCCATTGCGGCGGTACTGGGACAGGATTACCTCATTTCCATACAGAAAGCCTTTGCCTCCATCGGCGACCTCTCCACCGCTATCTACAACCCCGACGGCAGTCTTATGCTGTCTCCCGCCGACGAAAACGGCAACGTTCTCTCCCAGCGCCGCTACAAGCACAAGATAAGCCGTGATATACGCTGCAACCACCGTCTTATGGCGGTATGGACGATAGCCTCCGACGATGAAAAGCTGCTTGAAGCGAGCGAGCCGCTGCTTGACGTACTGGCGCAGACCGTATCCCAGACTGCCAACGCCCTGCTTATGCTCAGCAACGTGATGGAGAACTCCCAGACTGCCAACCAGCAGCTTGGCAGCAACATCGAGCAGCAGATACTGCTGAACAACATCTACACCATAATCCTTGAGACCACCGACTCCGACGAAGCGCTGAACACGGTGATACGTTTCGTAGGCGAATACATGAAGATTGACCGCATCGCCCTGTACAGCTACGACCTTGTCCGTCAGAAGGCGGAGATCGTAAGAGACTGGGCGGCGGAGGGGATAGACCAGCAATACCGCTTCAGGGTAGAGGATTTCCCCGTGATAATCGAGAAGCTGGACTACTGCGACACCTTCTTCTACAGCGGCGACAAGCTGGGCAAAACGGGAGTAAAATCCATAGCAGCAGCACAGCTTTTTGAAAACGGCGAGTTCAGCGGCATAATATTCTACGAGTCGGTGCAGGAGAAGCGTGAATGGAGCAGCGTTGACAAAAAGCTCCTGCGCAACATCTCCCAGATAATCTCCACCATGATGATGAGGTACAGCACGGACGAGGCGCTGAAGCAGCAGACCGAGCAGCTTAAACGTCTTGCCTACACCGACCCTGTCCTTGACATACCCAACCGCCGCCGTCTTGACCGTGACCTTGGCAGCGAGCTTAAAAAGGGCGGCGTCGGCGCAGCAGTCTCGGTAAAGCTGGCGAACACAGGCAACGCCAACGAAGCCTTGGAGCATATCCATTCCGATGCCCTGCTGAAAAGCATATCCAAATATATTGAAACCTCCGGCGCAAAGGACGTCAGTATCTACCGTTTCAGCGGCAGCGTGTTGACTGTACTGCTGAAAGGCGCAGACGCCAAAACGGTGCAGGCGTTTGTAGATGACCTTACCGCACGCTTTACTCAAGCATGGCTGATAGGCGGCGAGCAGTATTACATGGACATGAACGCCGGCGCAGCCTTCTACCCTGCCGACGGCGACACCTGCGACGAGGTATACCGTGCCTCCGCTCTCGCCATGTACCGTGCCGTACATGAGGGCAAGAACCGCTTCGCCTTCTATTCCAAGGAATTGGCAGATGACGCGGTGGCGATGCTCAACTCTGAAAACCGTCTGCGTCAGGCGGTGCAGAACGGCATGGAGGGCTTCAGCATAAAATATATGCCTATCACTGACCTGAATGGAGAGATATCCGCTCTTGAAGCGGTGGTGAGATGGCATGACGGTGAAAAGGGTGAGCTGCCTCCCGGTCATCTTATCCGCCTTGCGGAAAGCATAGGACTTGACGAGCAGATAGACGCATGGGTGATAGGCAACTCCTGCGCCTTTCTGAGGGAGCTTATAGACCTCAGCGGCAGGGAAGACCTGATAATGCACATAAACCTCACCTTCCACGAGCTGAGGTACTCCAAGGTATACGAAACGGTGCAGAACATACTGAAGGACAACGACCTGAAATTCAGCAGTCTTGCCGTTGAGATACCCGAAAAGGCACAGCTTATATCCTACAGCGACACCGCCTATGTGCTGACCCGCTTGCGTGAGCTTGGAGTGGCGCTTGTACTGGACGATTTCGGCAGGGAGTATATGTCTCTTTCAGCCCTGAAAAAAGGCGACCTTGCCAGCATAAAGATACGGGCAGAGCAGTTCTGCGAAGCTGACGAGTTTGACCGCACCGCCCTGAAAGGTATACTTGAGCTTGCTCACAGCAGAGGCGCAAGCGTCTGCGTCAAGCACATCGGGCAGTCGATACAGCAGGAGACGGTGAAGGGATACGACATAGACCTGCTTCAGGGCGAGCATATCCACCCTGCCGCCGACAGAGACGCAATAAAACGGCTTTTCGCCAAATCGAAGTAGTATTAAGCAGTTCATATCCGACGGTATGGACTGCTTATTTTTTCCAAAAATCAAAATCAGCTATTGAAAAAATCCCAAAAAAAGTATATAATATTATAGTATGTATTTTCCAATAAAACAGCTTAACGGGGCAAGTGCGGCAAAATGGTTAAGAAAGCGTTAAAAGTAGTAGTTGATTATATAAAGCATCTTGATAAGATACTCATACTGTTGTGCCTTGCCGCCAGCGGCTTTGGCATACTTTTGCTGTACAGTATGTCCGCCAACGACTTTGCGGACGTGTCCGAATCCTATTACAAGACCCAGATATACGCTCTTGCCATCGGCTTTGTTGCAATGCTGACGGTGGCGGCGATAGACTACCGCTTTATCTCAAAGATATGGTTCATATACGCCCCCGCCGCCCTTATCCTTGTCTTTCTTCTCTTCACCCCCTTGGGCTTACAGGCAAACGGCGCAGACGACATAGGCTGGCTGAATTTAGGCTTTGTTACGATACAGCCCTCCGAGCTTCTGAAGGTTGCGTTTATAATGACCTTCGCCACCCACCTCTACAAGGTGGACAAAAACATGAACCGCCTGCCCCACTTTATACTGCTCTGTATCCACGGTCTTTTCCCCGTAGGACTTATCTCATTACAGGGCGACGACGGCACCGCCATAGTTTTCCTTTTCATGTTTGTGATAATGATGCTGGTGGCAGGTCTTGCACTGCGCTATATAATAGCGGGCTGCATTGCCGTCCCCGTAGGCGTATACTTCGTCTGGAACTATATAATGCAGCCCCACCACAAAGCCCGTATCTTGGTGCTTTTCGACCCCGAAATGCAGGAGGCGGAGATAAAAGGAATATGGTTCCAGCAGTTCTGGGGCAAGGTAGCCTTGGGGACAGGCAAGATGACAGGCGTAGGACTTTTCGGCGGCGACTACGTCTACACCTCATTCATACACAACGACTTCATCTTTGCCTACATAGGCAACGCCTTGGGCTTTGTAGGCTGTATCTGCACGGTCGTGCTGCTGCTGCTTATCTGCATGAAGGTATACATGAACAGCGTCGGCAGCAAGAACAAGATGGGGAAGCTTATCTGCATAGGCGTATTTTCGATGATCCTTATCCACAGCATACTGAACATAGGAATGGTGCTTGCGGTGCTGCCTGTAATAGGCATACCCCTTCCCTTCATCAGTGCCGGAGGCACCTCCACCGTGGCGCTGTATGCCTCAATGGGCTTGGTGCTCAGCGTCTACGGACACAGGGAGAAGAAATACCACATGTTCTACACCGAAAAAGACTGATATTTACCGCATTTTATGTATGCGGACAAAATAAAGAGAATACTGTTACAGGAAAGGAAAAAAACAAAATGGGAAATCCAATATCCGTTACCGAGCTTTATCCCTCTCAGGACCTGAAGGAGCAGCGTGAACGCTACCGCAAAGCCATCGACAGCTACCGTGAATATTTCGGCGGCATAGGCGACGGCTACCGAATATTTTCCGCTCCCGGAAGAACGGAGGTGGGCGGCAACCACACCGACCACAACCACGGCAAGGTGCTTGCGGCAAGCGTAAACCTCGACGTGATAGCGATAGTGGAGCCTATCGAGGTGCCCAAGATAGCCCTGAAAAGCGAGGGCTACGATGAAAGCATAATCGAGATAGAGGACACCGAGGTAAAGGAGCAGGAAAAGAACACCTCCGAAGCCCTCATAAGAGGCGTTGTGGCAGGCTTCCGCAAAAACGGCTACAAGGTAGGCGGCTTCAAGGCATACACCACCACAAACGTCCTGAAGGGCAGCGGTCTCAGCTCCTCGGCAGCCTTTGAGGTGCTGGTAGGCAACATACTGAACCACCTGTACAACGACGGCGGCATCGGCGCCATAAAGATAGCGCAGATAGCCCAGTACGCCGAAAACGAATATTTTGGGAAGCCCAGCGGTCTGATGGACCAGACAGCCTCCTCGGTAGGCGGCTTTGTAGCCATCGACTTCAAGGATATCGAAAGTCCCATCATCGAAAAGATAAACAGCGACTTCACCTCCTACGACCACGCCCTCTGCATAATCGACACCAAGGGCAGCCACGCCGACCTGACTCCCGACTACGCCGCCATTCCCGCCGAAATGAAGCAGATAGCCGAGCATTTCTCGGTACAGTACCTCCGTCAGCTCTGCCGTGAGGACATAATGCTGAACATGGACATTCTCCGTGACGAGTTCGGCGACAGAGCCGTGCTGCGCGCACTGCACTTCTTTGAGGAAAACGAGCGTGTGGACAGACTTTCCCACGCCCTGAGATCCAATGACTTCAAAGCCTTCCTTGATTCTATCAGGGAAAGCGGCAACAGCTCCTACAAGTACTTACAAAACATTTTCTCCGTCAACGACATAAAGAACCAAGGTCTCGGCATCGGTCTCAACGCCGCAGAGCGTGTCCTCGGCAGGAAAGGCGCCTGCCGTGTCCACGGCGGCGGCTTTGCAGGCACCATTCAGGCATTCGTCCCCCTCGACCTGCTGAAGGAATTTAAAATGAGCATGGAGACCCTGTTCGGCGCAGGCTCCTGCTACGTCCTCACCATCAGAAAGCACGGCGGCGTAGAGGTGGACAGGGAAAGCCTTGCAGAGCCTGAAGAGGAATAAGAGCAAAAACAAACAACCCCCGAGGGGGTTGTTTGTACGATAACGGATATTTTGGGAATACATATCAGGGAGCGACTTCAAACTCCTTCATTTCCTTGATAAGCAGCTTGTCCACCAATGCGTCCACCTTAATGCCCTCCTCGGTGTAATCCTCCGAAAACACCTTGCCGCTTTCTCTTATCCGAGCGGTCAGCCCGCCCTTATCGTAAGGCAGCAGCAGCTTCATACGCCGGGAGCTTTCCGGCAGCTTTTTAGCAATTGCCGCCAGCATACGGTCAAACCCTTCGCCCGTCTTGGCGCAAATTTTGACCGTATCCTCGTCCTCGGGAATATCGTTTTCCAGCAGGTCGCATTTATTCAGCACATTCAGCACGGGGATTTCCCCGCACCCCAGCTCAGCCAGCAGCATCTGGGTAGTCTGCGCCTTATCGGCAGCCTCCGTGTCGCTTATATCGCAAACGTGCAGTATAATATCAGCGCTTGCGGCTTCTTCAAGGGTAGACTTGAACGCTTCTACAAGATGGTGCGGCAGCCTCCGTATAAGTCCGACGGTATCTATAACCAACACCGTCCTCCCGTCCGGCAGCTCCACCCCTCTTGAAGTGAGGTCGAGGGTAGCGAACAACTTATTTTCCGCCAATACATCGGCTCCCGTCAGACTGTTCAGCAAAGTGGATTTTCCCGCGTTGGTATACCCCACGATAGCGGCGGTAAGCACATTGTCCTTCTTCCGTCGTGACCGTGAAAAATCCCTCCGCTTCTGCAATTCTCTCAGATTATCCTCCAGCTTGGCTATCCTGCTGCGAATATGCCTTCTGTCCGTCTCTAACTTAGTTTCACCGGGACCTCTCGTACCGATACCGCCTCCCAGCCGTGACAGGGAAGTACCTATCCCCGCCAGCCGGGGCAGCCGATACCTGAGCTGAGCCAGCTCCACCTGCAGCTTGCCCTCATTGGACACCGCTCTCCCCGCAAAAATATCCAGAATAAGCATAGTGCGGTCGATGACCCGAATGTCCAGTATTTCCTCGATATTGCGTATCTGGCTTGCGGTAAGCTCACAGTCGAACACGGCAAGGTCAGCCTCCATCTGCTGAGCCAGCTCCTTCAGTTCCTCGATCTTCCCCTCGCCCAGCACGGTGGCAGGCTCCGGCGACGGTCTTTTCTGCAGGACCCGTGCCACCGTTTCCGCTCCCGCAGTCTTAGCCAGCTCTTCCAATTCGTTCATGGAGGACTCGGCGTCATATTCGCCGCAGTCCACCCCTGCAAGGATAGCCCTTGCCCGTATTTCATCATTTTTGATAATATTTTCAGTCATATATACCTCCAAAGGTTGTAATTTTCAGTTTACAAGCAATAGTGATTTCGTCATACCTCCTTTGGATAAAAATTTTATCACTTTGCCATCATAAATGTGAAAAAAATCATGTTTTCACCCCTTAATATTATTTGCCGCCGACACAGCGGTGAAAGGAGATGCTTTCGGTGCAGCTTGAAAAATTTGACGTGATAATAGTCGGTTCCGGCGTATCGGGACTATACTGCGCTCTCAACCTTAACAGAGCGCTGAAGATCCTGATGATATCCAAAAAGGAACTCACCCTATGTAATTCCGCCTTAGCCCAGGGCGGCGTAGCGGCGGTGATGAACCCCAAGGACGACGACTACTCCCTGCATATCAGAGACACATTGATAGCAGGCGGCTACAAGAACGACATGAACAACCTGAAAATTCTTGTTGAACAAGGTCCGACCGACGTAAAAAACCTTATCAAGTACGGTGTTGACTTTGACCGCAACTCCGATGGCTCCATCAACCTTACCCTTGAGGGGGGACACTCACGGCATCGCATAGCCCACCACAAGGACAGCACCGGTTTTGAAATTGTCACAGCCTTGATAGATCAGGTGATCAAGCTGAAAAACCTCACCATAATGGAAAACTCACATCTTCTGGGACTGGAAAAGATGGGCGAGGGCTTCATGCTTGACATACTGAAAGCCGGCAAGCACTATTATTATACCACAAACGCAGTGGTTCTTGCAACAGGTGGAATAGGCAGAGTTTACGATTACACCACAAATTCCGCCATAGCCACCGGCGACGGCATACGCTTCGCCTACAACATCGGCGCAAGAATAAAGAATCTCAGCTACGTCCAGTTCCACCCCACCGCCTTTGCCGACCGCAAAAATCAGGAGTGCTTCTTAGTCTCCGAGGCGGTGAGAGGGGAAGGCGCATATCTCCTCAACTGCAAAAAAGAGCGCTTCATGCAAAAATACGAGCCGCAGCGCAAGGAATTAGCCCCCCGTGACGTAGTCTCCAAATGCATGATGAAGGAGCAGGAGGAAACCGGCAGCGACCAGTTCTGGCTCGACATTTCCCACAAAGACCCCGACTTCGTCCGCACCCGTTTCCCCATGATATATGAACGAGTCCTTGAAAAAGGCTACGACATGACCAAGGAGCCTATCCCCATCTACCCCTGCCAGCACTACCTCATGGGCGGCATAGCGGTAGACGGCAACGGCGCCACCACCGTGAAAGGTCTCTACGCCGCAGGAGAATGCGCCCACACAGGCGTTCACGGCGTCAACCGCCTCGCCTCCAACTCCCTGTTGGAAGCCTTGGTTTTCAGCCGCCTGATAGCCGAACAGATAAACCTCACCACCCCCGCCGCCAAGGACTACACCCCCATAGAAGCGGAGATCCCCTCCCCCGACGGCGACCCTCTCCCCAAAGGTATCCGCACCGAGATCCGCCACATAATGCAGAAAGCCTATTTTGTAGTCCCCAACTATCCCGAAGCCGAAAGAGGACTTGCTCGGGTAACCGAAATAAAAACCATGCTTGAAACAGGCAGATATGCGCTTACCCCCGACTACACCGAAGCCGTATCCCTCGCCACGGTAGCCTATATTATCCTCAGCGAAGTAGTAGAGAAAGGAAACAGTGAAGAATGAAATTACCCCAGTTTTACATTGACGACATCATAAAAACCGCCCTCACCGAGGACATAAACTACATTGACAGCACCACCGACCTGCTTATCCCCGAGAACGACATATCTTCCGCCTACTTCATGGCAAAGGACGACGGTGTAATAGCAGGCTTGGAGGTAGCACTCCGAGTATTCACTCTCCTTGACGATACGATCAAAATTGAGACATTGTTCAAAGACGGTGACAAAGTAAAAAAAGGTGACATGATCGCCCGTTTCAAGGGAAACACCGCCGCCATGCTGAAAGCCGAGCGCACCTCCCTAAACCTTATCCAGCACATGAGCGGCATAGCCACATACACGAACAAATGCGCCGAGCTGATAAAAGGCACCAACGCCTCCATAACCGACACCCGCAAGACTCTCCCCGGCTTACGCCCCCTGCAAAAATACTCAGTAGTGGCAGGCGGCGGCAAAAACCACCGCTACAACCTCTCCGACGCCGCCATGCTGAAAGACAACCACATCGACGCCTACGGCGGAATAACCCCCGCAGTGACCGCCCTCCGAGAAAAAGCAGGTCACATGCTGAAAATCGAGGTAGAAGCCCGCACATTGAACGACGTTCAAGAAGCTCTTGACTGCAAGGTAGACGTGATAATGTTAGACAACATGACCTGCGAGGAAATGAAAAAAGCGGTAGAACTGGTAAACGGCAGAGCCAAGCTTGAAGCCAGCGGCAACGTAACTCTGGAAAACATCAGACAGGTAGCCGAAACAGGCGTAGACATAATAAGCCTCGGTGCATTGACACACAGCGTAAAAGCCTTTGATATTTCCATGAAATGGGATAAAAAGTAAATTTACAGCATTAGCAGGATAAATCGGAATTTGAAAGGATAGGAGACGGCATGGCGATGCTTGAAGATATAATGGGCTTGGATATTCAGTCATTTTTCCGATATATTGCGACCATTCGGTACGGTTACCGGGATAAATCAGGGAAGCTGCATTTTACGGATGATGAAGATTTTGCTGTTCGGGATTATGCCTTTTCCTCCCCGGAGGAAGTGGTGAGAAACAACTGCGGCTGGTGCTGGGACTTGGCGGAGCTGATCAAGGTCTATTGTGCAAGACACGATTTGCCCTGCCGATCATGGTTCATGGAGTACTTATCCGATGACCTTCACCAGACGCATACCCAGGTATTTTTACATTTTCGTGGGAAATGGTGTCCCGCTCCCGAAAATTCCTTAGGGCTTCAGCTTGGAACTCACGGATTTGATGAATTGACCCCATGTGTCAATTGGTTTACGGACTGGTTTACAGATTACCTGCGGTCAGTGCTGAAGGATAAATTCGATGAGACGAATTTGCTTGTCAAGGAATATACCCGTACATTCTCTTCCGGCATCACAGACGAAGAATATCTTTTACAGATACGGCAAGGATAAGTGAAATTCTGATAACCCCCAAAAGAAAGGCATAAACCTCATGTCAGGACAAAAAATAATATACGACGCCCCTAATTTCACCACAAGGACTGCCGATCCCGCTGACTTGAATGCTGTTCAAAAGCTCTATTCTCAGCTCTACGACAAGGAACAGCGCCCCACCGAGCAAGTCCTCGCCCAGTGGCAGAAGCTCCTGTCCTACGACAACATCTACGTTATCCTGACCGAGCAAAACGGGATACCCATCTCCACCTGCTGCCTGACAATAATCCCCTCCATAACGCAGGAAGCCCGTCCCTACGCCCTTATAGAGTATGTAGTCACCGACAGTTCCCACCGCCGCACCGGCGCAGGAAAAGCCTGTCTCGATTATGCCAGACAGCTTGCCGTACAGCAGAACTGCTACAAAATAATGCTGATAACAAGCCGTCCCGAAGCTCACGCCTTCTACAAAGCCTGCGGCTACTCACCGGAAGGCAGGACTGCCTTTTTACAGTATCTCTAAAATTTTTCACAAAACCTATTGCAATTTCTACCAAATGGGTATATAATACTTCATGCAGGACAAATCACACCAATTTTGTATACTTTGCCCGCATATAAATATATTAAGAAGGTAACAAAATGTTCAGTACAAAAATATACTTGGACAACGCCGCCACCACCAAGGTAAGCGACCGAGTCCTGAACGCCATGCTCCCCTACCTGAAGGAAGCCTACGGCAACCCCAGCTCCATCTACACGATAGGAAGGGAAGCCTCCATCGCAATAACCAACGCCCGTTCCCGCTGCGCCGAGCTATTAGGCGCAAAGCCCGCCGAGATATACTTCACCTCCGGCGGCAGCGAAAGTGACAACTGGGCGATAAGAACGGTAGCCGCTCAGGGCGCAGCAAACGGCAAAAAGCACATAATAACCAGCGCCTTTGAGCATCACGCCGTCCTCCACACCTTACAGGACTTGGAAAAGCAAGGCTTTGAGGTAACTTATTTGCCCGTCTACGAAAACGGCATAGTAAAAGCAGAGGACGTGAAATCCGCCCTCCGCCCAGACACGGCACTGGTAACAATAATGTACGCCAACAACGAGATAGGCACGATCCAGCCCATCGCCGAAATAGGCGCCATCTGCCGTGAACACAAAGTCCTCTTTCACACCGACGCAGTACAGGCGATACCCCACCTCCACATAGACGTGGTAAAGGAAAACATCGACCTGCTCTCCGCCTCCGGTCACAAGCTCCACGCCCCCAAAGGCGTAGGACTGCTCTACTGCCGCAGAGGAATAAGGCTCACCCCCTACATTTCCGGCGGCGCACAGGAGCGAGGTCTCCGTGCAGGCACCGAGAACGTCTCCGGCATAGTAGCCCTTGCCGAAGCCATGACTGCTGCATCCGAGGTAATGGACGAGACCAACGAAAAGCACAAAAAATACGCTAAAAAAATATACGACACCGTAATGCAGATACCCCGTGTCCGCTTCAACGGCGACTGGGAGCACCGTATCCCCGGCACGGTCAACTTCAGCTTTGAAGGCGTGGAAGGCGAATCCTTGCTTCTTCAGCTTGATCTGAAGGGAATAGCCGCCAGCAGCGGCTCCGCCTGTACCTCAGGCAGTCTCGACCCCTCTCATGTGCTTTTGGCATTGGGACTTGTCCACGAGGTAGCCCATGGCAGTCTCAGAATAAGCATGAGCGAGTACACCACCGAGGAGGAGATAGACGAGCTTATCTCAGTCCTCCCCGGCATAATAGAAAAACTCAGAGCAATGTCCCCGCTGTGGGAAAGGCTCACAAAGGAGGAAAACAAGTAATGGTATACAGCGAAAAGGTAATGGAGCACTTCGCCTCTCCCCACAATGTAGGCGAGATAGAGAACGCCGACGGCATAGGCGAGGTAGGCAACGCCAAATGCGGCGACATCATGAAAATGTATCTCAAAATAGACAACGACATAGTGACCGACGTAAAATTCAAGACCTTCGGCTGCGGCGCTGCGATAGCGACGTCTTCCATCGCCACCGACATGATAAAGGGCAAGCCGCTGTCCGATGTTCTCAGTCTCACCAACAAAGCGGTGGTGGAAGCCCTTGACGGTCTCCCCGCAGTAAAGCTCCACTGCTCGGTTTTAGCGGAGCAGGCAGTAAAAGCCGCAGTAGCGGATTATTACAGCAAGATAGGCAGAACAGAGGAAGCGGAAGCGCTGAGAGCGCAGTGCGATGACTGCGAATCCTGCCATTAAAACAATAAGCGTATACGTTAAATGTATACGCTTAAATTTTAATTGTATTGATAAATCGGAATTTAGTGCATTGCCTCAGCCTGTACCATTGGGGGAAACCCTTTTTAGCAAAAGGGTTATCCCCCAAACCCCCTTCCTAAAATTTTGACTATTTTTTCTTTTAGGCGGCATAGCCGCCCAGAAGAAAAAATTATTAAAAGTCTTTGGAAAGAGGTCTGGAGGATAACCTTTCTTCCAGAAAGGTTTCCTCCAGTGGTACAGGCTGGGTAGTGCACTAAATTCTGATTTATAATACTATTCCCACCCAAAACAACGAAACAGCGGCACAGGACCTGCCGCTGTTTTTTCACGCAAAACAAAAAGCGTCCCCATCGGTAGACGCTTTAAAATCCCTATATAAATAAGGTCAAGCAGAAGCAGCTGCTTTCTTGGCAAGTCTTGATTTAAGGCGTGCTGCCTTATTCTTATGGATAAGACCCTTACCTGCTGCCTTGTCCAGCTTCTTAACTGCTGCAAGTCTTGCTTCGGCGGAAGCGCCGTCTGCTCTTGCCTGCTTCATAACGGTCTTGAGCTGAGACTTAGCCGCCTTATTGCGCTCCTGTCTTACCTTGGAGACCAGAACTCTTTTCTTTGCGGACTTGATATTAGGCATCTTTACACCTCCTTAAACTGATAATATCTGTTTTACAAGCAAATGATATTATACCACGTCAAACCCGAAATTTCAAGCCTTTTTAAAATTTTTTTGCAATATTGGTATATTTTCACAAATCCGAGAAAAAATCACTACATATCGGCAAGTTAATTGTACAAATTGCCAATTCGGAAAGGAAAGAGAGCATGAAAAGGACCGATTTAGCAGTAGAGCTGACCACCGAGACGGAGCAAAAAGGCGTTTCTTTGACCGACGCCGAATACGAGGGCATAAAGGTCACCGACGTGACGGTAGCCAAGCAAGGCGCAGCCCTTATCGGCAAGCCTGCCGGCAGATACATCACCCTCCACTGTGAAGATCAGGACAAATACCGCTGCGCTCTCGCCTTGGCGCACTATTTGGAGGAGCTGCTGAAGCCCGCCGCAAAATGGGAGCAGGTAATGGTAGCCGGTCTCGGCAACGAATCCATAACCCCCGACAGCTTAGGCGCCAAAACGGTAAGACGTATCCCCGCCACCGCCCATCTCGCCCAGACCGAGGAGTTTTCCCAATTAGGACTCCGCCCCGTAGTGGTGCTTGAAACGGGCGTAATGGCGCAAACAGGCATTGAAAGCACCGACCGTCTGAAATACATTGCCGACAGTCTCCTTCCTGCGGCGGTGATAGCGGTGGACAGCTTAGCCTGCACCGACTTTTCCCGCTTGGGAACAACGATACAGCTCACCGACTCGGGAATAGCCCCCGGCAGCGGCGTAGGCGGCAGCCGAAAGCCTCTGAACTCCGCCGTAATGGGCACAAAGGTGATAGCCGTAGGCGTCCCCACGGTGATAGACTTAGACAGTATAACCGACGAGGCAGAGGGAGCGATGATGGTGACCCCCCGTGACATCGACGTAATTATACGCCGCCACGCCGAAATTATTTCCTTGGGAATAAACAGCGCCCTAAATCCCACTCTGTCTCCTGCCGAAATAGAGCAGCTTATTTTCTGACATAACGACGGCTCCTCCGCATATAAATGAAATAAGTTTAAAACACAGGAGGAGCACCATGAAAATGCCGAATTATGCAAAGATTATCGCCGCAGTAACGGCGGCAGCCGTCGTACCCGTAACGGTAACGGCTCTGCTCAGCGACCCTGCGGACGTGAACCGTCTGATGGCAGCCGCCATCACATTTACTTCCCAAAGCGGCTATATTACCGAGCCGATAGAATTCGGAGGCGGCAATCTGATACTGTACAAGCCCTCTCCACAGCCCCCTGCGGAAGAAGCGACCGCCGAGCCTTCGGAAACCGCCGCCGAGACGCCATCGGAAACCACGTCCCTTACCACGGAGGAACAACCCCTTCCCACCGACACAACCGAGGAGCAGCCCGCCGCTTCCGACCCCCCGCCCTCCTCCTACATAATAACCCAGAACATAAGCCCCGACGAAGAAGATCTGACCGTTTTCAACAACCGTGACGGCATGGTAGAGGAAATGACCTTCCACGCAGGCGAAGGCGCAAACTTTATAACTCTTTCCGGCGGCGCACAGGTACGCAACTGCACCGAGCTTGACAACGACTTTGTAGCGGAGCAGACGAAGCTGCTCCCCGACATAAAAATAGACCTGTCCTCCGAGGAGCCGCAGGTGCTTATAATGCACACCCACACCACCGAAAGCTATCTCGTTGACGGCAGCGGCTACTACGACAACTCCTACACCAGCCGCACCACCGACGCGTCCCAGAGCGTAGTAGCGGTGGGACAGCGCATAGCCGAAAAGTTAGCGGAAAACGGCATCTGCGTCATTCACGACGGCACACTCCACGATTACCCCTACTTCGACGGAGCCTACGCCCGCTCTCAGGAAACGGTAAAGCAGATACTTGCCGCCTATCCTTCGATAAAGGTAGTGCTTGACATACACCGTGACGGCATAGAAGAAAGCGACGGCACCCGAGTAGCCGCAGTCACCGAGATAAACGGCAGGGAAGCGGCGCAGGTAATGATAATCTCCGCCGCTCAGGACGATTATTACGACGTTCCCAACTACCTTGAAAACTTCCGTTTCGCCTGTCTGCTCCAAACCTCCATGGAAACCTTAAACCCCGGCTTGACCCGTCCCATTCTTTTCCAATACTGCCAGTACAACCAGCACCTGACCACAGGCTCCCTTTTGATCGAAGTAGGCTCCCACGGCAACACACTCGAACAGGCTCTCTACACAGGCGAGCTGATAGGCGAGAGCATAGCGCAGGCGTTATTGTCACTTACCGATTGACATAATCCCTCCAAAATAATATAATTAAATTAAGAAAAAAACAAAGGACGTACAAATGGAGCTTACCGACATAACCACCATAAAAACCCTTTTCACAAAGCACGGTTTTTCCTTCACAAAATCCTTAGGACAAAACTTCCTGATAAACCCCGCAGTCTGCCCTAAAATAGCGGAGCAGGGCGGCTGCACAAAGGAGACCTGTGCTCTTGAGATAGGCACAGGCGTAGGCGTGCTCACCAAGGAGCTTGCCCTCCGTGCAAAAAAGGCAGTGGCGGTAGAGATAGACAAAGGCTTGGAGCCGATACTAAAGGAAACTCTTGCGGATTTCGACAACATAGAAATAGTCTTTGCCGACATAATGGAGCTTGACCTGCACCGACTTTTTAATGAGCATTTCAGCGGTGAGGAGGTAGTGGTCTGCGCCAACCTCCCCTACTACATAACCTCCCCCGTGATAATGCGCCTGCTTGAAGAAAACCTCCCCATAAGCTCCCTCACTGTCATGGTGCAGCGTGAAGCGGCAGACCGTATCTGCGCCCCCATGGGTACCCGAGAATGCGGCGCAATAACCGCAGCGGTGAATTATTACAGCACCCCAAAGCGCCTGTTCAACGTCTCCAGAGGCAGCTTCAAGCCCGCTCCCAACGTAGATTCCTCTGTAATAAAACTTGACGTTTCCAAAGAAAAAAAGTACCCGCAAGTCACCGACGAAAAGCTGTTTTTCCGAATAATAAGAGCCGCCTTTGCCCAGCGCCGCAAGCAGCTTCTGAACCCCCTCTCTGCGGAGCTTGGCATACCCAAAGCCGACCTGTCGGAAAAGCTGACAAAATGCGGAATTAAGCTGACGGCACGTCCCGAGGAGCTTAAAATGGAGGATTTTGCAGCATTATATACTGCGATTTATGGATAAATAATAGCAAAGCTCTTTTTTCGAGTTATTTTTCCCTTTGCCGAGAGTACAATGTATTCATTGCAATCTTTGAGCCGCTTGTAAAGGGGGAGAACATGGAAAAGGAGCTTTTTTCTTTACGAAAAAACAAGACCTCATACGTCAGATATCCGCTGATATTTTTTTGCGCCTGCATATTTGCATTGACCACGCTTTTTGAAAAAACGTCGCCCTTTGCGGTGGCGTTTATAGCCAGTCTCAGCGGAGCGGACTGCGCCGCCGCCTTTGTGGGCAGCGGCGTGGGCTTCCTTATGCGGGGCGACTTTGTCATGGCGATACCGCCCATAGCCGCCGCAGCCTCGGTGAGCATTCTGCGCATTTTTCTGGGCAAAATAAAAACCACTGCCGCCGCCGTAGGAAGCGCAGCTCTGACTGCCGCCGCCGTACTGATGACCAACGTCATAACCGCCGAAAGCCCCACCGACATAATCATATCGGTGGCGTTTGCCTTAATTTCAGGCAGCACCTGCTACGCCCTTATAAAGGTCTACTGCATTGCGGCGCAGGACACCGCCTTCACCCTCCTGAAGCCCTCCAACACCGTGGCGGTAGGCATAGTGACCGCCTTCGGCATAGCCGCTCTCTCCAGTCTTTCCTTCGGCATATTCAACATCGGCATAATGACCTCAGCCGTCCTTGTTTCCGCAGTGACCTACCGCTTCCGCCTGACGGGAGGCGCGCTTTTCGGAATAATCTGCGCCTTCGGCATGGCGCTTTCAAGCAGCGATTTAGTATACGCAGGACTTGCCTTGGAGATAGGCGCAGTGATAGGCGGCGTCCTGTCCTCTCACGGCAGGATACCTCAAGCGGCAGCCTTTCTTCTTGCCGCAGCCGTCACCGGAGCAATTCTCGGCATGGACGCGGCAATGCTCAGCTTTATGGCGGATATGCTGGCAGGCACCGTTATTTTCATGACGCTTCCTTTAAACCGAATAATGCAGAAAATAAAGCCCCACTCCGCCAAACACTCAGGCAGTGACCCCACCGAGGTTTTCGCAGGCAGATTAGAGCTGGTAGGCAGCACCATGGGCGAGCTGAAATACGCAGTTGAAAAAACCGCCGAAACCTTGGACAAAACCGTGAACAGGGACGTCAGCTCCGTGTACAATTCCGCCTGCGACCAAATCTGCAAAAACTGCCGTTTCAACATGAAATGCTGGGGCGAAGAATACAACGATTCAACAAGACAGATGAACGGCTTCATAAAAATACTCCGCAGCGGCGACAAGCTCAATCCCACCCACTTTACAGGCGCCCTGAGCTACCGCTGCAGCAAGAAGCAGCAGCTTTGCGACAGCATAAACCGCAAATACGACGACTTCGTTGCCGCAGGACAGATGAACCGCCGCATAACCGAAATGCGCACCGTGCTGACCCACATTCTTGACAGCACGGAAAAAGTCTTTGCCTCCATGTCAGAGGAATTTTCAAGCTCGGTCACCTACGACCGCACTGCTTCCCTGAAAACCGAGCGTGTACTGGAGCGCTGCGGTCTCACCTCTCCAAAGGCGGTTGCAAGAAGCATCAACGGCAATCTCAGCATAGAAGCCTACGGCGACGGCGAGCTTGCCTGCACGGCGGAGGAGCTTGGCGACATAATGATAGAAACGCTCCAAAGAGAATTTGACCTGCCCTGCATATTGAAATTCGGCAAACGTGTCCGAGTGACCATGTTCCAGCAGGCGACCTACGGCGTAAAAAGCGCCGCCTGCCAGCTCAGCCGCCGCAAGGACGGCTCCAACGGCGACTATATAACAGGCTACATCGACGGAAGGGGCAGCTACTACAGCATAATCTCCGACGGCATGGGCAGCGGGTCCCGTGCAAGAATAGACAGCGCCTTTGCCTGCGGTCTGCTGACCAAGCTGCTTGAAAGCGGCGTATCCGTAGAAGCAGCCATAGAAATGCTCAACACCTCTCTCCTGGTAAAATCCGCCGACGAAAGCTTCGCCACCCTCGATATATGTCAGGTAGACCTCTACACCGGCAAGACCCGTATCTTCAAAGCAGGCGGCGCAGACACATTTATCCGCTCCGGCAAAAAGGTCACCAAAATTTCCGGAAACGGTCTTCCCATAGGCATAAGCTACACTCCCTCAGTGGACGCCAAAACCTTTACGGCAGGGGAGGACGACATAATAATAATGACCAGCGACGGCGCCGACCTCAGCGAAAAGTGGCTGGAGCAAGCCTTTGAAAGGGACAGCGGCAAAAACCTCGACGAGCTTGTAAAAACCGTAGCAGGCGCAGCCAAGTTCAATTGCGAAAAGGGCAGGGAGGACGACATATCCATCGTAGCTCTGCAATTAAGAAAATAGACCCCTACACCTACGTTTTGTCCCCTGCTCCCCCATCGACCCCTGCTTTCCGGCACAACTGCCCGCGGCGAATCCGCGATTGACCTGCACTGCGTGCAGGTCAATCTGCTGCGTACACCGTGTTCTGTGCTTCGCACAGCCCACGGCATACGCAGCATTTTTTCGGCCGCTCCGCGCCCGAAAAAAGCGGCTTCGCCGCCGACTTGACAAAAAATCCTCCCTATGGTCGGATTTTCCGTCAAGCCGGCTTTAAAATCGTAAAATCCGCTTTGCAGATTTTACGATTTTTGCCGCTCTGCGAGCGGCATTATTTGGATTTGGAGGGGAAACCCTGACGGTTTCCCCTCCAAGCCTCCCCTTCCTTCCGAATTATTCTGTGAGCCGGAGAAACTTTGCCTCCCATTTTCTCTTTTTTCCTTCCAAAATTTGTAAATTCCACCAAAACCGTACCTAACTTTATATCTATGTTAATGAAAATTGCATAAAAATATTGAAATTTTCCCCAATGTATGCTACAATCAGTACAATAAATAAAATAGCGGCAATATATACCGCCATCTCATAAAAATGTTGGGTCAAACCCGAAAGGAAGGTCGATTCCCATGTCTATCCAGAACACACATGACTACGACGTAGCGCTTCACTTCTTCCACGAAGGCAGCGCCACCGAAGCCTACGAATTTTTCGGCTCGCACCTCTGCGAGCAAAACGGCAAGAAGGGAGCCATCTTCCGTGTATGGGCGCCCCACGCCGCCTCGGTCAGCGTGGTAGGCGACTTCAACCACTGGGACAGGTACCAACACCGGATGAAACGCACCGAGCACGACGGCAGCGTCTGGGAGCTGTTCATTCCTGACCTGAAGCAGTACGACATCTACAAATACAGCATAGAAAGCTCCATGGGACAGATCAACCTGAAAGCCGACCCCTACGGCTACCACATGGAGACCCGTCCCAACACCGCCACCAAGCTGTACGACATCGGCGGCTTCAAGTGGGGCGACAAGAAGTGGATGGACGACCGTGCAAAGAAGAACATCTACGACAGCCCCATAAACATCTACGAGGTGCACCTGAACTCATGGCGCCACAAGCACAACGAGGACGAGCTGTTCAACTACATGGAGCTTGCCAAGGAGCTTATCCCCTATGTGAAGAAAATGGGCTACACCCACATCGAGATAATGCCCATAGCGGAGTTCCCCTTTGACGGCTCATGGGGCTACCAGCAGATAGGCTACTACGCCCCCACCTCCCGCTTCGGACCCCCTCACGACTTCATGCAGTTCGTGGATTACTGCCACCAGAACGGCGTAGGACTTATCTTAGACTGGGTACCCGCCCACTTCCCGAAGGACGCCGCAGGCCTCTATGAATTTGACGGTGGCTACTGCTACGAATACGCCGAGCCGTTAAAGCGTGAGCACTTGAGCTGGGGTACCCGAGTATTCGACTGGGGCAAGCCCGAGGTGCAGAGCTTCCTTATCTCCAACGCCAACTACTGGTTCGACAAATACCACGTTGACGGACTAAGAGTAGACGCCGTAGCCTCCATGCTCTATCTGGACTACGACCGCAGAGAATGGCAGCGCAACATAAACGGCGGCAACGAGAACCTGGAAGCCATCGCCTTCCTGCAAAAGCTGAACACTGCATTATTCGGCATACACCCGAATATACTGATGATTGCGGAAGAATCCACCGCATGGCCGATGGTGACGAAGCCCGCCGACATAGGCGGCTTAGGCTTCAACTTCAAGTGGAACATGGGCTGGATGAACGACATGATATCCTATATGTCCATGAACCCCGAATACCGCCCCTACCACCACAACAACCTGACCTTCTCCTTCTACTACGCCTTCTCCGAGAACTTCATCCTCCCCATCTCCCACGACGAGGTGGTATACGGAAAATGCTCCATGCTGGATAAAATGAGCGGCCCCCGTGACAAGCGCTTTGCGTCACTCAGGACATTCCTCACCTACATGACCGCCCACCCCGGCAAAAAGCTGATGTTCATGGGACAGGAGATAGCCCAGTTCAAGGAGTGGAACTACAAAACCGGACTTGACTGGGACGTGCTTGAATTTGATGAGCACAAGAAGCACCAGCACTTCGTGGAAGCACTGAACGCCTTCTACATCAAGAATAAGGAGCTCTGGGAAGCAGACAGCGACTGGAGCGGCTTCAAGTGGATAGTAAGCGATGACAACGCAAACTCAGTCATCGCATTCCGCCGTTTCGACAGAGAGGGCAACGAGCTTGTAGTCGTGTGCAACTTCCAGCCGATAATGCATGAGCAGTACAGCTTCGGCGTTCCCTTCTATGCGGATTACGAGGAGGTATTCACCACCGAATCCCCCGAGTTCGGCGGCACAGGCGTATTCAACAAGACCGTCAAGTCAGTGGAGGAGCACATGCACGGCGAGCTTTACTCGATAACGGTAAAGATAGCCCCCATGTCCGCCATGTTCTTCAAAGCAAAGAACATAAGGACTCCCGAGGACGACGTCCGCAAGGCTCTTGCAAAGCGTGCAAAGGAGCAGATAACAGCAAACCCCGCCGCAAAGAAACCCACCACCGCAAAGAAACCCACCACCGCAAAGAAACCCACCGCCGCAAAGAAAACGGCTGACAAAAAATAAACAATCGGAGGATTTGTTTGAAAAATAAATTTTTCAAACCCGTCGTGCTGTGCCAAAGGCACAACGCTCCTCCAGAGGAAAGGATAGGTTCTTGATATGAATCATGTAAAAAAAGAAATAGTCGCCATGCTTCTCGCAGGCGGACAGGGCAGCAGACTGTACGCTCTGACGCAGGATATGGCAAAGCCCGCGGTGCCCTACGGCGGTAAGTACAGGATAATCGACTTCCCCCTGTCCAACTGCATCAATTCGGGCATTGACACCGTAGGCGTGCTTACCCAGTATCAGCCCCTCGTATTGAGCGAGTACATAGGCAACGGTCAGCCATGGGGTCTTAACCGCACCCACGGCGGCGTACACGTTCTCCCGCCCTACGAGACTGCGGCAGGCAAAAGCTGGTACGCCGGCACCGCCAACGCCATCTACCAGAACATGGGCTTTGTAGACCGCTACAATCCCGAGTACGTTGCCATTCTTTCCGGCGACCACATCTACAAGATGGACTACAACGAAATGCTTGACTTCCACAAGAAAACGGGCGCAGACGCAACCATTGCAGTCCGTGAAGTGCCGTGGGAGGAAGCCAGCCGCTTCGGCATAATGACCGCAGACGAAAATCACGTTATCACCGAATTTGCCGAAAAGCCCAAGGAACCCAAATCCAACCTTGCCTCCATGGGCGTATACATCTTCACATGGAAGGTATTGAAGCAGCACCTTATCACCAACGAAAAGGACGAGACTGCCACCAAGGACTTCGGCAAGAACATAATCCCCGATATGCTGGCAGACGGCTGCAAGATGGTAGCCTTCCCCTTCAACCACTACTGGAAGGACGTAGGAACGATAGACAGCCTGTGGGAAGCAAACATGGACTGCCTCGACCCCAACGTACCCCTCAGCCTCTACGACAACAACTGGAAGATATACTCCAGAAACCCCGTAATGCCCCCTCACTACGCCGGTCCTAACAGCAAGATAGAAAACTCCATGGTAGCCGAGGGCTGCAACATCTACGGCACGGTAGACTTCTCCGTCCTGTTCTCCGGCGTAACGGTAGAGGAAGGCGCAGTGGTGCGTGACAGCATAATAATGCCCAACACCACCATCAAAAAGGGCGCAGTCATCGAGTTTGCAATAGTAGGCGAGGATTGCACCGTAGGCGAAGAAGCCCACATCGGCGAGCGTCCCAGCCCCGACAACATTGAGAACAGAGACGCATGGGGCGTTGCGGTAGTAGGGCACAAGGTAAATATCAGCGACAAAACCGTTGTCAAAGCAAAAGGCATGATATCCGAAAGCATGTAAAAAATAAAAGCAGAAAGGAATATTTCTTATGGCTAATATGTCTAACGTGCTGGGTCTGATATTTGCGAATATGCACGACAGCACAATAAACGATTTAACAAAGCTCCGCACCATGGGCAGCGTGCCCTTCGGCGCAAGATACAGGCTTATCGACTTCGCCCTGTCCAACATGGTAAACAGCGGCATCAACACCATCGGCGTCATCACCAAGGCGAACTACCAGTCCCTTCTTGACCACCTCGGCTCCGGCGCAGAATGGGACCTCTCCCGCAAGAGCGGCGGACTCCATCTGCTCCCTCCCTACGGTCATATAAACGGCGGCCTGTACAGAGGCAGACTTGAAGCTCTTGCAGGCGTAATGGACTTCCTCCGCCACAGCGACGAGGAATACATATTCATCAGCGACACCGATGTTATCGCCAACATCGACCTTAGGAAGATAGTGGAGAACCACGAGGAGACCGGCGCAGACATCACCGTAGTATATGCCAAGGAGGTATGCGACGCCGAGCGTGCCCGCACCAAAACGATACTCAGCATAAACGACAGCAACAAGATATACGACGTACTTGTACGCCCCGAAATAAGCGGAGAGCAAAATGTAAGCCTGAATATGTTCGTGATGAAGAAGGACTTCCTTATCCAGCTTGTAGCTGAAAAGGCGAGCAAGAACCTGTACAGCTTCGAGGTGGACGTGCTCCAGCATATGCTCCCCGAGCTGAACATCTACGGCTATCGCTTTGAAGGCTACCACGCCCAGATAGACTGCATAAAGACCTACTTTGACTCCAACATGGAGCTGATGAAAGCCGACGTCCGCAAGGAGCTGTTTGGCGGCGACAATCCCATCTACACCAAGGTGCGTGACGAAGCTCCCGCCAAGTACGGTCTTGACTCCGTATGCAAGAACTCGGTAATTGCCGACGGCTGCATAATCGAGGGCAGGGTAGAGAACAGCGTGCTTTTCCGCGGCGTAAAGGTAGGCAAGAACGCCGTTGTAAGGAACTGTATCCTGATGCAGGACACCGTTGTAGGCGAGAAATGCGAAATGGACTACGTTATCACCGATAAAAACGTAGTGGTAGGCAACTTCCGCAGCATAAACGGCACCGAAAGCTACCCCATCTTTGTGGGCAAGGGCGCTTCGGTCTGATGTGAAATATTTTGCAAAGCCCATGTTCATGCGGTGAGCATGGGCTTTGAATTTATACTGATTGCTGATATGATAAATAGGAGTTTACTGAGGAAAAATGAATTATCGTCTTGACAAATCTATGAAGATTATGTTATAGCGAAAATGTTATTTATACAGGAGAATGAAGGAGATAGTAAAATGATAAAAAATTTTAAATGCGTGAACATATCATCAAAAGACCCGGAAGCATTGGCAAATTTTTACAGATCTATTGGCGCACCAGTGTATGTTGAGGATGATAATTATGACGGCTGGTTTCTCGGAGACCCTAAACAAGGGGGTACGGTCTGCGTGTGGGATGAAAATAATTGGGGCAAGTCTACAGAGGGATATGTTACTGTCGTTTTAGAAACTGATGATGTGCATAAAACATACGAAGAAATAACATCAAAAGGAA
>JAFLUH010000050.1 GCA_022508895.1 Oscillospiraceae bacterium
ACTGACCGGTGCCGTAGCGGTTGTCGAACAGGTGCTTGCAGTCGGCGTCGTTTACAAGTACCATGGGGAATTTCAGCTTTTTGGCTTCGTTCATGGCTTTAAGGCGGATTATGCCTGTGGTGGTTTCCTCACAGCCGCCTATTACGCCCTCTATCAGTTCGGGGTGTTCGGTGTGGATAAGGTGTACCAAATCGCCGCCGTCGTCGATTATGATATTGGGAGCGGCTTCTATTACGGCGGAGGTGTGGCGGTGATACTCCTCGTCGGTGGCGTTGTACCATGCGAATACGTTTAAGCCGTCGTGCACAAGGGCTGCCGCAACGTCGTCCTGTGTGGACAGGGGGTTGCTGCCGGTGATGTACATTTCGGCGCCGCCTGCGGCAAGTACCTTGCATAAGTAGGCTGTCTTTGCTTCAAGGTGCACCGAGAGGGCTACCTTTACGCCTGCAAAGGGCTTGCTTACGGAAAACTCCTCCTCTATGCTGCGGAGCAGGGGCATATTGTTCTTTACCCACTCTATCTTGCGCTTGCCGCTTTCCCAGAGGTTTATGTCACGAATCTCACTTGCCATTTTTATTTTTTCCTTTCGGTTTTATAGTTAAAAAACATATTTTGTTTATTGTACCATAAAAATACAAAAACTGCAAGAGAAAGATATTGCAAAATAATAAAAAAAGATATATAATTAAAATATCAGAACAGAAAGGACAAAAAATATGATCGCACTTATCACCGGAGCCAGCTCCGGTATCGGAAAAGAGCTGGCAAAAAATCTGGCAAGCAGAGGCTTCAATCTTATTCTTGTGGCAAGGAGACCCGAAAGGCTGAGAGAGGTCAAGGAGCAGATAGCCATGTTCAGCGACGTTAAGGTGAAGCTGATATGCCGTGATCTGTCCAAGGCTGAGCAGTGCGTGGAGCTGTATGAGCTTGTAAAACGTATGAATGTGGATATGGTGGTGAATAACGCAGGGTTCGGGCTGTTCGGCAGGTTCGATCAGACGGAGCTTGATCGTGAGCTGGAGATGATAGATACCAATATCAGGGCGGTGCATATACTCACCAAGCTGTTTTTGCAGGATTTCAGGAAAAGAAACTACGGGTTTATCCTGAATGTGGCTTCGATAGCGGGATTTATGGCGGGGCCGCTGATGGCGACCTATTACGCAAGCAAGAATTATGTTTTGCAGCTTACTCGGGCTATAAGTGAGGAAGTGAGGCATGACGGGAGAAACGTGTATGTGGGTGTGCTGTGTCCGGGACCTGTGGACACGGATTTCAACAGGGTCGCAGGGGCTCAGTTTGCAATAGGCGGGGCTTCTGCGGCTGAGATAGCCGAGTATGCGATAGAACAGATGTTCAGAGGGAAAACAGTCATCGTGCCGAGGACGGAGATAAAGGCGCTGGCGGCTTTGAGCAAGGCCGCTCCCTCACGGCTTATGCTTATGGGGACTTATTTTGCGCAGACGGCTCGGAGAGGGGAGCCGGAGGACGAGAAAAACGAAAATAATGAATAAAATAAAGGAGCAGCTTGGTGCTGCTCCTTTTTTGATCTCAGATAAGGCTTTTGGGGTCGTATTGGGGCTTGACGTAGACCTTGTCGGGCTTGTCGGTTATCTCGGTCTTGAATACGTCCTGCCATTCATGCGCGTCGAAATCCTCGATGGTCACCGTGATGTAGTGGTCGCTCATTCCGAGGGACTGGGCAAGGGCGGTTTTTACGGCTTCTGCGGCTTTTTTCTTTTGCTCCTCGGTCCTGCCTTCAAGCATTTTTATTCCTATGTGGGGCATGGAGGTTCTCCTTTACTTTTTTGTTTATTTTATCGGTTTAAGTCGCCGATAATTTTTATCAGTTGGTCTAAGGTTTTTGCTTCGTATGAGGCTAACGCCTTTACTTCCTCGGCAATGTCGGCTATGTCCTTGATGTAGACGCATTTTATTCCTGCGGCGTGGGCGGAGCGTATTCCGTTGGCGCTGTCCTCAGCTGCGAGACATTCCGAGGGGTGAATGCCTAAGCCTTCTGCGGCTTTCAGATAGGGCTCGGGAGAGGGTTTGCCTGCGGTTACGCTGTCGCCGCCGATTATCAGGTCGAAGCAGGTCTCTATGCCTGCGCCTTGAAAGTTGTGCCGGGCTTCAAGGCAGGTGGAGGAGGTGACGGCGGCGGTTTTTATGTTTTGCCGGAGAAGATAGTCGGAAAGCTCTAAAAAGCCTTGTTTTACGGGGACGCCGTGCTCGGACTTGTAGGCTCGGGAGTAGTTATAGCCGGCGATTTTCATTTGGTCAAACTGCTCTCGGGTAAAGCCGAAATTCTCGGCAAAATACTGACACATACTTTTGTCGTTAAGACCTATAAGGTCGAAGTAGACCTTTTCCTCAAAGTGATAGCCCGTTTCCGCCATCGCCTTTTGCCAGCATATCTTATTTATCCGCTCGGTGTCAAGGACGGTGCCGTCCATGTCTAAAAGTACAGCTCGTATCATTTCTTAGGTTTCCTCGAATATATATGAGGTATACGCTTTTACGGTGAGAGGTCGGGAAAGGTCTGTCTGTTCATCTGTGAAGATATTTGTGAACATTCCGCCTGTGTTCAGGTTAAAGGTAAAATCTGAACCGTCGGCGTTGATGACCGTTATAACACGCTTTCCGTCGTGGTTTCTTGCAAATGCGTACTGGCGGTTGGTAAGCTGGAGCTGGGAGTAGCTGCCTAAGGCGAGAACGTCGCTTTTGGTTCTCAGCTTAGCAAGAGCGGCTATGTGCTTGGTGAGAGGGGTGTCCTCCTGTAACTCAAATTCGGGACGAAGTGTGTCGTCGCCCTGCTTCTTGTCGCCTTCAACGCCGTATTCGCTGCCGTAGTAGACCGAGGGGATACCGGGCATGGTGAACAGGAGAGAGTATATCAGCGGGATATGCTCCTTGGTTCTCAGCATTGTGGCTATTCGGGAAACGTCGTGGTTGTCCACGAAGGTGTAGAGGTTCTTGCCGCGGTACAGGCACCAGTTTTCACTGCCGAACTGACGGTTGATGGAGTGGGCTATCTCGAACATATTCATGTCGTTGAAGCTGGAGAATAAGCCTTTGTAGCACTCGTAGTTGGTCACGCTGTCCAGCATCTGCGGGTTCATCCAGCGGTTGTAGTCGCCGTGGAGGGTCTCGCCCATGAGCCAGAAGTCCTCGGCGAGCCATTTGCAGTGACCTCTCAGCTCTTTTAAGAAGTTTTCTTCGAGGCAGTAGGCAACGTCAAGGCGGAGACCGTCAATGTTGTATTTTTCACGCCATTTGGTGATGCAGTCTTTTATGTAGTTTTTTACGTCGGGATTGTAGAGGTTCAGCTTTACAAGCTCGTAGTGGCCTTCCCAGCCCTCGTAGAAGAAGGGGTCGCCGTAGGGACTGCCGCCGTCACGGACGTGAAACCAATCCTTGTACTGACTGTTCCAGACGTTTTGACGGACGTCCCTGAATGCCCAGAAATCTCTGCCTACATGGTTGAAAACGCCGTCGATGACTATTTTTATGCCGTTTTCGTGCAATGCGCCGAAAACCTTTTGGAAGTCCTCGTCGGTGCCTAAGCGACGGTCGGGGGTCAGATAATCGGCGGTGTCGTAGCCATGGCGGGAGGACTCGAAGATCGGTCCGAAGTAAACGGCGTTGAAGTTGCATTCCTTTATGTGGGGGATCATGTCGAGGACTTTTAATATGCGGTGCTCGGGGGCGCTTGTGAAGTCGTTTTCCTTGGGAGCACCGCAGAAGCCCAGCGGGTAAATGTGGTAGAAGGCGGATTTGTCAAACCAGTTCATAATTTCCTCCGGAAAATGCCCTTTTATTGGGACTTTTATTATTTTATTGAAGCTTTGTTAAACCCTGTCTATGATTTTAACATTTATTTGTTTTTTTGTCAAATTGTCGGTATAAAACTGTACCCTTTTTGTCGATTTTTGCACAAAATGCACAAAAAAGTTGAATGATTTTTTACAGCAGCTTGAGTGTTGAAAGTGTGGATTTTTTAGCGTGGATATGTTATAATTATCGTGTTATGGGGCAATGACTTTAATACTAATTTCCGATTATAAAAGTGTACAAAAAAACGAGCAAAAACTTGGATTTATGGTTTTTGCGAAGTTTTTTTGTGTACACTTTTAATCGGAAATTAGTATTGGGCTCACCATCTGGCGGGGCTTTGTCTTTGTCATAACGGATTTAAGGCGCTGACCACGGGCTTTGCGGCTCGGAGGCTGCCTTATATAAATTACAAGGAGGCTGACTTATGGCTCTAAAAAAATGTGCCGTTCCTTTCGCCGGAACTGCGGAGCAGGAACAAGAACTCAAGGCCGTTATAGCGGAACACCGTGACGATCCCGGCGCACTTATGCCCGTGCTTCAGAAGGCACAGGACATCTACGGCTATCTCCCCATCGAGGTGCAGGAGATGATCTCCCGTGAAATGGACGTTCCCATGGAAAAGGTTTACGGGGTTTCCACCTTCTACTCCCAGTTCTCGCTTAATCCCAAGGGCAAATACAGGATCTCTGTATGTCTGGGTACTGCCTGCTACGTTAAAGGCTCGGGCGAGGTCTACAACAAATTGCAGTCCATTTTAGGCGTCAGCGGCGGTGACATCACCTCCGACGGCAAATTCTCACTGGAAGACTGCCGCTGCATAGGTGCGTGCGGTCTTGCTCCCGTTATGACCATAAACGACGACGTTTACGGCAAGCTGACGGGGGACGAGAAGGAGCTGAGAGACATTCTCGCCAAGTACGATGACTGAGCTGTCTCTTAACGTTCTGGACATTGCACAGAACAGCGTAAAGGCTAAAGCCTCCCTTATTGAGATATCCGTTGATATTTCCACCGCCGAAAACAGACTTGTCATAATCATCAAGGACAATGGCTGCGGAATGGACGAGGAAACGGTCAAAAAGGTCATCGACCCCTTTTACACCACAAGAACCACCAGAAAGGTGGGACTTGGCGTTCCGTTCTTCAAAATGAGCGCGGAAATGACGGGGGGGAGCTTTGATATCTCCTCCGAAAAAGGGAAAGGTACCAAGGTTACGGCGGAATATGTGCTGGACAGCATCGACCGTATGCCGCTGGGCGATATGCCCGCTACCATTGAGACGCTGGTGCTTTATAACACGGATATCGACTTTATTTATCGGTACGAAGTGGACGGTGAAGGGTTTGAACTGGACACCGTTCAAATGAAGGATATACTCGGTGGAGTGCCTTTGGATATGCCGGACGTGGCAGAATACATAAAGGAATTTCTCAGAGAAAACACCGAGACCGTCAACAAAGAGAAAACTTTTTGAAAGGAAATACGCTTATGAAAACCTTAGCAGAGCTTCAGGCAATCAAGGAAAAAATGCAGAGCCAGGTCGACCTTCGCAATGAGTCCAACGCAGGCACAAGAGTTGTCGTAGGTATGGCTACCTGCGGTATCGCAGCAGGCGCTCGCCCCGTTCTCACTGCATTCTCCGATCTTGTTCAGGAGCATAAATTACAGGACGTTTCCGTTACTCAGACCGGCTGTATCGGTCTTTGCCAGTATGAACCCATCGTCGAGGTGACTACTCCCGGCGGTGAAAAGGTCACTTACATCAAGATGACCGCTGAAAAGGCTAAAAAAGTAGTTGAACAGCACCTTATGAGAGGTACTGTGGTTGCAGAATACACTATCGGTAATTCCGAAATTTCTTAATAGGAGGGAGATAAACTAATGGCTTATCGTTCTCACGTTCTGGTCTGCGGCGGTACAGGCTGTACTTCCTCCGGAAGTCCTGCCATCGTAGACAGACTTCATGACGAAATCAAGAAAAATGGGCTGGAAGAAGAAGTAAACATTGTAAGGACCGGCTGCTTCGGTCTTTGCGCACTGGGTCCCATCATGATAATCTATCCTGAGGGCTGCTTCTATTCCATGGTCAAGGAAGACGATATCCCCGAGATCGTTTCCGAGCATCTGCTGAAGGGCAGAATCGTTGAGCGTCTGCTTTATACCGAAACCGTTACCGAGGACGGCGTTAAGGCGCTTAACGACACCAACTTCTACAAGAAACAGCAGCGTGTTGCACTGCGTAACTGCGGCGTTATCAACCCTGAAAATATCGACGAGTACATAGCCGTTGACGGTTATCAGGCTCTGGGTAAGGTCGTTACCGAGATGACCCCTGAGCAGGTTATCCAGACTGTGCTGGATTCGGGTCTGAGAGGCAGAGGCGGCGCAGGCTTCCCTACCGGCAGAAAGTGGCAGCTTGCCCGTACAATCGTACAGGACGGCGGTCAGAAGTATGTCTGCTGTAACGCCGACGAAGGCGACCCCGGCGCATTCATGGACCGTTCCGTGCTGGAAGGCGACCCTCACGTTGTGATCGAGGCTATGGCTATCGCAGGTTATGCTATCGGCGCTTCTCAGGGTTATATTTATGTTCGTGCTGAGTATCCTATTGCTGTAAAGCGTTTGCAGATAGCTATCAAACAGGCTCGTGAATACGGTCTGCTGGGCAAGAATATCTTTGAGTCAGGCTTTGACTTTGACCTTGACATTCGTCTCGGTGCAGGTGCGTTCGTGTGCGGTGAGGAAACTGCGCTGATGACCTCCATCGAGGGCAAGAGAGGCGAGCCTCGCTGCCGTCCTCCCTTCCCTGCCGAAAAGGGTCTGTTCCAGCGTCCTACAATTCTTAACAACGTTGAGACTTATGCGAATATTCCTCAGATCATTCTGAAGGGCGCCGACTGGTTCGCTTCTATGGGTACCGAAAAGTCCAAGGGCACCAAGGTATTCGCACTGGGCGGCAAGATCAACAATACGGGTCTGGTTGAGATCCCTATGGGTACTACTCTCCGTGAGATCGTGTTCGAGATCGGCGGCGGTATCCCCAACGGAAAGAAGTTCAAGGCGGCTCAGACCGGCGGTCCTTCCGGCGGCTGTATCCCTACCGAGCATCTCGATGTTGAGATAGACTATGACAACCTTATCGCTATCGGCTCCATGATGGGTTCCGGCGGACTTATCGTTATGGACGAGGACAACTGTATGGTGGATATCGCCAAGTTCTTCCTTCAGTTCACCGTTGACGAGTCCTGCGGTAAGTGTACTCCCTGCCGTATCGGTACAAAGCGTCTTTATGAGATGCTGAACAAGATCACCAGCGGCAACGGTACTCTGGAAGATATCGAAAAGATGGAGAAGCTGTGCTACTACATCAAGGACAACTCCCTCTGCGGTCTGGGTCAGACTGCTCCCAACCCCGTTCTGTCTACACTTCGCTACTTCAAGGACGAGTACATAGCTCACGTTGTTGACAAGAAGTGTCCTGCGGGCGTGTGCACCGATTTGTTACAGTACAAGATAGTTGCCGACAAGTGCAAGGGCTGTACAGCCTGCGCAAGAGCTTGTCCCGCTTCTGCTATCAGCGGTACTGTCAAGGAACCTCATGTTATTGATACCAACAAGTGCATCAAGTGCGGCGCTTGTATGAGCAAGTGCAAGTTCGGTGCCATTATCAAGGAATGATAGAAAGGAATTATTACTATGGTCAATATTAAAATTAACGGTATCGAATGTTCCGTTGAAGAGGGTACCACCATACTTGAAGCCGCACGCAAGAACGGTATTCGTATTCCCACTCTTTGCTGGCTCAAGGATATCAACGAAATAGGCGCTTGCCGTATCTGCATGGTTGAAATGACCGGCGCAAGAAGCCTTGTGGCTTCCTGTATGTACCCCATTTCAAAGTTTGACGAGGGTAAGGAGATAAAGACTAACTCCCAGACTGTGCGTGACAGCAGAAAGATGACCCTTGAACTGCTGCTGAGCAATCATAAGAAGGACTGTCTGTACTGCTCAAGAAGCGGCAACTGCGAATTGCAGGCGCTGTGCAAGGAGCTGGGCGTTGAGTATGAGAGCGCATTTGACGGCGTTAAAAACGAGTATGACATCGACTACAGCGCCGTTCATATGTACAGGGACAACAATAAGTGCATCAACTGCCGCCGCTGCGTGGCTGCCTGCACCAACGTTCAGGGCATAGGCGTTATCGGCGCTAACTACCGTGGATTCAAGTCCACCATCGGCAGCCCCTTTGATATGGATCTGGCTGATACCTCCTGCGTTTCCTGCGGTCAGTGTATCGCTGTTTGTCCTACGGGTGCGCTGAACGAGAAGGACGATACCGATAAGGTCTGGGCGGCTATCAACGATCCTGAGAAGGTCGTTGTGGTCCAGACCGCTCCTGCTGTTCGTGCTTCTCTGGGCGAGGCGTTCGGGTATCCTATGGGTACCGACGTTGAGGGCAAGCTGGCGGCTTCCCTGCACAGACTGGGCTTTGATGCTGCGTTCGACACCAACTTCGGCGCAGACCTTACCATTATGGAAGAGGCTAACGAGCTGCTTGACAGAGTTAAGAACAACGGCGTGCTGCCTATGATCACCTCCTGCTCCCCCGGCTGGATAAGATACTGCGAGGCTTACTATCCCGAGATGATACCTAATCTGTCCTCATGTAAATCTCCTCAGCAGATGACCGGCGCTATCATCAAGACCTACTGGGCTAAGAAGATGAATATCGATCCCAAGAACATCGTTTCCGTTTCGGTAATGCCCTGCACCGCCAAAAAGTTCGAGATAGGACGTGAGGATCAGAGCGCTTCGGGTTATCCCGATCTGGATATCTCCATCACTACCCGTGAGCTGGCTAAGATGATAAATGAGGCAGGTCTTTGCTTCAACGAGCTGCCTGACGAGGAGTTTGACAATCCTATGGGCAACGGTACCGGCGCTGCGGTCATCTTCGGCGCTACCGGCGGCGTTATGGAGGCTGCGCTTCGTACAGCTGTATGGAAGCTGACAGGCGAGAGCAACGACGCTCCTCTGGAATTTAAGGAAGTAAGAGGCGTTGAGGGCGTTAAGACGGCTACCTACAGCGTTGCGGGCATGGATATCACCGTTGCGGTGGTTTCCGGTCTGGCTAATGCTAAGGTATTGCTGGATAAGGTCAAGAGCGGAGAGCTCAAGTGCACATTTATCGAGATCATGGCGTGCCCCGGCGGCTGCGTAAACGGCGGCGGTCAGGTCATTGTTCCCGCTGATGTTCGCAACTTTACCGATATTCGTGCGGAGAGAGCCAAGGCGCTGTATCATCTGGACGATGGCAGAAAGCTGAGAAGGTCTCATGAAAGCCCTGATATCAAGGAGGTTTATGACAACTTCCTGGGTGAGCCGGGCAGCCATAAGGCGCATGAGGTGCTGCATACCTCTTATAAGGCTTCAAGTCTGAAAAAGTAAGCTATAAACGAAAATGCCCGATTTTATGTCGGGCATTTTTTATATGGAAAAGGGCTTCCCTGCTGTGGGAAGCCCTTTTCTTGGGGTTTATTATGGCAGAACTTTTACTGTTCGTATTGGGTGGTGGCGGGGTCGGGGTCCTCCTTAAGCTCTACAGGCTCGTCGGTGTAGGCTGCGGGGGTTGTGTTTGCGGCGAGGTAGCGGTTTATTACCTTTACCATAAGGTCGTTCAGTTTTTCTACCTGGTAGTCGCCTACCGTAGGCTGGATATGACCGCCTGCGCTGACGCCGCTGTGGTCGGTGAGGAACAGGTAGGTGCCGCCTGTCTTCATCGCCATGTCACGCATGAGGTACTCGGCTTCCTTGTCGCCGCCGCTGGCTAAGATGGGGATTATCCTTATTCCCTTTTCGGCGGCTTGCTCGGTAAGAGCGTTCATTTCGTCAACCGCTTTTGCGTCATCGCTGTGGGGAGGTGCGTCTAAAATTATGAACAGGAGCTTGGTGGAGTTCTCGTTCCAATCGTGGTCGTTGATGGCGTCGTAAAGAGCGGCGTTCACCTTTTCGGGCATATCTCCGCCGCCGTCGGCAATCTGAGCATTCAGGTCGGCTATTGCCTGAGAAATATTTTCGGTGAAGGGGAAGCTGCGGACTACGTACTCGTCACCGTCGTCACGGTAAAAGTTTACGCTGAGGCGGACGGGGATATTGCCGTTGTCGGATACTGCACGGGTTATCACGCTTTCAAGCTCTTTTTGCAGGTAGGAAAGCTCGTCTGCCATGGAGCCGGTGGTGTCTACTACAAGCATGAGGTCGAGGGAATCGGTGCGGTGTTCATTATAGACGGTTTCGATGGGGGTCAGGTCGATGGAGCATGAGGTGTAGTTTTCGGAGGTTATTGTGACTGTGCCTTTTTCTTTGTATTCAGAGTATTCTGCGGTCACTGTCAGTTCTCCCTCCAGCTGAGAAGGGCTGTAGAATAGGTAGGCTTTGCCCTCGTTGTCGGTTTTGGCTGTCCAAATGGTCTTGTTGTGGTCGTTTTTGACGGTGACTGTAGCATTTTCAACGGGTCCGCCGTTGTAGGTGACAGTTACGAAGGTGCGGGCGGTATAGGCTCTGCTCCAAAGAGCGCTGTATTCGCTCCAGCCTGTGCCCTCTATCTGGTGCAGGGCGTTCCAGAAGGTTATGTGGTCGTTGTCTGTCCATTCGCCTGCGGTAAGGGTGCCTGCTGCGGCGGGGATAGTGTTTTCCCAGTATTCATCGGGCTTTTCAGTGTACTCGCCGGGGATCGCATAATCGTCGTATGCGCCGCCCATGGCTTCTCCTGCCGCCATTTCGTAAGCGCCGTCGAAGGCGCCGTAATCGTAATCGCCGGCGACTTCGTCTCTTGCGTCTGCACCGCCGGGTGCGCCTGTGCCGCCGCCTTCTCCTGAAGGAGCGTCAAGCATCGCTCCGCCGTTGTCTGCGCCGCCCATCTCAAAATTTTCTGCGGAGCAGGCGGAAAGCGCTAAAGAAAGTAAAATTGCGGTAAGTGATAAAAATAGCTTTTTCATGGGTTCCTCCTTAATAACATTCGATTATTGCTACGCCGAACTCGCCCCATACCATTTCGGTCGCTTCGGTGGTCTGGTTCCTCATAAGCAAGCCTGCGCGGTACATACCGGTGGGAAGCTTGCCGTAGTACTGTTCGATGGGCAGGGTGTAGGTGGTGGTGCCGCCGGGCTGTAACAGGCAGTATATCTCGATGTATGATATGTCGGTTATTGGCTCAACGGGAAGCCATAAGTCCTGCTCCTCATCGTATTTCTCGAAGTGCGGCTCCAAGCCGTAGCCCCATTCGTACCGGGTGCTGTTTTCTACTGAAAATTCGTATTGGTTGGTTTCGTGGTTGACGGTTTCGAGCGACATGGTGGGAGCGGGGGCGTTCAGGTCAACAGGGGCGGTGTTTTCAGGGTCAGCGGTCAGCGTTTCATTTTCATTGTACGGTCTTTCGGCTATGCATTCCCAATCGACCCATTCTCCGTCAGACTGCGGAAGCTCAGGGTCGCTTACGGTGACCTCTGCTTCGACTGTGTTTACTTCTCCGTCAAGGGGGGAGTCGGCGTTGTCCTGATGTCCTCCCTTTAGTGCAGGTATTTCCTCTGCGGCACAGGCTGCAAAAGTCAATGCAAGCAGGGCTGCGGTAAGTGATAAAATCAGCTTCTTCATAAATCGCTCCTTGAATAAATTTTTTATAGTATTTACCCTGTCGTGTATGCTGCGGCAAATCGGCTCGTGTCGTCTTCATTTTACAGGCTGTTTTTGCCCTTTGTATGTAAAACATCGGACGGGGCAGAAAGGTTGCAAATATTGCAAAAATTATAACACAATGCACAAAAGATAGCGTTGGTATATGGATAGATTACAGCATAATGCCAAAAAATTAAAATTCTTCCAAAAGCACTTGATTTTTTATCTGAAAATGACTAAAATAGTATTTAGCACTCAAAGGTTAAGAGTGCTAACAAACAGAGGTAAATATTTTTAAGGAGGCAATATATATGAATATCAAACCGTTGGCAGACAGAGTTGTCATCAAGATGCTGGAAGCCGAGGAGACCACCAAGGGCGGTATTATCCTCACCAGCTCCGCTCAGGAAAAGCCTCAGGTGGCTGAGATAGTCGCCGTGGGTCCCGGCGGCGTCGTTGACGGCGAAAAGGTCGAGATGGAAGTCAAGGTGGGCGATAAGGTGCTCATCAGCAAGTATGCAGGTACCGAGGTCAAGGTTGACGGCGTTGAATACACTATACTGCGTCAGAGCGACGTTCTGGCTATCGTTGAGTAACACATTATTATATATTAAGAAAGGAAATGACTGAAAATGGCTAAACAAATCATTTACGGCGAGGACGCAAGAAAGGCGCTGCTCAGCGGCATCGACCAGCTTGCGGATACCGTTAAGATCACTCTGGGTCCCAAGGGCAGAAACGTAGTGCTGGATAAAAAGTACGGCGCTCCTCTTATCACCAATGACGGCGTTACCATCGCCAAGGAGATCGAGCTGGACGATCCTTTTGAAAATATGGGCGCTCAGCTTGTTAAAGAGGTTTCCACCAAGACCAACGACGCTGCGGGCGACGGTACCACCACCGCTACCCTGCTGGCTCAGGCGCTTATCCGTGAGGGTATGAAGAATATTGCGGCAGGCGCTAACCCTATGGTTGTCAAGAAGGGTATAGCAAGCGCTGTTGACGTTACCGTTGAGGAAGTCAAGAAGAACTCCCAGAAGGTCAAGGACAGCGACGATATTGCAAGAGTTGCTACCGTTTCCAGCGGAGACGAGGTGGTTGGCAAGCTTATCGCTGACGCTATGGATAAGGTCACCGCTGACGGCGTTATCACCGTTGAGGAGAGCAAGACCGCTGAGACGGCTTGTGAAGTGGTCGAGGGTATGCAGTTTGACAGAGGCTATATCAGCCCTTACATGGCTACCGATATGGAGAAAATGGTGGCTGAGCTGGAGGAGCCTTACATTCTTATCACCGACAAGAAAGTCTCCAATATTCAGGAGCTGCTGCCTTTGCTGGAGCAGATCGTGCAGTCGGGCAGAAAGCTGCTTATTATCGCCGAGGACGTTGAGGGCGAGGCATTGTCCACCATTATCCTCAACAAGCTGAGAGGTACTTTCGTTTGCGTTGCGGTCAAGGCTCCCGGATTCGGTGACAGACGCAAGGAAATGCTTCAGGATATCGCTATTCTTACCGGCGGTCAGGTCATTACCGCTGATTTGGGACTGGAGCTGAAGGATACCACTATCGATATGCTTGGTACCGCTAAGCAGGTCAAGATCGGCAAGGAGAATACCACTATCGTTGACGGTGCGGGTACTGCCGAGGAGATCAAGGAGAGAATCGCTCAGATAAAGAGCGGTATCGAGACTACCACCAGCGAATTTGATAAGGAAAAGCTTCAGGAGAGACTGGCTAAGCTGTCCGGCGGCGTTGCAGTCATCAAGGTAGGCGCTGCTACCGAGATCGAGATGAAGGAGAAGAAGCTGCGCATTGAGGACGCTCTGGCTGCTACCAAGGCTGCGGTCGAGGAAGGTATCGTTGCAGGCGGCGGCACTGCGCTTATCAACGCTATGCCTGCTGTCGAGAAGCTTATCGAGGGGCTGGACGGCGACGAGAAGACCGGCGCTAAGATAGTGCTGCGTGCGCTGGAGGAGCCTGTTCGTCAGATCGCTGTTAATGCAGGGCTTGAGGGCAGCGTTATCATCGACGCTATCAGAAGAAACGGTACCGTTGGGTACGGCTTTGACGCTGCTAAGGAAGAATATGTGGACATGGTTTCTGCGGGTATCGTGGATCCTGCTAAGGTCACCCGTTCCGCTATTCAGAATGCGGCTTCCGTTGCGGCTATGGTGCTGACTACCGAGAGCCTTGTAGCTGATAAGAAGGAGCCTGCTCCTGCTGCGCCTGCCGGTGGTATGGACGGCGGTATGGGCGGTATGTATTAATACTTGCGGCGGAACGCCGCAAGTATGTCCAACACTGCTCGAATTTCCCTTATGGAAATTCGTTTTGCTGCGCAAAACCGCAGTATTGGACACGTAGTGCTAACAGATAGATTATAGCTATATAAAACGTCTGTGTTTTGTACGGCGTTCAAAAAAGATTTAGCCATAGCATTTTTAATCAAAGTCAAAATGCTATGGCTTTTTTATTGACAAAAAGGAGAATAACAAGTGGAAACAATATATTCAAACACAGAAATCGACTTCAAGCTGCTGCAGGGCATTATTCTTGTACAGGCAGCCGTGAATGATGAACAAGGATATCTGGCTTTTGATACGGGCGCAATGCAAACAGCATTACATAAAAAGTATTTTTCTGACATTCAAGGTAAAG
>JAFLUH010000051.1 GCA_022508895.1 Oscillospiraceae bacterium
AAGGGGGTCTGGGGGAAAGCCCTTTTGTTCAAAAGGGTTTCCCCCAGCGGTACAGGCTGAGGCAAGGACTACATTGAAAGCCCGCCGCTGATCTCGATAACCTGTCCGGTAACATAGCTTGAGTCAGCACCCGCAAGGAACGACACCACCCCCGCTATCTCCTCTACGCTGCCATAGCGCTTCATCGCTATCAGCTCAAATATCGCCTTCTTCTGCTCCTCGGTAAGCTGGTCGGTCATGGGAGTGCTGATAAAGCCGGGAGCTACCGCATTCACATTGATACCCCTGCTGCCAAGCTCCTTTGCGGCGGATTTTGTCATACCTATTATTGCCGCTTTGGAGGCGCTGTAGTTGAACTGACCCGCATTTCCGTGAAGCCCTGCCACGGAGGACATATTGATTATCCTGCCGCTTCTCTGCTTCATCATTATGGGAGCAACGTGGCGCATCATGTTGTAAACGCTTTTCTGGTTCACGGCGATTACCAAGTCGTAATTTTCCTCGCTCATTCTTGCAAGAAGACCGTCACGGGTTATACCCGCATTGTTCACCAGCACGTCGATGGTGCCGAAATCCTCCTTTATCTTCTTCACCGTCTCCTCCACCTGTGCGGCGTTGGAAACATCGGCGATGTACACTTGGCATTTTACACCGAACGCCTTTATCTTGTCAACTATGTCGTTGTTCTCGAAGCTTTTTTCGCTTATATCATTGAGGGCTATGTCAAAGCCGTCCTTTGCCAGCCTTTGCGCTATCGCAGCGCCTATGCCCCTTGCGGAGCCCGTTATAACAGCAGTTGCCATTTGTTTTACCTTCCTTTACTTTCCAAGCAGCTTTTCAGCCTGTGCAAACATTTCCTCCACGATCTCCTTTGCAGGCTTCACCTCGTTTATCATGCCCGCAATTGCGCCGCAAAGGAAAGAGCCTTCCTCAAGGTTGCCGTCCTTTACCGCTTTTCTGAGAGAGCCGAGGGTTATCTCCTCGAACTCCTCGGGGCTGATGGAGTGGTCTTTTTCGCCCTCCGCCAATTTTCTGGAGAATTTGGTCTTTATGTTGCGGCAGGGGTGTCCCGTGTAACGCCCCGTCACCACGCTGTCGGTGTCCTTTGCCTTGATTACCAAGTCCTTGTAGGTGGGGTGTATCTGACATTCCTCGGCGGCAAGGAACCTTGTCCCCACCTGAACGCCCTCTGCGCCTAACATGAAAGAAGCCGCTATCCCTCTGCCGTCGGCTATGCCTCCTGCGGCAAGGACGGGTATCTCAACTGCGTCCACCACCTGCGGCACAAGGCACATTGTGGTGTTCTCGCCGATGTGACCGCCGCTTTCGGTGCCTTCTGCCACCACTGCGTCCGCTCCCGCACGCTCCATGCGCTTTGCAAGGGCTACGCTGGGGACAACAGGTACTACCTTTACCCCTGCGGATTTCCACATTTCCATGTATTTGCCTGGGTTGCCTGCGCCTGTGGTGATAACTTTCAGTTTTTCGTCAGCGCAAAGCTGCGCAATATCGTCGGCGGTGGGGGACATCAGCATTACGTTGACGCCGAAAACGCCGTCGGTAAGGCTTCTGGCAAGGCGTATCTGCTCCTGCACATATTCGGCGGGAGCGTTGCCCGCTGCGATAAGTCCTACGCCGCCTGCGTTTGCAACGGCTGCGGCAAGCTTACCCTCCGACACCCACGCCATTCCCCCTTGGAAAATGGGGTATTTTATGCCTAAAAGCTCGGTTATTCTCGTTTTCATGCTCGTTCTCCTTTATAGCTCTAAGTATACTGAACCGTAGGTAAGTCCCGCTCCGAAGCCCACCAGCACCATCTTCATGCCTTCCCTGAGCTGTCCCTTGCGGTTCAGGTCGTCAAGTATGGTGGGTATGCAGGCGCTTGATGTGTTGCCGTGATTCTCCAAATTGCAGACGACACGGTCGTCGGCTACGTCCATGTTCTTCATGGCGGCGGTGATTATCCGCATATTCGCTTGGTGAGGAATCACTATGTCTATGTCGGTGGACTTTACCCCCGCCTTTTCGCAGACCCTTGCAAAGCTGTCGGACATTGCGTCCACCGCAAAGCGGTACACCGCCTTGCCGTCCATTTTCAGGAACTTGTTCTTTGAGGGGTTGTCCAGAATATGGCGTATGCTCTTGTCGTACTGGTCAAAGCCGGGGAGGGGCATGGTCAGCTCGTAATTGGTGCGGCAGTAGAGAGCTTCAAGCTGGTCGCTCTTGGCGCCCATTACGCTGTAGAAGGGCTTTTCGGCGGCTTCCACCACCACCGCTCCCGCTCCGTCGCCGAACAGGAAGCAGCTTGAACGGTCTGCAAAGTCCTGCTGACGGGTGAGGAACTCACTGGCTACTATCAGGACTTTTTTGCAGTCCCCCGTGTGGAGATAGCGGCTCGCCATGTCAAGGGCGGTTATGAAGCCCGTGCAGGCGGTGTTTATGTCGATGCAGACGGCGTTTTCCGCCCCCACAAGTCCCTGCACGAGGCAGGAGGTGGAGGGGTAGAAAAAGTCGGCGGAGCAGGTGGACAGCAGGATAAGGTCAATGTCCTTTCCGTCGACCCCCGCATTTTCAAGGGCGTTCTTTGCCGCTTCCGCCGCCATCTGGTAGTTCAGCTTGTCGGTGGAGTAGTAGCGGCTGTGTATGCCCGTCCTTGTGTAGATCCACTCGTCGTTGGTGTCCAGAAACTTTGCAAAGTCATCGTTGGTGACGGAGGTGGGGGGAATGCAGCTCCCTGTTCCCAGTATCCTGATACCCTTGTCTTTCATAGAATTACGCTTTCTCTGCCGTACCGTTCCGCTGACGGGAAATCGGTATTGAACAGCCTTTTATTTTATTATATGGCTTGATTTTCTTTTTTAAATAGTGTATAATAGCAATGATTGGTTTTTTGCGGATTTGCAGACAGCCTCCGCAAAAAAACTATCCACTCTATTTTACCTCAAAGAGGACTGTTTTGTCAACAAGAATTTTCCAGAACTTTGGATAAAAAAGGAAAATTTTTCACGCTTTAAATTATGACATCAAGGAGGACACGCTTTTGAAAACCGCATTTTTATTTTCAGGACAGGGTTCACAATATCCTGCGATGGGCAAGGAGCTTTTGGAGACTATCCCCGAAAAAGGCAAGGAAATTTTGTCCGCTGCCGAAAAAATACTTGGTTACGATATATGGAAAATAGTACAGGAGGGCACCGCCGAGGAGCTGGCGCAGACCCGTGTTTCCCAGCCTGCCATATTCACCGTTTCCCTGCTGGCGCTGGCGGCTGCGGAAAGCAGGGGGCTGTCCTGCGAGGGTGTTGCGGGTCATTCTCTGGGAGAGTATGCGGCTATGGTGGCGGCGGGGGTGCTGACCCTCGAAGAAGGCTACACCGCCATAAAGCACAGAGCCGAGGCTATGGACAAGGCGGCTAAGGCGAATCCGGGCGCTATGGCGGCGGTTATCGGGCTGCCTGCCGAAAAAGTCGTGGAGATCTGCTATAAAATAAAGTACGAGGGCAAATATGTGACCGCCGCAAACCTGAACTCGCCTGTGCAGACGGTCATTGCAGGCACCAAGGAGGGCATTGCGGAAGCAGCAGAGGCGCTTAAAGCAGAGGGGGCAAAGCGTGTGGTTCCCCTTGCAGTTTCGGCGGCGTTCCACTCGGAGCTGATGAAAGAGGCTGCGGAGGAATTTAAGGCTGCCGTAAACGATATAGAGTTTAAAAATCCCAAGGTGAAATTTTACTCCAACGTAATAGGCAAGGAGCTTACCGAATTTGAAAACATGGCGGCACTTATGGCAAAGCATATCTGCTCCCCCGTAAGGTTCACCGACGAGCTTAACGCAATGAAAAACGACGGCTTCGACACGTTTGTGGAGCTGGGGCCCGGCAAGGTGCTGACGGGGCTGGTGAGCAAGACGCTTGCCGATGTGAAGGCGGTAAATATAGAAAACGCCGCAACACTGGAGGCAGCGGCACAGAAAAAACCGCAGCATTGAAAGCGGCAGTGCAGACATAAGGAGGACTGTGATGAAAAAGCATTACGGGCTGATAGGGTACCCTTTAGGGCACTCCCTCTCGCCGCAGATACACAAAAGACTGTTCGAGCTGGACGGGATAGAGGCGGAGTACGAGATGATGGAGATACCCCCCGAAAACCTGAGAGCCAATTTTGACCGTCTGAAAAACCTTGACGGCTTCAATATCACCATACCCCACAAAATAAACATACTGGGAATGTGCAACGGGCTTTCCGAGACGGCTCAGCGTTACGGCAGCGTCAACACCGTAAAGATAGAGAACAGCTCCGTTATGGGCTACAACACCGACGCTTACGGACTTCTGACGTCCATATCCAATATGGGGACAAACTCCTCAAAGAATATATGTCTGCTGGGCTGCGGCGGCGTTGGGCGAATGGCTGCCATCGAAGGAGCCTGTCTCGCTCCCAAGCTCACGATCGCAGCGAGAGAGGAGGATATACCCGTTGCGGAAAGATTAAAGCAGCATATAAACACGGAGCTGACCGAGGTCACCAACTGTGATGTGAACGTCATTCGCCTGTCAGAGGTGAAGGGAGGCTTTGACCTTGTCATAAATGCGACTCCCGTGGGAATGTACCCCAATGTGGACGCTTCTCCGCTGGAAAAGGAACAGCTTGACGGGGTAAAATTCCTCTTTGACGTGGTGTACAATCCCAATGAAACAATGCTGATGCGCTATGCAAGGGAGCTTGGCATAAAGGCGCAGGGGGGAATGTCCATGCTGGTATTGCAGGCGGTGGCTGCTCATAAGGTGTGGCTGGACGCACATTATAACAGGGCGGATATAGATCAGCTTATCGCAGATATGGAGAAGCTGGTGTGAATATGAATAAGAGCATTTATCTGTGCGGCTTCATGGGCTGCGGGAAAAGCTATATCGGAAGGCTGCTGGCGGAACAAAAGGGTATGCCGTTTGTTGATCTGGACAGCTATATCGTTGAAAAGGACGGGCGCAGTATCCCCGAAATTTTTGAGCAGAGCGGAGAGCCTTTTTTCAGGCAGCTGGAGGCGGAGTGCTTAAAGGAGCTGGAGGGCGGCTATGTGGTTGCCACCGGCGGCGGGACGCTGATAAACGAGAATACCGCAGAGTACGCAAACGCTCACGGAATTACCGTTTTTCTGGACGCAGAGTTCGAGCTGTGCTATGAGAGGATAAAGTACGACACAAACCGACCGCTGGTCATGAACAATACGAAGGAGCAGCTGCGGGAGATCTTTGAGAAGCGCAGGGGGATATACGAAAAGCACTCGCGTATTACCGTAAAGGCAACAGGCGCCGAGGAAGCCACGGTTGAAAATATCAATTCACTGCTGCTGCTTATTTGAAAGGAACATCAATGCTTATATACAACGCAAAAATATACACGATGAGCGAAGCCGGCGTTATCGACAACGGCTTTATACTTGTGGAAAACGGGAAGATCGCCCGTGTGGGGAAGATGGCGGAGCTGAGCACACCGCCCGCAAGGGACGATTTCAACGCATTCGGAATGAACGTTTATCCGGGCTTTATCGACGTACACACCCATCTTGGAATGTGGGAGGACGGACTGGGCTTCGAGGGGGCGGACGGCAACGAGATAACCGACCCGTCCACGCCGCAGCTCAGGGCGATAGACGGGGTGAATCCCAACGATTACTGCTTTTTGGAGGGCGCAAGAGCGGGAGTTACCTCCATACTCACGGGCGTGGGAAGCGCCAATCCCGTGGGGGGAGAGTTCGCCGCCATGAAAACATTTGGCAGCAGGCGTATCGACAAGCGGATAATACGCTCGCCTGCCGCTATAAAGTTTGCTCTTGGCGAAAATCCCAAGAAGTGCTACAACGACAGGGACGAGGCTCCTACGACACGGACCGCCACCGCCGCCGTTATCCGTGAGCAGCTGTACAAGACACGGCGGTATATGCAGGACATCATCGACTATGAATCCAGTCTTGGCACCGAAAACGAAGGCTCCATGCCCGACTTTGACATGAAGTGCGAGGCGCTGATGCCATTGCTGAAGGGCAAGGTGAAGGCGCATTTCCACTGCCACAGGGCGGACGACATCTTCACCGCCGTAAGGCTCGCCAAGGAGTTCGACATAAAGTGCGTGCTGATACACGCCACCGAGGGCGGGCTTATTGCGGACGAGCTGGGAGAGGACGGGTTCCCCTGCGTGGTGGGTCCCGTGATCGCCGACAGGTGCAAGCCCGAGCTGAGCAGGCAGTCCATTGAGAACGCCGCCCGTTTGCATAAGGCGGGGATAGACGTTGCGATATGCACCGACCACCCCGAAAATCCCATACAGTATCTGCCGCTGGCGGCAGGGGTCTGCATAAAGGGCGGACTGGACAAGGAGGCTGCGCTTGCCGCCATCACGATAGGCGCTGCAAAAATTGCAGGGATAGAGGACAGAGTGGGCAGCATAGAGGTTGGTAAGGACGCCGATATCGCAGTGCTGGACGGGGAATTCTACGATGTGCTTACAACGGCAAAATTGGTTTTAGTAGACGGATACGAGGTCAGGCTATGAAAAGAGCGATAAAGATACCCGTTACCTTTGAAAGCGGGCTCAGCACGGAGGAGCTTACCCAAAAGATAGACGAGGAGATAGCCTCGGATATATGGCGGGAAAGCAACCTGAGAGGGCGGCAGATATATCTGTGGCAGCGTCAGGGGGACAGTGTTGAGCTGAAGTACTTTCACAGCTACCGCAGCGATATGTGCGACACCATGTTTCAGGGGACGCTGAACAAGGGCTTGCAGGGCAGTCAGCTGGACGGCGCCATCAAGAAGCCTGCCACCGTGTGGGCTATCTTCTGGGTGATAATCGGCATTGCTCTGATAGTGACCGCCGCATTGCTGTTTGCGGTGGGTTTTTCGGAGGAGCCTGAGATGGGGCTGCTGCTGATATTTTCGCTGATACTGTTAGTGGTGGCGTTTATCGAGGCTAATCTGCTGAGATTTGAGAAAAGCCGCCTTGCCAATATAAATAAGTATCTGAGGGAATTTACCTCGGCGGAGAATACGGACGTTTTGGGAGAGGAACTGGAAGACAATGAGAGAGATTGAGGTAAGCTTCGTAAGGGATACCGTCGCAAGGCTGTGCGAGGAGGCTAACCTGTTCCTGCCCGAGGGTATGCAGGAGCTGATACGGGAAACGGCGGAGAAGGAGGAAAGCCCGCTGTGCAAAAACGTGCTGAACGACCTTTGTGCCAATGCGGACTGCGCTAAGGAATTAGGCGTGCCTATCTGTCAGGATACGGGCATGGCGGTGATATTCCTTGAGATAGGGCAGGACGTGCATTTTGTGGGCGGCGAGCTGTACAGGGCGATAAACGAGGGCGTTGCCAAGGGGTATATTGACGGGAAGCTGCGGCTTTCGGTGGTGGGCGACCCGCTGAGGCGGGTGAATACCAACGACAATGCCCCTGCGATAATCCACACCACCATAGTAAGCGGCGACAGGGTGCATATCACCGTCGCTCCAAAGGGCTTCGGCAGCGAGAATATGAGCGCAATGAAAATGTTCACGCCTTCCGCCATTGCCGATGATATAGTGGATTTTGTGGTTTCCGCGGCGGATAAGGCGGGGAGCAATCCCTGTCCGCCCATAACGGTGGGAGTTGGCATAGGCGGCGATTTCGAGTATGCGGCATTGCTTGCGAAGAAGGCGCTGTGCAGGGATTTCCGTGTGAGGAACGGCGACCCGTTTTATGCGGAAATGGAGCAGAAGTGCCTTGAGGGGATAAACGAGCTTGGAATAGGAGCGCAGGGCTTCGGCGGCACGCAGACGGCGCTGTATGTGAATATCGAGACGTTCCCCACCCACATTGCGGGACTGCCTGTGGCGGTGAATATCGGGTGCCATGTTACACGGCATAAGGAAATCGTTTTATAAATACAGCGGGAGGTAAAAAAACTCCCGCTGTATTTGGATAGAAAAAAATCTTGTTACCGATTTGTAACCTTTTAACGTATTATGAAGTTTTAACTACAAAGGCGGAATTTATGGAAGAGCTATCACTACGCTCAAGAGAGGATTTTGAACAGGTCCTTGAGCTTTATAATAAAATGGTGTATCGGCTTGCCTACGCAAGAACGGGTAATGTGCAGGACGCAGAGGACGTATTGCAGGAGGTTTTCCTGCGGTACATAAGAGCCGACAAGACCTTCAACGACGAGGAGCACCGCAAGGCGTGGCTGCTGAGAGTCACCGTCAACTGCTCGAAAACCTTGGTCACCTCATCATGGAACAGACGGAGAAGCGACGAGGAAACCGACGACAATTTCTTCAGCGCCGACGATGATCAGTTTGAACGCTCGGACACCGAGAGCGTGGTACTGGAGGCGGTAAAGTCACTGCCGGAAAAGTATCGGGTGGTGGTGCATCTGTTCTACTACGAGGAGCTGACGGTGGAGGAGATAGGGCAGATAATCGGCGCAGGGCTGTCGGCGGTGAAAACACGGCTGCACAGAGCGAGAAATATGCTGAAAGAAATTCTGAGAGAGGAGGAGCTGTAATGGGCGATTTCAAAAATGAATACAGGCGTGCCGTTGACAGGCTGGAGCCGAACGGCAGACTTATCGAAAGCCTTAAAGCGGACATGAAAGCGGCTGCGGCACCTCCAAAGGTGAATTTCTTTGTGAGATACGGCTGGGTGTTCGGCTCGGCGGCGGCTTGTCTTGCCGTGGTGCTGGCTGTGAGCGTGTTCTTTGCGCTGGGCAGCAGGGAGGAGATGTCCGGAGGCGCCGCACTGAACGGCGATGCCTATGATAATGCGGATAAAATGACGGAGAATGCGTCCTATAATGCAAATGAAAACGCAGGCGAGGCGGACGGCGAATGGGTCATGCAGGGACCCGGCGAAGCAGGCGGGTCGTATATTGCCACCGACTACAACGGCGCCGATAATACGCAGGAGGATAAGGACGGAAGTTACCCGACAGCCGACGAACGCTATGAGACGGCGGACTGCCCGATGCCGTTCTTTGAGCCGCAGCAGATAGAGGCGCTGAAGCCGCTGAGCTATGAGGAGCTTAAAGCGCTGGTTATGATAGATCACAGTGAGACCAATCTTATCTTTACGGATTTTTCGCTGTATAACTATATGGAAGCGCTTAAAGATGATGTGTATTATCTGGTGCTGAGATATGACCGTGACGGGCTTACCCTGCCTGTTGTGGCGGCTTTTCCGGGCGAGCCTGTAGATACCGTTATTTCTGAGATCATTTCGCTGAAAATTTGTCTGAAATATGACGAAGCTGACAGCTATATGGATCTGAGAAAGATATCAATGGAGGATTTCGAGTATTATTTTTCTCCGTCGGAGTATGTGTACGATTTCGGCGAGGGCTATATGTATTTCGGAGAAAAGGATCTGGACAGGCTTACACCGATGACCGACGGGGAGTTCGTTGAGCTGATGAATAAGGCGGAGAGAGGCTCCCTGTGCCTGCATGATTTTGCGGAGCTGGAACGCTTCGGCGTGGGGGTCAGCTACTATACTCAAACCCTGGTCTGCACCTATACGGACGGGGAGACGGGACAGGGCTACGCCCTGATAGCTCACTTCCAAATCGGTAATGAGGACGCCGTGCCCGATCGTCTGATACTCAGGAGGAGAGACAGCATAAAGGAGGTCGACCTGCTGAATGATTACGATATGCTGGGGAGATTTCTGGCAGGGTAAAATCGCATAAAGCAAAAAGCGCACGGCTTATCGCAATAAGCAGTGCGCTTTTATTATCAGTTTTTCAGTCTCTTTATCACCTTGTAAAGCACCGAGTTCTCCGACACCAGCGGCGACTTGTGAGCGAAGAAGACCACTCCGCTGCAGGGCGCCTTTATCTCCTCCAGCACCGTGTTTTCGTAAGGGTGGAGTACCTCCGCCATAAGCTCGCCCTGCACCGCCTCGTCGCCGGGCTTCTTTATCCTATGGAAGATGCCGCCGGTGCTCGATTTCACCGGCATAAGCCCGTCCTCCTCAAGTATGGTGGAAATGTAGCCGCCGTGACACTGGTGCTTGATTATCCCCATACGGGACAGGAAACGGAGCACCGACGCAACCGCAAGGGCTGCGCTCTCCTCGTCTATGCGCTCCGTCTCGTTGGTGTAGACGGAAAAGGCGTTGGTGCCGCTTAGCTGCCAGTTGTAGTTGAGGGTCGTTTCGTCAAAGGGGCGGGGCTTGCGCAGCACAACGTATGGCAAGCCGAAAAGGTTGGCAAGGCCGGTGTTTTCCTTACCCGTTTCCATCATGCGGACATGGGGGATAAAGTCGCCGCTCATGTAGAAGGAGGCGAACTGGATACCGTACTGGAAGCCGCTTATCCTGCCCAGCAGCTCCGCCGCTATGCGCTGGGTAGGCTCACCTGCGGGGTCGCCGGGGAAGTCCCGGTTTATGTCACGGTTGTCCTCGCACCAGAAGCGCTTGCCGATGTTCATTGAAAAGGGAGTGACGCAGGGCACTACCGTTATCTCATGACCGTAGCTTATTTTGCACTGCTTTTCCAGCTCCTCCAGCGCCCTTATCAGCTTGGAGCAGACGTAAAGCTGCTGTATCTCGTTGCCTCTCAGTGCGCCCACTATGCAGCAGGACTTTTCACCCTTGTTGAAGCGGTAGGCGTTTATCTCATAGTCTCCGCGGTAAGCGGAGGTGAAGCGGTAAATATTTTCCTTTATCATAGTCCGCCTCCGAATATTCTTGCGATCAGGCTGCCGCAGGATACCACGGGATATTCCCTCAGAGTGAACACTGTGCCCGAGACGGGTGAGAATATCTCCTCCTCTGTCTCGCCGGTGAACACGTTGAGTATGTCGCCTATGTGGTCGCCTTCGCTGATGCCTATCCAGTGCTCTATGGCGGGCATGAAGATGCCGCTTTTTTCGCAGTGTATCACCGTTACCTCACCGTCGGTGGACACCATTGGATTGGAAACGCCGCTGACCCTGCCCGTCCACATGTCCATTTTTGCCATCAAAGCGAAAATGCCGTCCAAAAGCTGGTCGCCGTACTCCTTGGTTATCTTCAGTCCAGCTCCCATCTCCACCACAAGGCAGGGAGTTCCCATGCTGTTGAGGGTGTAGGACAGGGAGGAGGGACGTGCGGAGGAGGCGTTGCCTACCCAGACAAAGTCGGCGTTCAGCAGCTTTGCGTAGGGCAGCAGCTTGGGCGCAAAGTCGGAGCTTATGCGCACCTGCGGTATCTCACGGAGGAAGATGTCGCTGGAATGTATGTCTATGCACAGGTCTGCGCCCGCTATGTCGTCTATCACCTGCTTTGCCATGTGCTCCCAAGGGGTGCCGCCCTCGCCGCCGGGGAAAATGCGGTTCATGTCAAGGTCATACCGGGGTATCTGCCTTGTCACTGCATCTATGCCCAGAGGGTTCAAAGCGGGGTACACGTCAACTATGCCGGTCAGGTCCGCCTGTCCCCGTGTTATCCTGCGGATAAGCTCGTAACAGACGTACTGCCCCTCCAGCTCGTCGCCGTGAACGCCGGTCACTATCGCTATTCGCTTCTGTTTGCCCGCCGCCTCCTTGGGGGCAAGGCGGTTCTTTTTTATGACCGCAGTTTCCGAGACGGTGAGGGCGCAGGAAGCAACCGTTTCAAGCATGGGAGCACCTCCTTTTGGTCAGATGTCACAGTTTAACCGTTTAACACAAAAAGCGCCGTTTGGGGACGCTTTTTGTGTTATTATCAGCTTTATTTTTATCTCTGGTGCTGCTGCAGGAAATTCCATGCGTCACGGCACATCTGCTCGATGTCCTTCTCCGCCTTCCACTCCAGCTCCTTGTTCGCCTTGGAGGGGTCGGAGTAGCACTGGGCGGCGTCGCCTGCACGTCTGCCGGTGATGACGTAGGGCACCTTCACCCCGTTCACCTTTTCAAAGGCGTTGATGATGTCCAGCACCGAGTAGCCCTTGCCGGTGCCTAAGTTGAACTCCATTGCGCCGGTGTCCCTGCGCACCGCTTTGATGGCGGCAAGGTGTCCCTTGGCAAGGTCAACAACGTGGATATAGTCTCGTATGCAGGTGCCGTCGGGAGTGGGATAGTCGTTGCCGTAGACGGACAGTATGGGCGTTTTGCCGGAAACCACATTAAGGATTATGGGCATAAGGTTGTTGGGTATGCCGTTGGGGTCCTCACCTATCTTGCCGCTTTCGTGAGCGCCTATGGGGTTGAAGTAGCGCAGCAGCGCAACGCTCCAGCGGTCGTCCGCATGGCACAGCTCCCTGCACATATTCTCTATCATCAGCTTTGTGCTGCCGTAGGGGTTGATGGCGGACAGAGGAGAACCCTCGGTAACGGGCACCTTTTTGGGTATGCCGTAAACGGTGGCGCTGGAGCTGAACACCAGTCTCCTGCAGCCGAATTCCTCCATCACCTCAAGCAGCGCAAGGGTGGTGTCTATATTGTTGCGGTAATACATGACAGGCTTCTGCACGCTTTCGCCCACCGCCTTGTAGCCTGCGAAATGTATTACCTCCTCGATAAAGCAATCCTTGAATATGCGGCGCAGCATATCCTTGTCCGCAACGTCGCCCTCGTAGAAGCCGAAGCCCTTTCCCGTAATGTCCTGAATAGCGTTCAGCACCCAAGGCTTGGAGTTGAAAAAATTGTCGATAACGATGACGTCCTCGCCTGCTTCAAGCAGCTCCACCACGGTGTGAGACCCGATATAGCCGGTGCCTCCGGTAACAAGTACAGCCATAATAACCTCCGTTGACAATGTATAGTGTACAGTGTATAGTTGAGTGTATCTTATGTGACTTTGCAAGCAAAGTCACAAGGCTTCGCAGATGGATTTTAATATGCAGACGGCAATCTGAATCAGCGGCGAAGCCGCACCTCAACTCTACACTTTTCACTCTTAACTCTTAACTGTAATTATACTCCTAATGTCGCAAAAAGTCAACTGCCCATCAAATAAAAACGGAGCGGTCTCCCGCTCCGTCAAACAACTCAGAAATAACGCTTCAGCAGTCCGTTGAAAGCCTTGCCGTGTCTTGCCTCGTCCTTTGCCATTTCATGAACGGTGTCATGGATAGCGTCAAGGTTCAGCGCCTTTGCCTTCTTTGCCAGCTCCAGCTTGCCTGCGGTGGCGCCGTGCTCCGCCGCTACACGAAGCTCAAGGTTCTTCTTGGTGGAATCGGTAACTACCTCGCCCAGCAGCTCGGCAAACTTTGCAGCGTGCTCCGCCTCCTCGAAGGCTATTCTCTTGTATGCCTCGGCGACCTCGGGGTAGCCTTCTCTGTCGGCTACTCTGGACATTGCCAGATACATTCCCACTTCGGTGCACTCGCCGGTGAAGTTCATTTTCAGACCTTCGATTATCTCGGGGTCAACGCCCTGAGCAACGCCTACTCTGTGCTCGTCCGCAAAGACCAGCTCCTCGCCGCTCTGCTCCTCGAATTTAGCTGCGGGGCAGCCGCACTGGGGGCATTTCTCGGGGGGCTCGTTGCCTTCGTGAACGTAGCCGCAGATGGGGCATATGTACTTTTTCATATCTTTTTATCTCCTTTTCAGAATTTTGCAGCAGCTTTTTCTGCCGCTGCCATCTTTATAATTATAACAATTCAGGGGTCGAAAGTCAATAGGAATTTTTTGTTTTACAGTCCGGAAAAATCAAAGTCGGGGGTAAGCTCGGCAGTGGCAGAGGAGCGCTCCTGCATGAAGCCGTCGAAGCCTATTTTCTCGCACTCCGACAGGACTTTGCGATATTCAAATGTAGTCAGGCGGCGGTTTATTTCGGGGTAGTCGGAGGCTTTGCCGCAGGGGTAGTACTGGCTCATGAGGCTGATGAGAATGTCGTCCTTG
>JAFLUH010000052.1 GCA_022508895.1 Oscillospiraceae bacterium
TTGTCGGCTGTAGTCTTGATGGTGCCTACGGCGTACATGGAGGCTCTGCGGACACGCTCGCCGGGTGTTCTCTTTTCCTTGAACTCGGTGTAGGCGGTGGCGTCCTCCTTCTTCTCGTTCATCTTCTTGTAGACGTAGTAGCCGATGCCTGCTACGCCAGCCAAGGTCAGTAATGCGGTTAATGTTTTCATACTGTTACCCTTTCTCGGAATGTTGGTTCCGATTTATTTCACATATTATCTGTATATGATTTTACCATAAATTGGAAAAAAAGTAAATAGGATATTTTTATTTTTTGATAAATGCCTCAAGGTAATAGATGGGAAGTCCCATTTTCGTGAAGCGCTCCTCATATTCAGTCATAATATTCCCCGTGATCTTGCTGTTATGTAGGTCAAGGGAAACATTTCGCAGGCTCCAGCCGTTTTGGGAAAAATTTTCTATGGAAAATTCAAACAAGCGCTGATTGTCGGTTTTTTGCTTTATATAGCCGTCGGGAGACAGGATAGAGGCGTATATTCTCAGAAAAAGCGGGTGAGTCAGGCGGTGCTTGGCATAGCTCTCCTTGGGATAGGGACAGCTGAAGTTCAGATAGATAAGGTCTACCGAGGAGGGGGAGAGGACTTTTTCCAGATACTCGGCTTTTCCGGCGTAGTAGCGGAGGTTCTTTATGCCGCTGTCCCGAGTGCGTTCCATTGCGGTTATCAGGACGTTGGGGGTCTGCTCTAAGGCGAGGTAGTTTATATCGGGGTTTTCTTCGGCAAGCTGCTGGATAAATCTGCCTTTGCCGCAGCCTATCTCTAAGCGGACGGGGTTGGTGTTGCCGAAAACCTTTTGTACGTTGAATTTCTCCATAGGCGGGTCGCCGCGAAGATCGGCGGAATAGTCGGGGAGCCAGCCGAGATTGACAGTTGAACACTGTTCAAGACGTTCGTCAAGGTGGCGTTTCTTGCGCATTCGCATGGGTTTTCGTCCTTTCAGGTGGTGTTGTCGGGTATTGCGTTGGTCGGTTTCCTTTTTATAGATAGTATATCATAGTTTTGGGGATTTTGCAAAGGGTGGATTGAAAAGAATAGGGCGATGTGGTAGAATTGTTTTGTAAAACGGAGCTTTGGAGGTTTGTATGAGGTTTTTTGTTACACGGCACGGGGAGACGGACTGGAATGTGTTGGATAAGGTTTGCGGCAGGACTGAAGCGGAGCTTACCGATAACGGGAGGCGGCAGGCGGCGGAGCTGGCGGACAGGCTGGCTGATAAAAATATAGATGTTATTGTTTCCTCGCCTATGAAGAGGGCTTATGAGACAAGCAGGATAATTGCCGAAAGGTGCGGAATTGCTGATATTGAGACAGATGACAGGCTTATTGAGCAGGATTACGGGATATATGAGGGCGTGGACAGGAGGGATCAGGGGTTTCTGGGGAATAAGAGGAATTTTGCGTTCAGGTATCCTAACGGAGAGTCGATGATGCAGGTGGCTTATAGGACTTATGGACTGCTGGAGGAGCTGAGGAAACGGTATTGCGGCAGGAATGTGCTCATTGTCTGCCACGGTGGGGTTTGTCGGGTCATCAATACATACTTCAGGGATATGACTAATGAGGAGTTTTTTAATTATTCGCTGGAGAATTGCGGGGTGGAGGAGTATGATGTCAGGGATTAGTTATAAAGAAAATGCGGTGAGGGCACCGCATTTTTCTTATATGGGGGAGTCAACATTCGGGGGCGGGCGGGTTCATAATTGCGGTTTTGCGGAGCAAAACGAATTTCCATAAGGGAAATTCGAGCAATTATGAAAGCAGTTTGCTTGCGAACTGCGAGGAACACGCAGGTGTGGATTAGGGGCTGCGCGGCAAAAGGGAAAGAAGGTGCTGCTCGGTTGACGGCAGCGCAGCAAATCGGGTCGAGACAGGGAGAGGTGTGCGCACAATCGTAGTAAACCGACTTGCTTTGTACTTTTTGCTGTGCACTGCTAACGATTAGACAGGCGGGTCTATGCCTAATTCGTTGTAGAGATGATCGAGCTTTGTCTCGCAGTCCTCTATGCGCTGCTCTAAAGCGGCTTTCTCCTCGGCTTGTCGGGCTTCAAGCTTGGTCTGGGCGGAGAGGGTCATGGTGTAGACGGTTATCGTTATGAAGGCAAAGGCGATAAGACCGACGGTCACGGGGTTCAGCCAGCCTTTGCTTTCGGCGCGTTCGTTGATGAGAGGTTTGATGGGGGTTTTGGTGAGGGCAGCTCGCAGGGCGATATAGAGAGGTACTGCTATCACTACGGAGATAACGGCGTTTATTGATGATGTGACAGCGTTGTTGCCTGTGGCTATCCATGCGGCTTCTGCCGTGCCGCCGAGGATAAGGACGGTGAAGAAGGATTTCAGGAGATAGAGGACGATGTAGGCTATCTGACCGATAATGGCGGCGATTATTGTGGTTGAGACGGGAATTTTGCCTTCTGAATTGCGGCGGTTCAGCTTGCCTGCCACGAAGCCCATTGCGAATTTGGAGATGAAGGTGTAGGGGGCGGAGAGGACGTAGGCAGGGGTGAACAGGTCGTAGAGGGCGGCGCCGATACCGCTGGATATGCCGCCTGTGCTGCCGCAGAAAAGGAGACCTGCCAAAAGGCACATGGAATTGCCTAAGTGTATGCGGGTGACCAGTACGCCGTTGGGGATCGGGAAGGAGAGGTAGTTCCCTACATAGACAAGGGCTGCCATTAGCCCTACCGTCACTATTTTCATTATCTTTTTGCTTGCCGTGCGTTCCATTTCGAGTGTTCCTTTCGGGTGGTATGGTTTTATTTTATTCGGAAAAAATGCACAATGCAAATTCGGGTATGGAAAAATGAGAAAAGGGGAAATTGGTCGTACTGCATAGTTTGCGGAGTTTTTTGTTGAATATTATGGGAAGTATGCATAAGGAAAACGAGCCAAAGACAAAAGCAGAAAACCGACCTTTGTGTAAATGATACAAAAGGTCGGTTTTTGTCAGGAATATTTAAGCTTATTGTAAAATTTTTCAGAAGGTCATGGATTTGTCGGGAAGGACGCACGCCATGACGATATAGGCGATAAGCAGGGGGATAAATGCGGAGAATACGCCTATCAGGACGGCTATAAGACGGATTATGTTGGGGTCAAGGTTCAGATACTCGGCTATGCCGCCGCATACGCCGCAGAGTATCCTTCCCTGTTCAATTTTGTAAAGCTTTTTTGGCATTGTCAGTCCTCCTTTGGCTCCATGGTTATTCTTACTTCGCCTATGCCCGAGGATATGTTGAAGGTGTATTTTGCGTTGCTGTTGGAGCCGGGGGTCGTTACGCTGCCGATGCCGCTGTCTACACGGAAATCGTAGTCGTCCCGGTCGCCGTAGAGAGTCATGCGGACTGAACCTATTCCGCTGTCTATTCTGCCGTCACCGTTTACCTCGCCGGTAAAGCGGAATTCGCCTACGCCTAAGTCTGCGTCTATGCCGGCGCATACCGTGTCGGTGACGATTATTGCGCCTACACCGCCTTCTACGTCCAGCCTGTCGTTGACTGTGACGTTGGTCATTCTCATTTCTCCTGCATCGTTATTGACGTTAAGTCTGTCGGCGGTTATTCCTTCCACCGTCATCTTGCCTGCGCCGTTGTCTATCTCCACTTTCTCAAAGGTCATATCCTTGGGGACGGTTATCTCGATTTTGCTGTTGTTTACGGGGTGAATGCCGAATAAGCTTATGCTCCAGCCGCTGTCGTAGCCTATCTCTAAGGTGTCACCGTTTACCTTGTATTTGAAGCGGTTCTGATTTACGTTTTGGGCGTCTACCTTTATTTCGTCAACATTGCCTGTTTTTATCACCATTTCACCGTAATCAAAATTTACTTTGAGGTTTTCTATGTTTTCCATATCTATTATTTCTCCTGCTGAACCTGTTTCATAATCATTCGGGTAAACGTGTATGCCGCTCCAGTCAACATATACGTCATTGTGACTGAATTCAAAGTTCAGACCGTTGGTAAATACTGTCGCTCCGCCCATGCAGAAGGCGATCACCATAAGTATAATTCCAAGCAGCACCAGTGAGCCGCCTACTATATATTTTATTGCTCCCTTTGGCATTTTAAGCGACCCCCTTTCTTCCTGTAAGTTTTCTTATAAGTGAGGCTATTCCTTTGCAGCAGACTACCGTGAGCTTTACAAGCAGCTTGAACAGCGGGTATATCGCCAAGGGGAAAAGACCGACAAAGAACAGGGATAAGCCTATGCCGAACAGACCGAAGGCGGGAACTCCTGAGATAAATGAGGCTATTGCCGCAACGAAAAAGCCCACTGCACAGGCACCGAAGGCGACGATAATGCCGATAAGCGCACCGAACACGCCTAATATCAAACCAAACAAGACGCCTAAAAGACCTAACCATATCGGGGAGGAAATGATAAGCAGGACAACTATCAGGGCTATCTGTCCGCCTGTCCAGCCGCCGTTTTGCCGGGCGGGAGTGGGGGGCGGGGTGAAGCCGTCAGCGTTAAAGCCGCTGCCGTCTGCGGAGGTGTTGGGGGACTGCGCCGTTTCCTTGCGGTTTTCGTCGATTATGGAGCGGGCAAGCTCCTCGGGAGAGCCGAGACTGGCTATCACCGCCTGCTCGTTTTCTTCGCCTGCGTCGCTGAAAAATTCCTCGTAGTAGCTCATCGCCGCTTCACGCTCCTCCTGTGGGACGGAGGACAGTGCGTTTCTGAGCTGCGCCAAAAATTCGTATTTATTCATCTGTGGGTTTCTCCTCTCCTTGTTGACATAAGATGGTATCGTTCTGAGGCGGGGACGTGTTGTCCTGAGATAAAATTATGTCCTCTATCTTCTTTCTGTGCAGCTTCCATTCCTCACGGTAAAGCTCCAGCGCTGCCCTTCCCTTTGGGGTCACACGGTAGTAGCGGCGGTTCCTGCCCTGAAACTCACGGTCGTAGGTCTCAAGGTTCTCCTCCTTTTGCAGACGGCGCAGAACAGGGTACAGGGTGGACTCGGATACCTCTACGGCTGTGCGGATATCCTGCGTTATACGGTAGCCGTAAGTGTCTTCTCGGGCCGCTACCGCCAGCACCAAGGCGTCAAGCAGGGCGGCGGATATTGGGAAAGTCATTGTTTCAGCTCCTTACAGTTATTAGAGAATAGTCGTCGGTAGTCGGTTGAATCGGTATCAGGTCATCATGTGATTTTGTTCTCTGTATGATATTATATATCATATAATATTATTTGTCAATACAATATTGCAAATTTTTGTAATTTTTTTCACATAAATATGAAAGCCTATGTTTATGAGGGTTTGCGGAAATCATTGGATTTTTTTGATAAGCGGTGCTTAAATTCGTGTTAGAACACGCCCATTGAAATTAAGCGGCGCTTGGTGTATAATATAAGCAGAACTCAAAGGAGGCGCGCTATGAGTTATTCCATCGTGGGAGAGCAGATACAGAAATTCAGAAAAGAAATGGGGTTGACCCAAAGGGAGCTTGGAGAAGCGCTGGGAGTAAGCAGCTCGGCTGTGTCCCAGTGGGAAAGCGGCGGTACGCCTGACGTGGCGCTGCTGCCGGCTATTGCAGACAGGCTGCACGTTACGATAGACGCACTGTTCGGAAGAGAGGGCGGCGAGGTGCAGGATATGGAGCAGACGGCTTGCAGATGGATACGCAGCCTGCCTGAGGAGCAAAGGCTGGATAAGATTTGCAGGCTTGCCTTTGCAATGATAAAATTCGGGTTCTTCCCGTCAAAGGAACCTCCGGAGATCGGGTATATGAAGCTCTGCGAAATGATCACCAGCAAAGGTGAACCGATCATTCTGCCGTCAGTTTCCTCTACCGATCACGGTATAGTCAGCGGGGTGTTTGCCGATGATATGTCTTTTGCCGCCTTCTTTCCTGAACCCGAAAAGGGATATATGGCGTATTTCTCCTCCAACGAGGAATATCGGGAGCTTTTCAGAGTATTGGCTCAGCCTGATATGCTGGAAGTGATAGTGAGTCTGGCAGGGGAGCACAGTAAATGCTACACGCCGGGAGCGGTGGCAAAGTGGGCGGGTATCTCCGAGGAACGGGCAAAGGAGATGCTGGACGCACTGACAAAATTAAATTTGACAGGCTCACTTGATCTGGAAGGCGACGAGGGGGAGATCAGCGCTTATCATCTGCGCAATCCCTTTCATCTGGTGCCGTTTTTTTACTTTGCCAGATTGCTGCTGAGTACCGACGCATACTATATGAATTGGATGGTGAGAGGTAAGCCGCTGCTGCGGCGTGACGATAAATAATTAGGCTCCGTCACAACAAATGGTTGATTTGGACAGCAGATATGTATGCAAGGATCTGTGGAGGAAACGTCAAAGTGTTTATAATAACCTGTATACTTCAATTTGTTTTATGGATATGGTTTCTTGGCTGTACCACAACCTATAGAATCCGCAATCAAATTCTGGTGGGGGGTATGGGAGTCAAGAGCGCAGAATTTGTTATGCTCTGTTTATTCAGCTTTGGATTGGTTTGTTATCACTGTTTTCATAGCGTTGGAAAGTGGATACTGTCAGTCATTTTGCTGCTTTGGTTCATTGTGCAATTCTTTTGCCATTGGTACTACACTATTTTTGGAGCCAGTCAAGAAAAATTAAAGGGATATAATGAATGTTTTCAGGATACGATACGAATTATTCCAATAAGCGATAAGCGACTTATTCCGGATTTGTATCATATCGTTCTGCACATTTTAATCTTGCTGAATATTGTTTGCTGTATACGGACTATGTAAGGTAACTTCTGATTTAGTTATTAACGGCTCTCCCATTTATCTTTTAAAAATCAGCCATTTGTTGTGACAGAGCCATAAATTATATAGCTGAGCAAAGCCCGACCTCATCGGGTCGGGCATTTTTATGCTCAAATTTAAGGCGAAAGGAAGCTGCAACATGAAAAACAATAAGAAAAATCCCAATGCAAAAGAATATCTGAGCTCCTTTTATAAGCATAACCGTGCGGCGTTTGCTGTCGGGGTGCTTCTTTCACTGATGGATATTCCCATAAATCTGGGTATCTCGTGGATGCTGGGTGCGGTGATGGATACAATTGCGGGAGCGGAGCTGGAAAGGCTTGGGCGGCTGCTGGCGGTCACGCTGCTGCTGATCGTGTTTTCGGGAGCCGCAAGCATTGTCAGAGGACGGGCGAAGGCGGTGTTTGTGCACCGTGGACTGAGACAGTATAAAACGCTGGCGTTTGAGAGGCTGTCGCAGAAAAGCATAAGCGCCTTTGCCAAGGAGAATACGGGCAGGTATCTGTCGGTGCTCACCAATGACGTGAATACACTGGAGGGAAATTACCTGTACAATATCTTTAACATCGTGTATCTCAGCGTTCAGTTCGTGTGCACCCTTTTGTTTATGCTGTGGTACAGTCCCGTTATGACGGGAGCTACCGTTCTGCTGTGTTTGCTGCCGATGGCGGGGGCGCTGATTTTTGCGCCTGAGATGAACCGTCGGGAGACGGCTGTCAGCGACGGGAACGAAAGGTTTATGGCACGGCTGAAGGACCTGCTGTCGGGGTTTGCGGTGCTGAAGGGCTTTAAGGCTGAAAGGCAGGCGGAAAGGCTTTTTGACGAGGAAAACCGTATGATAGAGCATGAGAAGATGCGGCGGAGCTGGTGGAGGAGCCTTTTGGAGGGAGTGAATTTCTATATGCTTTCGCCTCTGATGCAGATAGGTATTTTCTTTATCGGCGCTTATCTTGCAATTCGGGGGGATATTACCCTGGGAACTACCGTTGTGTTTATACAGCTTTGCAATTACTTGTTGGTATTTGTTCAGCAGGTACCGCAGCAAGTTGCGGCACGAAAGGCGGCGAGAGGGCTTATCGAAAAGCTGGCGAAGGTAGCGGAAGAAAATGCTGCAAGAAACGGCGAGACTATACCGCCTGTTCTGAACGAAGGCATTGCACTTGAACACGTTACATTCGGTTATAATGAGGACACACCTGTTTTGAAGGATCTGAGCATGACTCTTGAGGCGGGGAAAAAATATGCGCTGGTGGGAGCGTCGGGGTCGGGAAAGTCCACGCTGATGAATTTGCTGATGGGAGGGTATGACGGGTATGAGGGGTCGGTCACCGTCGACGGGAAGGAGCTTGACAGCGTTGACCCCAACAGCCTGTACGACCTTATCAGCCTTATCGGGCAGAACGTGTTTTTGTTCGACGATACCGTTCGCCGCAATATCACCATGTTCAGGGAGTTCCCCGCAGAACGTGTAAGAGAGGCAGTGGAGCGCTCCGGGCTGGCGGAGCTCGTTCGGGAGCGGGGCGAGGACTACCGCTGCGGCGAAAACGGCGTGGGGCTTTCAGGGGGCGAGAGACAGAGGATAAGTATTGCACGGGCTTTGCTGAGGGGCACGCCGGTGCTGCTTCTGGACGAGGCTACGGCTTCTCTTGACAATAAGACGGCCTTTGAGGTGACGGAGTCCATTCTGCATTTAAACGGGCTGACACGGCTGGTGGTGACGCATCGGCTGGAGGCGGGACTGCTGGAGCAGTATGACAGGATATTTGTTCTGAAGGACGGGGCGCTTCGGGAGCAGGGCGGATTTAAGGAGCTGATGGAGAAAAAGGGGTATTTCTATTCTCTTTATACGGTGGCGCAGTAGGCTGAGGCGGTTCCCCTTCTTTCCGTTTATACATACCGAGACTTCCGCAGAAATGCGGAGGTCTTTTTTGTTCACCGCTTGTCATAAACTGTCCGGGACGTGAATATATTTCTTTTGACAAAGGATACATTGTCCAATATATGAAAGCGGAGGTCAAATGTTAATATGGAAGAGCTGCAACTTAACAAAGAGCCTGTGTTCCTGAATGAAGTGATATATGACGGGCAGACCGAGCAGGGCGTGGAATTCGACTACATACTGCCGGACTATTATCCCGACATATTCAAGATACTCAGGTGCAGTCTTACGCCGGGGATATCGTCTTACAGCGTTTCCGGCACACAGCTTTTTATCGACGGAGCAGTGCTGATAAAGATACTGTATCTGTCGGACGACGGAGTGAATATACACTGCGTGGAACAGAGGTATACCTACTCGAAGACGCTGGAATTGTCCAGAGCGCCTGAAAAGCATACCGTTTATATCAGGGCAAAGACGGATTACTGCAACTGCAGGGCAATAAGCGGTCGGCGGTTCGATGTGAGAGGCGCCGTAAGCTGCAAGGTGAAGGTGTGCACCTCACGGAGCGTGGAGATAATCAGCGGGGCAGACGGGCTGGAGACTAAGGCTCAGCCGCTGGCTTACTGCGGTGACAGGCTGATAGGCGGAGGTCAGTTCGTAATTCGGGAGGATATCGAGACGGGCAGCGGTAAGGGCGGTATCCTTGGGATAGTGCACTGCGACTGCAATGCCGAGATAAACGATATCAAGATAATCGCAGGAAAGGCCGTCGTTAAAGGTGAAGCCAAGGTGAAGGCGCTGTACCTTGTGAAGATAGACGAGGATACGCAGGACACCGAGGTCATGGAGGCGGCTATCCCCATCAGCAGGATAATCGATATGGATGGGCTGGACGACAGCTATACCTGCGCTGCCGATGTGAGAGTTATGGACTGCGGGCTGGAGGTCAAGAGCGGCGAGGATACGGGCAACAGAATGCTGGCGTGCGACCTTACCGTGGACTGCAGGGTGATAGCCAATAAGGAGAGCAATATCTCGGTGCTGACCGACCTGTTCTCTACCGATTACGCCACCGAGTTCACCAAGTCTACGATAAAGGTGGAGCATTCTCCTCAGCAGGTGCAGAGACAGTTGTCCTACAAGACTGTGCTGGAGTGCAAGGAAGGCAGCCTGGAGGAAGTGTTTGACTGCCGCTGCGATTTTAACGGGGTAAGCTGTCGGTTTGACAGCGAGGGGACTCTGACAGTTACAGGGCAGATGAATGCTCAGGCTATCGGCAGACTGAACGGGTCGGGAACGCCCGTGTTCATAGAAAAGAGCGAGGCGGCGGAGCTTTCCTGCGAGGTGGGATTCGCCGACGAAAACTGCATTATCGAGCCTGATGTGCAGGTGACTGACGTCAGCTTCAACATAAACGGGGATTCGGCTGTGGAAGTGCGTGTGACCGTGGCTCTGAACGGGTGCGTTTACAGAATGATGAATCTTGAGGTCATCGAAAACGTGCTGCTGGATACCGAAAAGCCCAAAGAAAAAAATACGGAGTATGCACTGAAAATGTATTACGCTGAGGAAAACGAGGAAATCTTCGCAATTGCTAAAAAATATAACACCAAGCCCGAGGCGATAATGGAGGAAAACGAGCTGGAGGAAGATGTGCTGTCCGAGCCGTGCCTGCTGCTTATTCCCATAGTTTGAAGGCAGAAAGGAGCAGGTTACAATGACTAATTCCATTTATCAGAACATAGCAAAACGGACGGACGGCAATATCTATATAGGCGTTGTGGGCCCCGTGCGTTCGGGAAAATCCACCTTTATCAGCAAGTTTATGCAGTCGCTTGTGATACCCTCCATCACCAATGAATTCCGCAAGGAGAGAGCTATCGACGAGCTGCCTCAGTCGGCGGCGGGAAAGACTATCATGACCACCGAGCCGAAGTTCGTTCCCGAGGAGGCTATCTCCGTCGAGCTGGACGAGAATATCAATATGAACGTTCGGCTGATAGACTGCGTGGGGTATATCGTGCCAAGCGCTATCGGGTATATCGAGAATGAGATGCCCCGCATGGTGAAAACGCCTTGGTTCGATACGGAGGTGCCCTTCAACATGGCGGCTGAGGTGGGTACTCAGAAGGTCATCAACGAGCATTCCACCATCGGGCTGGTCATCACCACCGACGGGAGTATCACCGATATTCCCAGAGAGGAGTATGCGGAGGCGGAGCAGAGAGTTATCGAGGAGCTTAGCCTGATACATAAGCCTTTCGTGGTCATTCTTAACTGTCAGGAGCCGGATTCGGAGGAAAGCAGGGCGCTGGCAAATGAGCTTACCGAAAAGTACGGGAAGCCCGTGCTGCCCATGAACTGCCTTGAGATAACCGAGCAGTCCATCAAGGATATGCTGGCGGAAATGCTTTTGCAGTTCCCTGTTAAGGAAATCAATATTAAAATACCTAAGTGGCTTACGGCGCTGGAAAAAGATCACTGGCTCAAGAGCGAGATATTCAGCTCGCTGAAAAAGTCGGCGGCTGATATTTCCAATATCGGTGAAGTGAAGAACGTTTCCTGCAGGCTGTCGGAGTGCGAGTATGTGGACGAGTGCAGCGTTGAAAAGGTGGATTTAGGCTGCGGGGCAGGGTTCGTTAAGGTCGGACTGTCCAACGATCTGTTCTACCGTGTGCTGGGCGAGACTACGGGGCTGGATATCAAGGACGAGAGCGACCTTATGCCCTGCATGATAGAGCTGGCGCAGATAAAGAAGAAGTACGAGAGAGTGAAGAACGCACTGGACGAGGTGGAGGCTACGGGGTACGGTATCGTTATGCCTAACCTCGACGAGCTGACGCTGGAAGAGCCTGAGATAGTCAAGCAGGGCGGTAAGTACGGCGTAAGGCTCAGGGCTGAGTCTACCTCCATTCACATGATGAGCGCTAAGATAAATACCGAGATCTCACCTATAGTTGGTACCGAAAGACAGAGCGAGGAGCTGGTAAGATACCTGCTGAAGGAATATGAGGCTGACCCTACCAAGATATGGGAGAGCAATATATTCGGAAAGTCGCTCCACGAGCTGGTCACCGAGGGGCTGCACAACAAGCTTTACCGTATGCCCGCCGACGCTCGGCAGAAGCTGCAGGAGACTATTCAGCGCATTATCAACGACGGCTGCGGCGGACTTATCTGCATTATTCTATAAAAAGGAATGGGCAGCACCACTTTCATATATGGGATATAATTCTTCCCGTACAAAATCCCCCTGTCAGAGGGGGATTTTTTTGTTTTTTTCACTTTTTTTGATTTTGCTATTGACAAGGTCGGACAACTGTGCTATAATTAGCAAGTCGGATTTCCGATGGGCAATAGCTGACGCTGCGTGCCTGCTGATATAGCTCAGTTGGTAGAGCACATCCTTGGTAAGGATGAGGTCATCAGTTCGAATCTGATTATCAGCTCCACGAAAAATCCCCGCTTTTGCGGGGATTTTTCGGCTTTTGTTATTGTTTTCAAATGCAGATGTTTGTATAAAATTCGGAGGTCATCTTATGAAAAAGAATTTCGGAAAGATCATGCTTTCCGCACTCATGTCAATTTCACTTTTGTGCGGCTGTACGCGCGATTTCAGCGGGGGCGGAGGATACGGAGGCGGAAACCCAGGCTCACAAACGCAAAGCAGCTCGGACAGCAATTCCGAGGACAGTTCCTACAGCGGCACGAACAGCGAAAGCTCTGACAGCAAAACAGACTCAACCGGTTCTTCCGATCCGGGCTTTATCGAGGTTCCGGTTGACAATGCGAAAACGCCTGTTTCCGCTCACGGACAGCTTTCGGTAAAGGGCACAAATTTGGTTGATAAAAACGGTAGTCCCTATCAGCTTCGCGGAATGAGCACCCACGGGCTTACCTGGTTTCCGGATTTCGTAAACGAACAGGCGTTTCTGACGCTGCGCGATGATTGGAACACAAACGTTGTGCGCCTTGCGATGTACGTTGACGAATGGAACAACGGTCAGTGCTATATGAACAACAAGCAGGGCAGCCGCGAGCTTCTCGAAAGGGGCGTTGAGCTTTGCATAAAGCTTGATATGTACGCTATCATCGACTGGCACGTTCTTAATCCCGGCGATCCGCTTAAATACACAAGCGAGGCTATTGCCTTCTTTGACAGCATATCGAAAAAATATTCCGACAGCCCCAATGTTATCTACGAGATATGCAACGAGCCGAACAGCGGCGCAAGCTGGAACGGCTCTGTAAAGCCTTATGCCGAGCAAGTTATCCCCGTGATAAGAAAGAACGACCCGGATGCGGTCATAATAGTGGGAACGCCTACCTGGAGCCAGGATATCCACGAGGCGCTCGCTAATCCGCTGAATTATGACAACGTTATGTACGCGCTTCATTTCTACGCGGACACCCACAGAGACGACCTGAGAAACAGACTGCAAAGCTGTATAAACGGCGGACTGCCGGTATTTGTTTCCGAATTCGGCTGCTGTGACGCTTCGGGAGGAGGCGGAAACAACTTTACCGAAACGGAAAAATGGCTCTCCCTGCTTGACAGCCTGAATATAAGCTACTGCAACTGGGCTTTGGCTGATAAAAACGAGACCTGCTGTGCGATCAGAGGTTCAGGCGGAGCGAACGGCAACTGGTCTGACAGTCAGCTTTCCGAAAGCGGAAGGTGGATAAGAAACTGGTTTAAAAATCACTGATATTTAAATCAACTCTAAGACAAGGCTCTATGTACTTCTGCTGTATTTCAAAAATGTCGACTCCAAGCACCGTACATAGCTTCAGCCATGTTATCCAGTTTGGAACATTTTTACCGCTTTCTATACATCGCAGGTAGACATCGGTTATTCCGATCATCTCGGAAAGACGCTCTTGTGTGATCTTTCTTTTTAGGCGCTTTTCCTGTGCTGTCATTCCGAAAACCTTCTTAATGATCAGAATCTCATTTCCTTCAATTTTTTTCATATTTTTGTACTTCCTTTGTCAAGAGTGTATTAAACATATCATAGCATTTTTTACACTTTGAGTCAATAGAAGCAAAATTCTTAAAAACGCGCGTTTTTCTGATTGCCAAGCGGTTTTTAAGGTTTTTGTGTGCTTTTGACAAA
>JAFLUH010000053.1 GCA_022508895.1 Oscillospiraceae bacterium
TAGATACAGTTCAGTATTTTCAGATCATCGTCTCTTGACATATCGAAATCCTCCAAAATAAAGATATATTTATTTTAAACCGAAAGGACGATTTTATGCAGAGAAAACCTTTTTGGAAGCTTCTCCTTTTAGGGATAGGCTATATGGCGTTAGGCAACGTGATGTCCACCGTAATGACAGTTGCGCTGTCGGTGATAGCGGACATTGCCATAGTCATGGCGATACTGTTCCTGATGACCTTATTTGTATTTTATTCTCTGGTATTCACCATCGCCTACAAGGACGGTCAGCGTGAGCGCCTGATGCTGAAAAACCACCGCACCGAAGGTCCCGTAAAAGGCAGATGGACGCTGATAGGCATTATAATGTTCGCTATAATGTGCATACCCTCCGTCATACTTTTTTTTGACTCAGTCTGCGGCCTGATAGCAGGCTACCTGATACCCTACCGCATGATCTGCGGCATGATCTACCCCCTTGCGCTGGTGACAGGCGTGAACTACCCCGAAGCAAGCCAGATGCCTCCATACTTCGCCTTCATCTTCATGGCGTGCTACATCTTTATTCCCGTAATGACCGCAGTAGGCTTCAATTTCGGCTTCAACGACAGATTTGATCCCGATAAAGTAATGTACGAAAAAAAGTAATAATTTGACAGCTTGTTTCATAGTCTTGTCTTAGAAAACCCCAATAAAACCGCACCCGAAAGGACAACGACTATGAAAACAAAAATCCCTCATACACTGATATTCCTCGCCTGCTTTTTAGTAGTAACAGTCTTGGTATCTTTCCGAAACAGCGCCATTCCCGCAATGTCAGACGTATCAACAGACAAGCGCATAGTGGTGATAGACAGCGGTCACGGCGGCGTCGACGGCGGCTGCGTAGGTGTAAACGGCTGCGTGGAAAAGAACATAAATCTTGCAATAGCCACCGACCTTGCCAATCTGCTGCGTCTTTCAGGCTTTGAGGTAGTGATGACCCGCTCCGAGGACATTTCCCTTCACGACGAAGGCGTAGAGGGAATACGCAACCAGAAGGTAAGCGACATGGAGAACCGCCTCGAAATAGTGCAGTCCTACCCCGACTCCCTGTTCATCTCCATTCACCAGAACCAGTTTACCCAGCCCGAATACTTCGGAGCCCAGATGTTCTACACCACCAATCACCCCGGCAACTTCCGCTTTGCTCAGATAATGCAGTCCTGCTTTGCGGAATTACAGCAGGGAAATGACCGTGACATCAAGCTGATAGACAACGACCTGTACCTGTTCAAGGACACCAAGCAGCTTGCCCTGCTTATAGAATGCGGCTTCTTATCCAATGAAAACGACGCCGCCAACCTTTCCGACAGCGAGTATCAGAAAAAGGTAGCCTTTACCATCTATCGGGGAATAATGAAATACTACGGACTTACAGACACCACGGACTTACAGATAACGGAGAACAAAGATGGCGAAACAAAAAACCCTTTACTTATGCAGTGAATGCGGTCAGGAATACCCAAAATGGGTAGGGAAGTGTACTGCCTGCGGCTCATGGAACACCGTTGAGGAAACCGCAGCTCCTTCCTCAAAGGTATCCTCCTCCCATACCGTAAAATACTCCAAGCTCAGCGAGATAAGCTACGATGAGGACGTGCGGTACGACACGGGCTCAGCCGAGCTGAACCGCGTTTTAGGCGGCGGCCTTGTAAAAGGCTCATTGGTCCTTCTCAGCGGTGACCCCGGCATAGGCAAATCCACATTATTATTACAAATATGTAATTTCCTCGGCAAGGACCGTCAGGTATTATACATATCGGGCGAAGAAAGCCGCCGTCAGATAAAGCTCAGAGCCGAGCGCCTCCATGTAGACACCGACAACCTCAGCCTTATCGCCGACACCGACTGCGGCGCAATAATTCTTGCCATACAGCAGCACAAGCCCGACATAGTGATAGTGGACTCGATACAGACCCTCCGGCTTGAGGAGCTTTCCTCCTCCGCAGGCAGTCTTGTTCAGGTGCGTGAATGCACCAATGCCTTCATGCACCTTGCCAAAACCGAGGAGATCCCCATCTTCATAGTAGGTCACGTCAACAAGGACGGCGGCATAGCAGGCCCTAAAGTCCTTGAACACATAGTAGATACCGTCCTCTACTTCGAGGGCGACAAGCAGCTTTCCTACCGCATACTCCGTGCCGAAAAGAACCGCTTCGGCTCCACCAACGAAATAGGCGTATTCCGGATGTCCGACAGCGGCTTAGCGGAGGTCCCCAACCCCTCCGCGATGCTCCTGTCAGGCAGACCCGGCGGGGTAAGCGGCATCAGCATACTATGCTCAATGGAGGGCACCCGCCCCATCTTAGCGGAGGTGCAGGCGCTGGTGAGCAAAACCGGCTTTGCAACCCCCCGCCGTGTCTCCAACGGCTTTGATTACAACCGTCTCTGCCTGATACTCGCCGTCCTTGAAAAGCGCACAGGCTACGTTTTCAGTATGTTCGACGTATACATCAACATAATAGGGGGACTCAGAATAGATGAGCCTGCCGCCGACCTTGCCGTAGCCGCCGCATTATATTCCGGTCTGATAGACAAGCCTCTCCCCGAAGAAATGTTCCTTATCGGCGAGATAGGTCTCGGCGGCGAGATACGCAGCACCTCCCACATAGCCCAGCGCATAAAGGAGGGCGCCCGTCTCGGCTTCAAGGTCTGCATAGTTCCCAAGGCTGCCCTGCAAGCGCTGGATAAAAGTGAGCACTACGGCATAAGCATAATGGGAGCGTCCAACCTGCAGCAAGCCTTCAAAGCCATCGAGGCCTACCGGCAGCGGAAAACCCAAAAGGAAATCGAATAAAACAAAAAGGGAATCGCTCAGTTAAGCGTTTCCCTTAAATTTATCATTTCCTTGAAACGGCTGTCAGCTCACATACTTCTCTACATACTCATTGAGCGAAAGCATTTCTCCCGTCTCCGCATAGATATTATGTATCCTCTCCGCATGATAAAGCCCCACGAACCGATAATGCCAAGGCTCATAAATAAACCCCGTGATATCCTCCTTATCCTTCGGATAGCTCAGAATAAACCCATACTTCCAGGAATTTTCAATGAGCCAGTCAAAATGCGGCAATTCCTCGAACTGATAGTCAAGCTCATTGTGATCGAACCAGTAATCGTCCGAAATAATATCCATGGCAAGCCCCGCATTATGCTCGCTGTGTCCCGGCAAAGCGATCTCCCTGTGTGCCTGTACGATTGCGTCCTCCTCCGACCACCCCTTCTCGATAAGGGAATCTATGTAGTCCTGCAAATTCTCCTCCTGCCTCTGAACGCTCCTGTAAGCGGAAAAAACCAGCAGGTTTATCCCGTCCTTCTTCGCCGCCTCCAGCATTTCAATGGCATAGTCCGCACATCTTTCGTCAAGCTCTTTATCCTCAGCCACTTTTTTGGTGACAACGCTGAAATCCTCAGGCAGTGGATTATTGTTCCCGATAACGTAAAGCGCCCATTCATCGTCATTCATCGGAACACTCACTTCCTGATCGCTTATATTCTCACTTTCGGAAGGATCAGGCGCATGACCGCCGCCATCACCTGTCCCCCCTACCAATGAGGAGATCAACAGCGTTCCCGCCAGCCCCGCAGTGACCGTAATTATCGCTATAATACCCACAGCCGTGCTTTTTTTCATTTTATTTTCCACGGTCATGCAGCTCCTTTCCTACGCAATAACTCCCCCGCCAAGCACAACGTCTCCGTCATAAAACACCACTCTCTGCCCCTTGGTAACAGCCCTCTGTGGCTCCATAAACAAAACCTCCGCCGTCCCGTCCTCACGGAAAACCGCCTCACACTCCTGCTCGACCTGCTTATATCTGGTCTTAGCCTTACACCTGACAGCCTTTCCAAGCTCCAGATCGGCAATAACATTCACATTGACTGCTCTTAATCCGTCACTGAACAATTCCTCATTTTCTCCCACGGTAACGGTATTTTCCCCGACATTTTTATCAATAACATACATAGGCTTCCCGAAAGCGATACCAAGCCCCTTCCTCTGCCCGATGGTATAGTTGATCAGCCCCTCGTGCCTGCCCAGCACATTCCCCTTACTGTCAACAACATCTCCGCACTCAGGCACTATCCCCGTATACTCCCGTATAAATCTGGCATAATCCCCGTCAGGCACAAAGCATATATCCTGACTGTCAGGCTTATCATAATTGACCAGCCCATACTCCTTAGCGATCTTCCTCACTTCACTCTTTTCCATCTCCCCAAGCGGGAACAGCACCTTCTTCATCTGCTCCTGAGTAAGATCATACAGCACATAGGACTGATCCTTGACATTCTCCCCCTCACTGCTGACCGCCTTCAAAAGCAGATACCTCCCGCTCTGCTCGTCGAACCGTATCCTCGCATAATGCCCCGTAGCGATATAGTCGCACTCCATCATCTCCGCTCTTTCCAGCAGCGCCGAAAACTTCAGGAACCGATTGCAGTCAATACAGGGATTAGGGGTAAGCCCCCGCAAATATTCATCGTTGAACCGTTCAATAACGTCTTTTCTGAACCTATCCGTAAAATTGAACACATAATGGGTCACGCCGAACCGTGCCGCCACCGCACGAGCGTCCTCCACATCGCTGAGAGAGCAGCAGGCAGAGCTCTTATCCCCGATATCCTCGTTATCATACAGCCGCATGGTAGCTCCGATCACCTCGTACCCCTGCCTCTGCAAAAGCACCAGCGCCGCCGAGCTGTCCACCCCGCCGCTCATGGCCAGCATAACTCTCTTACTCATCTTTTTCCTCGTCCTTTTCCTCAACTGCCTTTTCCTCAGGCTCAGCTTCGCCCTTCTGCCTTTTCTTTGCAAACTTATCGATACAAAGCAGTATCACATATATCAGCGCCATAACGACCAGTATATACACGACCGCCAGCATCACATTCAGCGGGTTTACTTCGCTTCCCCCGCTCTCATATTCCGCTGCCGAACTAAGCAAATATATCATACCGTCACCTTGAAATTTTATAATACATCACTATAATTTTACCTCTAAAAAGCCATAAAGTCAATAATTTTTTACTGTTGATTATTTGCAGATATTTTGGTATAATATTACAGCAAGAAAAAGAGGAAATAACTTATATATGAAAACACAAACCCTGCGAGCCGAGATAACCGACGAGAATCAGCTCAAACAAGCCCTGCAAATCCCGGATTTTCAGTACATCTATGTTCCCGAACGATTGTTGACTTCCTCGACGCCCGAAAAAGACCGCATAATTATCGTCCCTCCCGTATTTCTTGCGGACTGTGAGCAACACATCGGAAAAAGGCTGAAAGAGCTGCAAGAGATGGGCTTCACTCACGCTCTCGCCCACACAGCAGACCACATTCTGCTGATAGAAGCGGCAAACCTGACCATTCATGGCGGCTCACGCCTGAACATCACCAACTCTGTCTCAGCGGATTTCTTTGCGGAACAAGGCTTCGCCGACCTGATACTGTCCCCTGAGCTAACAGCCAAGCGCATAAACAATCTGCAAACCGTGATACCCAAAGGCATTATCTCCTACGGCAAACTCCCCCTCATGATAACCCGCCGCTGCCCCATAAACGACGGCAAGCCCTGCAACAACGGCAAGCCCTGCGGCAGGACCGTCACAGACAGACGGGGAAAAACAATGATCCCATTATGCTCCAACACGGTTGAGCTACTGAACCCCGACACTCTCAACATAGCGGACAAGCGGGGCGATTTCCCCACGGTGGACTTTTTCCTGCTGAAATTCACAACAGAAAAAGACATAATCGGCGTGACCGACAGATTTAAAAGCGGTGAAAAGCCCACGGGCGACTTCACAAGAGGACTTTATTACAGAGGTGTGGAATGAAAATAAACGTAAAAAAACTGAGAGAATCGGCAAAGCTCCCCTTCCGAGCCACCGAAGGCAGCGCAGGAGCCGACCTGTACGCCTGCCTTGAAGCCCCTGTTACGGTACAGCCTGCTCAAAGAGTTACCATTCCCGCAGGCATAGCCGTCGAGATACCTCAAGGCTACGGCGGCTTCATCTTTCCCAGAAGCTCCGTCGCCTGCAAATTCGGCGTCTCCCTTCCCAATTGCGTAGGCGTCATAGACAGCGACTATCGCGGTGAGCTCTGCGTTCCCGTAATCAACCACGGCGCCGAGCCCTACGTCATCAGCGGCGGCGACAGGATAGCCCAGTTAGTGATACTCCCCGTAGAAAACGCAGTTTACGAGTACGCCGACGACCTATCCGACACCGAAAGAGGAGAGGGCGGCTTCGGCTCCACGGGAAAAGCATGAAAACCCCGCTTAAATCCGATTTTATACCTGTTATGCCTATCACTTGGTAATATCTTCCAATAAAAAAGAAGAAAAAACCAAATTTTTTTCCGAAAATATAGTTGTATAAAGGGAAAAATCGTGTTATAATATCTCAGGATATGGAAATATACAAGACACTTAAATAAATATAAGAAGCAAAAGCAGGAGGACAAAATGTTCACAAAGGATATCGGCATCGACCTCGGAACAGCGAACACGCTGGTCTACATGAGAGGAAAGGGCATTATCATCAGAGAGCCCAGCGTTGTGGCAGTAGACGTTAAGTACGACAGAGTGCGCTATGTAGGACAGGAAGCAAAGGACGTAATAGGCAGGACCCCCGGCTCCATCAGAGCGGTAAGACCGTTGAAGGACGGCGTTATAGCCGATTTCGATATAACCACCAGTATGCTTCAGGAGTTCATCAAGAAGGCTCTGAAGGGAAGAGCCTTCACCAAGGCAAGGGTAATAATCTGTATCCCTTCAGGCGTGACTGCGGTTGAGCGCCGTGCCGTAAAGGAAGCTACCCAGAATGCAGGCGCAAAGCGTGTTTCCATTATTGAGGAGCCGATGGCAGCGGCAATAGGCGCAGGCCTCCCCGTAGCCGAGCCCACAGGCAGCATGATAGTGGACATCGGCGGCGGCACCAGCGAGGTAGCCGTAATATCCCTGGGCGGCATCGTTACCTCCCGTTCCGTAAGAGTGGCAGGCGATGAATTTGACTCCTCCATCATCAACTATATCAAGAAAAAGTACAACCTTCTCATAGGCGAAAGAACGGCGGAGAACATCAAAATGGGCATCGGCTCCGCATTCCCCTACGCCGACAACGAGCCGGTAATGGACATCAAGGGCAGAAACCTGATGAACGGACTTCCCGAAAACATCACTGTAACCAGCGAGGAGATACGCGAAGCTCTTTCCGAGCCCCTTGACAACGTAATCGAGGCTATAAAGATAACCCTTGAAAAAACCCCTCCCGAGCTTGCAGCCGACATAATCGATCAGGGCATAATGCTGGCAGGCGGCGGCGCTCTCCTCAAAGGTCTCGACCTGCTGATAAATCACGAAACCGGAATGCCCGTAAAGATCGCCGAGCGTCCTCTTGACTGCGTAGCAGACGGTGCAGGAGCGGTTCTGGAGAACATCGACAAGCTGGTAGATGTTCTGGACGACGAGGAAAAAGCCTACTATTGATTTGGCTGAATAATAAAGGCGGTAAAACAACCGCCTTTTTGCGTATAGAGGTAACATAATGAAAGAATTTTTCCACACGGTGAAATTCAAGATACTGGTATGTATCTTAGCTCTTTTGCTGGGCTTTATGATATACGTTGCAATTGCGGCAGGAGTATCCTCCCTTCCCAAGGCGATACTGGAGACCGTCTCCGCTCCCTTTGTCTCTCTTTCCACTGCCGTATCAGACTGGATGGAGAACACCATAGACAAGTTTGCCAATGCCGATAAATACAAGCAGGAAAACGAGCAGCTGAAGGAGCAGCTTGCGCAGGCATATCAGGACGTTCTGGAAAAGGAACGGCTTGAAAAGGAGAACGAGCAGTTAAAGGAAATGCTTGAGATAACCGAAAATCACGAGGATTTCCGCTGGAGCCCCTACTGCTCCGTAACGGCACGCACCGCAGGCGACATATCCGGCGGCTTTACCATCAATCGGGGCACAGCCGACGGCATCTCCCTCTACGACCCTGTCCTCACCAAAACCGGTCTTGTAGGCATAGTCACCGAGGTATCCCTCAACTATTCGGTGGTATCCACCGTCCTTTCCAACGACATCAACGTAGGCGTGACCGGCAGCGACAGTCATGCAATAGGCGTAGTGGAAAACGATCTGCAGTATTCCTCCCAAGGCTTGTGCACAATGAACTACACAGGCAAGGACAGCGGCATAAAGGAAGGCGAGATCGTAGTTACCTCAGGCGGCACCTTCTTTCCCGAAGGACTTCTTGTGGGAACGGTCAGGGAGATAATAAACGACGAAAACGGTCTTTCCGTTCACGTTCTGATAGAGCCGTTTGTAGACGTATTCAGCGTATCGGACGTTTTCGTGCTGATCGGCTTTAACGGTCAGGGAGATGAAACAGAGCAGCATTAGGAGAAGCTTTAATGAAATACCGGATAAACTTAGGCGGCGGATACACCAGAAAAATGAAGATACGCATCTTTCTGCGTTGGTTTTTCTATGCCCTTGCTCTGGTATTGCTTTATTCCCTGATGAGCAGCGGCACCTTCGGAGCATGGCAGCCCTTTCTGATAATCTCCTTTGCCATAGGCGTCGCCATTCATGAGCACGAGTTTTCCTCCTCCATTTTCGGGATTTTCTGCGGCTTCATGCTGGATATAGCGATGGGTACGCTGTTCGGCTTTTTTGCAGTGCTGATGATGCCCTTCTGTTTTCTTGTATCCCTTCTTGCACGCAATCTCATAAGAGTGAATTTTGTCAACCACCTTATCGCAACGGCGATAACCACTCTTTTCTCCTTCTCCATGCACTATCTTTTCACTTACGTTATATGGGACGTGAGCAGCAGGGAAATAGTGATACTGAATGTTCTTCTCCCCTCGTTCATCGCCACCGTGGTGACTGCTCCCCTTATGTATCTGCTTTCACGGCTGATATGGCGCAAGCTCACCCTTGACGAAAGCTCCGACCTTAGAGAAGCGTTGGAGGAGGCTGCCGAAAGCGCCGACGAGTCCAAAAAAGAACGCCGCAGGCACAAAATAGATTCATAACCTCAGATTTTACGAAAGAAGGCACATAAAATGGATAAGATAGGAGCGGTGGTCAGAAACGTATTTCTGGTGGCTATCACCTTTATTCTGGTATTTTTAGCAGCCGTCCAGCTTATGCAGATACAGATAGTTGACGGAGAATACTACGCCTCCCGACGTGACAGCCTTTCGGAGGCAAATCAGTCCATCACCGCCGCAAGAGGTCAGATATCCGATGTAAACGGTGAAGTTCTTGTCACAAATCGGATAAGGTACGAGATAATAGTGCAGAGAGCTTTTCTTGCCGTGGGAACGGAAAATGACGTGATAGCCAGAACAATATCCGTATTGGAGGAGTGCGGCGAGGAGTGGACGGACAACATACCTCTCACTGCCGACAGCCCCTTTGAGTTTACCACTGACGATGAGGACGATCTGGACAAATTCAGGGAAAACCTGAAGCTCAACTATGACGCAACGGCAGAGCACTGCATAAAAGCCCTTATCGGACAGTATGAGATAGATACCGAAAAATACGACCTTCTTACCGTAAGAAAGATCGCAGGGGTGCGCTACGAGATGACCCAAAAGGATTTCTCCTCCCTGAACCCCTACACCCTTGCGGACAATATATCAATAGAAGCCGTTTTGAAGCTGAAGGAGCAGGGCTTTCTTCTTTCCGGCATCGACATAGTGGAGAAGCCGGAGCGCGTATATCTTCAAAGCAGCACGGCTCCCCATGTGATAGGCACCATCGGAAAGATAGACGAGGATGAGTACAACGATACCAAAAACGAAAACGGCGAAACCATATACACCATAAACGATATCATAGGGAAAACGGGCATAGAGTTAGGCATGGAGGAAGTGCTGAAGGGCACCGACGGTATCCGCACCATCGTCCGCAGCAACGGTGTGGTCGTGTCCGATGAAATAACCGGCGCCGTAATACCGGGCTGCAGTTTGAAGCTCACCATAGACGCTGAATTTCAAAAAGACCTGCAAGCCATGCTTGAAAACCATATAAAGTGGGTGACTTACTGCTACGCCGACAAGCCGGAAAGCGGCGCCTTCTGCGATGCGGGTGCAGTAGTCGTTCTTGACGCAAAAACGGGTGCGGTACTCGGCATGGCAAGCTACCCCACCTACGACCTTAACGCCTATCTTGAAGACCCTCTCGGAGTAGCCAGCGGCAAAGACGGAGCTTCAATGTTTAACCTCGCCACTCAGGGCTTATACCGTCCCGGCTCCACCTTTAAGACCATAAACGCCACTGCAGGTCTTATAGAAGGGGTGATTAACCGCAATACTTCCTATGTGTGCAATCATACCTACACCTACTATTCAGACTATCAGCCCGTCTGCACCGGCTGGCACGGCTCCACGAACGTCACATACGGACTCAGAGTGTCATGCAATATCTTCTTCTACGAGCTTGGCAGAAGACTGGGCATAGACAGGTTAGCCTCCTACGCACATCTTTTCGGCTTTGGCGAAAACCTTGGACTTGAGATAACCTGCGAGACCAGCAGAATGACTACTCCGGAGCTGTACAACGCAAACCGTGTAGGCACAGACGACGTGTGGACGGACGGCGACGTACTTCAGGCAGCCATCGGACAGTGCGACACCGAGGTCTCTCCTCTGAACCTTGCGGTGCAGGCGCTTACCTTAGCCAACAACGGCGTCCGCCTCAGACCCCATCTTGTTGATTCCGTCTGGAATTACGACTACACCGAGCTTATCTACAAAACCGAGCCCCAGATAATGGCGCAGATCGACGATAAAGGCACAAACGCCTTTAATATAGTCCGTGAAGGAATGATAGAGGTATCCTACGAATCCCAATGGCCGTTATACAGCGCCACATCGATATTCGACTACCTCCCGTATGACATTGCCATAAAGACAGGTACTCCGCAAAGAGACGGCTCCAGCGAAGCCGCCTACAACACCACGGTATTGGGCTATTATCCCGCTCACGACCCGCAGATAGCTTTTGGCGTAGTTCTTGAAAAGGCGAATTTCTCCCGATATATGGTAAGGAACATAATCGACGCATATTTCTACGGCTGCTACGAACCTGACTTAGACGAGGAAGGGCATGTTATTTCCCCTTGGAAGCGCTGGACGGACAGGGACAAAACTCCAATTCGCTGAATAATGTAACCAATTCTTTGTGCAATCTATACAACGATTACCCACAAAAACGCATTAAATACACCAAATTTTCAACAGAAGCGTAAAACCCCTTTTAAATTTTGTCAATATGTGTTATAATGGTATTGATATTACATTTGCTAATGAATATCATAAAAACCGCAGTTACAGCATCATGAGCAATTCACGCAAACAGGCGCATTAAGCCGCCTGTCCACCTTTCGCTTAACACCACACATTTCACACAGAATGACAAAACGGAGGGCTGTCTATGAACATCGCTTTGATCGCACACGACTCAAAAAAAGAGCTTATGGTTCAATTCTGCATTGCATACTGCGGCATATTGAGCCGACACGACCTTTGCGCAACCGGAACGACAGGAAAGCTTGTGGCAGAAGCAACAGGACTGAAGATCCAGCGTTTTCTCAGCGGATCACAGGGCGGTGATCAGCAGATAGCGGCAAGGATGTCCTGCAACGAGATCGACATTCTGATCTACTTCAGAGACCCCATAAACATAAACCATCAGGAGCCTAACGAAACTCACCTGCTCAGGCTCTGCGACGTACACAATATCCCCGTAGCCACCAATATCGCCACCGCCGAAGCGCTTATCCACGCTTTGGAGAGAGGCGACCTTGATTGGCGTGAGATAGTAAAGGATTAAGCAATAACAACGCCCCGTTGCCAAAGGCTGCGGGGCTGTATTTTGGATAAAAAGAAAGGACGAATATGGAACTGATAACAAAAGCCCCCAAAGGCACGGTGGACAAGCTCCCCTCAGAGATAAACAAATGGCACACAGTAGAAGAAGTGGCGGCAAAAGTAGCCGAGACCTACGGCTGCCGTGAGATACGCACCCCCACCTTTGAACACACCGAGCTGTTCCAGCGTGGAGTAGGCGGCACCACCGACGTAGTGCAAAAGGAAATGTACACCTTCAACGACAAAAAGGGAAGAAGCATAACCCTGAAACCCGAAGGCACAGCAGGCGTGGTAAGAGCTGCCATAGAAAACGGCTTGCTGAACGAAGCCCTCCCCCAGAAGCTCTACTATTTCACAAGCTGCTTCCGCTACGAAGCCCCTCAAAGCGGCAGGCTCCGTGAGTTCAGGCAGTTCGGCGTAGAGATTTTCGGAGCGGATTCCCCTATATGCGACGCCGAGACTATATGCATGGTAAACGACATATTCAGATTTCTTGAGCTTGACAATGTAAGCCTTGAAATAAACAGCATCGGCTGCCCCGAATGCAGAGCCAAATACCATGAAGCTCTGAAAGCTTATTATGAGCAGTACAAAGACCAGCTCTGCGACACCTGCAAGGAACGTCTTGAACGCAACCCAATGCGTCTGCTTGACTGCAAGAGCGAGATATGCCACGGCTTTGCGGAAAACGCCCCAATAATCCTCGATTATCTCTGCGACAACTGTGAAACTCACTTTGAAACGGTAAAATCGACCCTCGACAAAATGCACATAAAATACACCGTCAATCCTCGCATAGTTCGCGGTCTGGATTACTACACCAACACCGTTTTCGAGTTTGTCAGCGACAGCTGCGGCGCACAGGGAACCGTCTGCGGCGGCGGCAGATACAACGGCTTGGTAGAGGAGATAGGCGGCAAGCCTCTTTCAGGCTTCGGCTTTGCAATGGGCTTAGAGCGCCTGCTGATGGTGATGGACGCTCAGAATTGCGCCTACAGCCCTGCCAAGCAGTGTGACCTGTACATCGCCGGCACTGACCCCACCTCCTCGGCGTATGCGGCAACGCTGGTGCGCCAGCTTCGCCAATACGGCTTCTGGGCTGAATGTGACATCGTAGGCAGAAGCCTGAAAGCGCAAATGAAGTACGCCGACAAAATAAACGCCCGATTCAGCATGGTTTTGGGAGAAAACGAGATAAATTCGGGCAGCGCCGAGCTGAAAAACATGAAAACAGGCGAAAAGCTGACGGTTTCGATAGGCGACAATTTTGCAGAAAAGGTGAACTCGATACTCATGGATATAGAATAAGAACGGGGAGCAGTCGAACTGCTCCCTTACACTTTCCCACTTGAAAAAAAGCCCTGTATGTGCTATACTAAGAAAGATAACAGACAAAGGAAAGGACTTATCAAAATGGCAGATTTAATGACAGGTCTCCGCCGCACCCACTACTGCGGCGAGGTTGAAGGAGTAGGAAACGAAGTAACGGTAGGCGGCTTTGTCCAGCGTGTCCGTGACAAAGGCGGCCTTATATTCATTGATTTAAGAGACAGAACAGGCATAGTCCAGCTTGTATTCGACGATACGACTGACGAGGAAGTATTCGCCAAAGCCAAAACCGTAAAAAGCGAATTTGTCCTCATGGCAAAGGG
>JAFLUH010000054.1 GCA_022508895.1 Oscillospiraceae bacterium
GTGGTCTTGTTCTTTTCCATGTGTGATTTCCTTCCTTTCCTTATTTTGTCTTATTGTATCATATTCATCACAATAAGTCAAATATTACCTCGTATCCCAAAGCCGTACTATACATAATAAGGATTGGGCTTGCAGAGTATCACGATAAGGTCGACCAGCCACCCTATCCCGAACAGTCCTAAAGTCAGAATGTAGAGCACGCCCATTCCGGGCTTCAGCTCATAGAACTTATGAGCGCCAAGTCCGCCGAGGAAAAAGCAAAGCAAAAACGCCGCCCACTTATTTCTTGCTACCGGCACTCTGCCCACCGGAACAGCCACATACTGAGGCGGCATCTGCTGAATCACCTCCACCTGTCTGCCGCAGGCTGTGCAGATAACTGCGTCCATAGGTATCTTGCTTCCGCAGTATTTGCAGTACTTCATATTGTCCTGCTGGGGGTTCTGATTTACAATGTATTGCTCCTGATTCTGCGGCTCGTAACCTCCGTTCATTGACAACGCCTCCCGATTGTATTTTTTTACATTTTACCATATATTCGGCAATAAGTCAAATCAAACTTGCAAATAAAGTTATATAAAACACTTGACAAATTATTAAACCGATGATATAATTACATAAAGAAAGAAAACAGGAGTAACACAATGAGCAAAAGCGTATATAGCCTTGTCCTCACCGACCAAGTGGTGGAAGCGATAGACGCCCTTGCCTACACCATGGGCACAAGCCGCTCCGCCCTTATCGACCGCATTTTGGCGAGCCACGTCAGCTACACCACCCCTGAAATGAGAATAAACAGCATATTCGACAGCGTAAGCCGTCTTATGGAGCAGCACAGCGGCTTCATCGTGCAAGCGGTGCAGGCAGGTGACCAAATGATGTCCATACGTTCCTCCCTGAAATACAAGTACAAGCCCACCCTGCGCTACAGCCTGCAATTGCACCGCAGCAGCGAAAAGACCGAGGGAGAGCTGAAGGTCAGCTTCCGCACCCAGTCAGCCGAGCTGATAGCCCGCATGGAGGATTTTCTGCGCCTGTGGGCGGCGCTGGAGGACAAGTATATAGTAAAAAGCCTTCCCGACGGAATACGCTACATTATTGAGGACGGACGCTTCACCCGCTCCTTTACCCTCCCCGACAGCTACAAAGACAAAAGCGACGAGGAGATAGCCGCCGCAATAACGGCGTATATCCACATGTTTGACGACGTGCTTAAAGTTTATTTTGCACATCTGGACAGCGGAACAGCCGCAGAAGCCGCAGTACAGCGGTACGGCGAATATCTGAAAAAGGGAATTACGATAATATGAAACAAGCACGGAACGAAAGAAAGGGGACAGCAGTATGAATACACAGAAACTGACAAAAAAATCACTGGAAACCCTACAGCAAGCCCAGACCATAGCTACCCAGAACAGCAACCAGCAGGTAGACCAGTGCCACCTGCTCCTTGCCCTCTTGCAGCAGGAGGAGGGACTTATCCCCCAGCTCCTTCAGTCCATGGGAGTGAACGGGTCGGCAGTCACCGAGGAAGCCGCCCGGATAGTAGACGGCGAGCCCAAGGTAACGGGCAGCGGCGCAAGGGAGCTGAACAGTCTGTACATCACCGGCGAGCTTGACAAAGCCCTTACCGCCGCCGAGGAGGAAGCCGCCCGCATGAACGACGACTTCACCAGCGTTGAGCATTTGTTTCTTGGACTTTTGGACAAGGGGACAGGGCGTGTAAAAGACCTGCTCAAGGGTCACGGCATAGACAAAAACGCTTTTCTTTCCGCACTGAAAACCGTCAGGGGCAACACCCGTGTCACATCAGACAGCCCCGAGGACACCTACGACGTGCTGAAAAAGTACGGTCAGGATTTAGTCGAATTGGCAAGACAGAACAAGCTTGACCCCGTGATAGGCAGAGACGGCGAGATACGCAGCGTTATCCGCATTCTCAGCCGCAAAACCAAAAACAACCCTGTCCTGATAGGCGAGCCGGGGGTAGGCAAGACCGCAATAGCAGAGGGCTTGGCGCTCCGCATAGTCCGTGGAGACGTGCCCGTGGGTCTGAAGGACCGCCAGCTGTTCAGCCTTGACATGGGCGCACTGGTAGCAGGGGCAAAGTACCGGGGCGAGTTCGAGGAGCGCCTGAAAGCGGTTTTGCAGGAGATAAGGAAAAGCGAGGGCAGGATAATCCTGTTCATCGACGAGCTGCACCTGATAGTGGGCGCAGGGAAAACCGACGGCGCAATGGACGCAGGCAATATCCTCAAGCCCATGCTTGCAAGGGGCGAGCTGCACTGCATAGGCGCCACCACCCTTGACGAGTACCGCAGGTACATCGAAAAGGACGCCGCCCTTGAACGTCGTTTCCAGCCCGTTCAGGTGGACGAGCCCACCGTAGAGGACACCGTTTCGATACTCAGAGGACTGAAAGAGCGCTACGAGGTATACCACGGCGTGAAGATACAGGATCAGGCGCTTATCTCCGCCGCAGTGCTGTCCAACAGATATATAAGCGACCGCTTTTTGCCCGATAAGGCGATAGACCTTGTGGACGAAGCCTGCGCCCTGATTAAGACGGAAATGGAGTCCATGCCCACCGAGTTGGACGAGCTGTCCCGCCGCATAATGCAGCATGAGATAGAGGAAGCCGCCCTGAAAAAGGAGGACGACAGGCTGTCTCAGGAACACTTGGCAGAGATACAAAAAGAGCTTTCCGAGCTTCGTGAGCAGTTCACAAGCATGAAAGCCAAATGGGAAAACGAAAAGACGGGAATAACCCGTGTACAGTCTCTCCGCAAGGAGATAGAGCAGCTAAGCGGCGAGATAGAGCAGGCGAAGCGTGAGTACGACCTGAACAAAGCCGCCGAGCTGCAATACGGCAAGCTCCCCAAGCTGCAAGCCGAGCTGGAGCAGCAGGAGAAGCTGGCGGAGGAGCAGAAAAACACCTCCTCCCTGCTCCGTGACAAGGTGACTGACGAGGAGATAGCCCGCATAATCTCCCGCTGGACGGGGATTCCAGTATCGAAGCTGATGGAGGGCGAGCGTGCCAAGCTGTTAGGCATGGAGGACATTCTGCACCAACGTGTTATAGGGCAAGATGAAGCGGTAGAAAAGGTAAGCGAAGCAATTCTCCGTTCAAGGGCGGGGATACAGGACCCGAACCGCCCGATAGGCTCATTTTTATTTCTCGGTCCCACCGGCGTAGGCAAGACCGAGCTTGCAAAAGCGTTAGCACAGGCGCTTTTCGACGACGAGCGCAGCATAGTCCGCATTGACATGACCGAGTACATGGAGAAGTACAGCGTAAGCCGTCTTATCGGCGCACCTCCGGGCTATGTAGGCTACGAGGAGGGCGGACAGCTCACCGAGGCGGTACGCCGCAAGCCCTATTCGGTAGTGCTTTTCGACGAGATAGAGAAAGCTCACCCCGACGTGTTCAACATTCTCCTGCAAGTCCTTGACGACGGCAGGATAACCGACAGCCAAGGCAGGACGGTGGACTTCAAAAACACCATAATAATCCTCACCAGCAACTTAGGCTCAAGCCTTATCTTAGAGGGAATAACCGACAATAACGAGATTTCCCCCGAAGCAAAGTCGCAGGTGGAGCAGCTGCTGAAATCCCAATTCCGCCCCGAGTTCCTGAACCGCCTTGACGAAACGGTGTTCTACAAGCCCCTTGCCAAGACTGAGATAGGAAGTATAGTCGATTTGATGATAAAAGACCTGTCCCGCCGCCTTGAGGACAAGCGCTTGGAGGTAACGGTCACCGAAGCGGCAAAGGACTATATCATTGAGAACGGCTACGACCCGATTTACGGCGCAAGACCGCTGAAGCGCTTTATCCAGAGCAAGGTGGAGACGCTTATTGCGAGGGCGATAATTGGGGACAAGCTGAAGGAGGGAGACAGTCTCACTGTAGACTGTGACGAAAACGGACTTACCCTTTCATAAAACAAAAGCCGAGGTACGACCCTCGGCTTATTTTTTTACCCTGCAAGATAATATTTCTGAGACTCTGTTTTTATCAGTATCTTTCTATTTACCAAATCCTCCAAAACCCTCGGAAAAGCGTCAGGATTGAACACGCCTGCTTCTCTCAGCGTTTTGGCGCTATCCTCCGATACCGCCCCGCACTCTCTTAATTTTTTCAGGATAAGCTTTCGCCTTAACAGAAGCACAGGTATAGCAAACATTTCGCTCCCTCCTTCCGACGCCGACAAACCATATCACATCAGCTGCGACATCAGCTCCCAATACACTTCCATATCGGACACCTCAAGATTGTATATTTCATCATCTCCGTTCAGGAATAACGGGACCTTGTATCCGGCGCATTTGTTGTGCGGCAGAACAAAATGGTCGTTAGCTTCATACCAATCATGGAAGAATTCGGACGCCAAGCTGTCCGTATGATGCTCCGCTATCTCAACGTTATGAAAATCAACAAAGTCAGCCGGAATATCAAAAACGTCTCCTGTGCCGGGTTCAAAAAGCAGTACCGTTCCGGTTGCCTTATTTATTGCAAAATGCCGTCCCAGCCAGTCAAAGCCAAACACCCTTATCTTGCCGAAATACGGCGGAAACGCTTTTCCGACGGTATCGGTCCATTTTTCGGCGTCGGTCGGGCTGTAAACTCTGTAAAGACCGTTTAAAAACGTTTTTCCTCCATAGACCTCCAAAAAGCTGTCCATATCTTTTGCCTCAGCGTTGTCGGCAATTTTTACGAAATCACAAAAGGGCTTAAACATTGTACTTCCTCCTGATATAATAATTTATGGATCACCGTGCGTATAACGACATGAGCCGTCCGAAAACGGCTCATTGGATATAAGTTATAACAGCTTATCTGCGGCAGTCTCGGTGTCCTCACCCTCAACTGGCGACCCAAGGAACGCCGGCAGCTCCATACCCGCCTGCTTGAACACCTCGCCCAGCGGCGGAACCGACTTCATCAGCCCCGAGATAAAGTTGGCGGTGGAGCTTTTCCCGTCGGAAGCCCCGCTGTCCCATACGGTGACCTTGTCTATCTTGATATTCTTGATAGCGTCCACCTGAATGCGCATAAGCTCCTCCAGCTTATCGGAGATTATCAGCTTAACTGCGTCGTCAGCGTCTCCGCCTGCCGCATTGACTATCTCACGGAGACCCTCAGCCTGCTTCTGCAAAATCTCTTTTGCACCGTTAGCCTGCGCCTCCATCTTAGCGAAGATAGCGTCAGCCTCACCCTTTGCCTTGCGGCGCATTACTTCCGCTTCGGCTTCTGCGGCGATCTGAGCCTGTTCCTTTGCGATCTGCGCCTTTACGATAACGTCCGCCTGCTGAGTGGCACGTTCCAGCTCGGCACGGGTCTGCTCCGCCTGTCTCTGAGCGATATAGGCCTCTTCCTTCGCCTTGGCGTGCTGTACGGCCTCGGCAGCGGTAGCCACACGCAAAGCCTCCGCCTCTTTCTCACGTCTGTTAGCCTCGGACTGGGCAACCTCTATCTTAGCGTCGTTCTCGCCCTTGATAGCCAGAGCATTGGCTGCGGATACCTGAACACGCTGATCTCTCAGTGCATTTGCCTTACCGATCTCACCGTCTCTGTCCTTCTCGGCAACGCTCTTTTTAGCGTCGTTGATAGCCTTTGCGGCGGCCTCTTTACCCAGAGCCTCGATGTAGCCGCTTTCGTCGTTGATATCGGTAACGTTTACGTTGATGAGCCGTAAGCCTATCTTCTTCAGCTCTATCTCCACGTTATTGGAAACAGCCACAAGGAATTTGTCACGGTCGGTGTTTATCTCCTCGATGTCCATTGTGGCAACCACCAGACGAAGCTGACCGAAAATGATATCCTTAGCCAGCTCCTGTATCTCGTTGAGCCGTAAGCCTAACAGACGCTCAGCGGCGTTCTGCATGATGCCCGCCTCGGTGGAGATACCCACGGTGAACCGTGAAGGAACGTCGATACGGATATTCTGCTTGGAAAGCGCATTTTTCAGGTCTACGTTTATTGAGATGGGGGTAAGGTCGAGATACTGATAGGATTGCAGCACGGGGAAAATGAAGGCGGCGCCGCCGTGGATACACTTTGCGGAGCGAGCCTGCCCGTTTTTCTCCGAGCCCACCTTACCGTAAATGACCAGCACCTTATCGGAAGGGCACTTGCGGTAACGTGAAAGAATGGCGATTATCAGCGCAACTAAAATCAGAACGCCCACGCATATAGCGATTATTATTGTTTCGGGAATTGAAATCGGCATAGTAAATTTCCTCCGTTGTTTATATTTATATAGTCCTTTCGGATTATATTCAGCTTATTTTCTCCACCACAAGGGTAGAACCTGAGATAATGTCCACAACTCTCACCGCCGAGCCTGTTGCAAGGGCTTTTTCCTCCTCGGTCACTGCGTCGAATTCCAGAAACCTTTCCCCGCAGCTTATGTTTATCTTGCCCGTGCCCTCGCCCTTTGGCGGAATGGGAATGTACACCGTGCCGCTTTCGCCCAGCAGGTTTTTAACGTTGAAGTTGCCGTTTTGCGCCAGCTTGGACGACCACTGTATTATCTTGGCAACAAGGAGCATAGCCCCGAAGCCCAGCACGGCGCCTATTGCGATTGCAAGCCACGCAGCCGCTCCGCAGGACAGCGCCGCAATGCCGCTCCAGCCGAAAATGCACAGGAAAGCGATAACGCTCTGCACCGACAGCAGCCTGAAATCCGCAATATCGGTGGGACTGCTTATATCGTGGTCTGACAGGTCGGAAACGTCGGTATCCATATCAAGTCCGTCCGTCCCGTCAAGGTCAAGTCCCGAGGTATCGCTGGGATTTATCCCGCCGCCGCTGTCCCCCAGACCGATGAGCATGAGGATTATCTGTATAATAAGAATAAGTGTTGCAGGAACGGCGATGCAGTAGAGTATCTGCTCCGCAAGCTGAAGCCCGTTCCACCATACGCTGAACCACTCCATGACCTTTCCTCCTTCCACCGCAAATTGTAAATCTGATTTACTTATATTATACCACGATTCCCCCCGTTGTCAATACAAAAATCAAAAATCAGCCCTTTGCATAAAACCGAAAAAATCTTTTGTGCAAAACAGAGAAAAGGGTAATTTGCTATTGCTAAGAGGGTAAAAAGGTGTTATTATTTTAGTAAGCTATATTTACCCTGATAGTAGTTAGTCTGATAGTTGTTAGCAGTTAGTTATTGATTAAGAAAAAACTGCTAAACCGAACAACTAACTACTAACAACTAATCTCTAATAACTATAAGGAGGGCGGCACTATGAACAGGTCAGAGCTGGGAAAGCGAATAAAAGAGGCTCGCTTAGCCAAGAAAATGACGCAGACCGAAGTTGTGGGCGACTTCATAACCCGAAATATGCTCAGCCAGATAGAAAGCGGCACTGCGACCCCCTCCCTGAAAACCCTCGAATATCTGGCAGGCGTGCTGGACATACCCGTACAGACTCTTATCCCCGACAGAAGGGAAGGAGCCGCCGACCTCACCAACCACCCCGACACTGAATCCGATAAGCTGTGGGAGGCGAAGGAGCGTTATGGGTCGGGGCAGTACGGCTTGGCGGCAGAGCTTGCGGAGAGCCTGATAAACGGCAGATTCAGCGACGAGGGCTGCGCCATAGCCGCCCGCTGCTATATAAACATGGCAGCCGACAGCGAGAAGTCAGGCGACATGAGCAAAGCCGCCGAGCTTGCCCAGAAAGCCGACGAGCTGGCGGACAAGGGCATTTACGCTTCGAGAGAGATAAAGACGGGGTGTACTCTGCTGCTGAACAGGGTGGCGGAGAAGCTGGCGCAGGGATAAGGCGGCGGGGAAAGACAGAATAAAGATGAACATAGGCTTTTGGATATTTATGTTGGTATGTGCCTTTATAACTCCCGCTATAATGGTGATAACAGGCATAGTTTTTATAAAACGCCCGCCCAAGGAAAACGGTATGTACGGCTACAGCACCAAACGTTCCAGACAAAGCCCCGAAGCGTGGAAATTCGCCAACGAAAATTTAGGAAGGTTGTGGCTTATTGCAGGTCTTATAATGATTCCGCTGTCGGCGGCGGTCATGCTGTTATTTTTTGGCAGCGATGAGGATACAACGGGCATAGCGTGCAGCGTTATCGCTTATATTCAGCCGGCGGTCATGGTTCTGCTGATGATACCAATAGAAATTGCATTGAAACAAAAATTCGGAAACAAAAAGAGCGACTGACACCAGCCGCTCCTTTATTTTATTCACTTACATCTCTATCAGAACTTCATTAACGTCTTCCAGAATATCAGCCTTGATAAGGATACCGTCCAGCTTCTTTCCGTTTACGGTAACAGCCTTCACCCCATGCTGACTGCCGTCGGGATTTTTAACGGTAACATTCAGCTTCTTCCCACGGAAGGTCTTTTCCATGGTGTACTCCTTCCACTGAGAGGGGATAGAGGGGTCGATAACGATACCGTCGGTGGTGGGGTTCAGCCCTAAAATACCCTCGGTAGTACCAACCATAACGGTAGACGCAGTACCCGTCAGCCAGTGAACGTGGGCTCTGCCTGCAAAGGGACTGTCCTTGCCCTCAACGAACTGCCCGTAAACATACGGCTCCAGCACTCTGTGCTCCGCATTGTCGTTATATGTGGCAGGCGCCGCCTCAGTCCAGTACTTGTAAGCCTTATCGCCCCGTCCCAGCTTGGATTCCGCCAGTATCAGCCAGCCCTGTGGCTGAGAGAAGATACCCGCATTCTCCTTGGTGCAGGCGTTGAAGCACTGCATAAGCGCTCCGTCAAAGCCGTGGTCGAAGTAAGGCGGATACATTACCATAGCGCCGTAGGGAGTATTCAGCTCACGCTCAACGCTGTCCATAGCCTTCTCGCCCTGCTCCTTTGAAGCAAAGCCCGAGATGACCGACCATGACTGGGGGTTCAGCCACATGGAAGCCTCGGGGTCCGTCCTCTGACCGATAACGGTGCCGTCCTCCTTATAGCCTCTTATCCATCTGTCCTCATTCCAGCAGTCGGCAAGAATGTTGTCCAGCTTAGCCTTTATCTCGTCCAGATACTTGATATATTCCGTATCGTTCTTTTCCACAGCATAGGTGCGCAGTATCTTCACCGCATAAACCAGCTGGAACGCCACAAAGGTGGATTCGCCCTTCTTGCCCAGTCTCAGACAGTCGTTCCAGTCGGCGTGAAGTCCCGCAGGCATACCGTGATTGCCTAAATTGTCCATGGAGAACTTGATAGCACGCTTCAGGTGGTTGTAAACGGTGCCCTTCTCCCCGTCGTTGGCGTAGAATATCTCCTCGTCAAGGAAAGCGCTGTTGCCGCTTTCTGAAATATACTTGTAAACGGTAGGGAACAGCCAGAGCGCATCGTCCGCACGGTAGGAGGGGTGCCCCGTCTCCTTTACATAAGCGGGGTCGTCGGGAGTGTTCTCCTGCCCTGCCTTATGGGTGTACTTGACAAGCGGCAGACCTGCGCCGTTGGTCACCTGCGCCGACAGCATGAACTTTATCTGCTCATAAGCCATCTCAGGCGCAAGGTGGATTATGCCCTGAATATCCTGCACGGTATCTCTGTAGCCGAAGCCGTTTCTCAGTCCGCAGTACTGGAAGGAAGCCGCTCTCGACCAGATAAAGGTGATGAAGCAGTTGTAGGCGTTCCACACGTTCACCATGTTGTTGAAGTTCTCGTCGGGAGTATGCACCTGAAGATTGTCCAGCTTGCTGTGCCAGAACTTCTTCAGCTCCGCCAGCTCATTGGCAACGGTGTCCTTATTCTCGTACTTTGCGATTATCTCTTTTGCGATATTCTCAGGTCTCTGCCCCATGACATAGGTCAGCTCCCTGCTCTCGCCCGGCTGCAGCACGATATCGCTCTGCAAAGCGCCGCAGGAGTTGCCGTTGAAGTTAAGGTCGCCCTTCAGCCCCTCGGCAATGCCCTTGGGGTCGTTGTAGCCTCTGTAGGAGCCTACAAAAGCGTCCCTGTCGCCGCAGTAAGCGGTCACCTCCGCCCCTGCAACGCCTAAAAATCTCTCGTTATTGGGATTTCTGAACACCTCGTTCTGCTTCTGCAGAATGAAATTGCCCTTGAAGTAGGTGCGGGTGATGAACAGAGTGTACTGCAAATTCACCTGATCCTGCTCGTAGTTGTTGTCGTTCACAAATTCGCAGTATCCCGTAACCGACAGCTTGCGGGGCTTGGTGTCATTGTTGGTGACCTTAGCCGCCCACACCTCATAGGTAGCGTCCTTAGGCACATAATAAGTCACTTCCGACCTGATGCTCCTGTACTCGGAGGTGATGACGGTATAAGCCGTACCGTGTCTGCACTCGCTCTTGTACTCCGGGAGGGGCTTGCACACCGGCGCCCATGAAGCGGACCAGAAGTCCCCGTCCTCATTGTCCTTTATGTAGACGTATCTGCCGGGCTGATCGTTGGGCACGCTGTTGAAGCGGTAGCGGATAACACGTCCGTTGGCTCCGGACTTAACGAAGCTGTAGCCTCCCGCATTGTTGGAGATGATGGCGCCGTACTCGGGGGAGCCTAAGTAGTTTGCCCATGCGGAGGGAGTGTCGGGACGTGTGATGACGTACTCCCGATTCTTTTCGTCGAAATGACCGTAATTCATATTCTGACCTTTTCCTTTCGCAAAATTTAATGCCGTTAATGTAATTATAGCAACAAAATGTTTTCTGCACAAGGGCGGTATTTTAGACAAATAATTTTGGGGATTTTTGTACAGGTTGTACAAGCGGTTTTCGGTGTTGCATAAAAGGGAAAGTTGTGGTATACTTACAGTAAACAGTGTACAGTAAACAGTAAAAAGTAATAACGGAGGTACGGCAATGCAGGCAGGCATAACCAACACGACCACCCTTACAGTGACCGAAAAGGACACCGCCAAGACCTACGGCAGCGGCACTCTCGACGTATTTGCCACTCCCGCCATGATAGCCCTGATGGAGCGCACCGCAATGGACAGCGCAGCCCCTTATTTAGCGGAGGACGAGGCGACGGTAGGCACCGAAATAAACGTAAAGCACCTTAGCGCAACACCGATAGGCTGCACCGTCACCTGCCAAAGCGAGCTTACCGAAATCGACGGCAGGAAGCTGACCTTCAGGGTGACCGCCTCCGACAGCAAGGGAATAATAGGCGAAGGCACTCACGAGCGCTTCATTATCAAAAAGGAAAAATTTTTAGCAAAAGCCAACGAAAAGCTAAACTAACTACTAATAACTATTAAACTAATAACTAAAGGAGCAGGCGTAAAAAATGAAAAACAAAATCTTCTACCTTAACAACGAAAAGACCGTATATTTAAAGACCTACCTTCTTGATACGGTAGAATCCATCGAATTCGGCAAAAAGCGTCCCGCAATGCTGATACTCCCCGGCGGCGGCTACGAGTTCTGCTCCAACCGTGAGGCGGAGCCTATCGCAATGCGCTATGCCGCAGAGGGCTACAACACCTTCGTGCTTTTCTACACCTGCAACAGAAGATTCCCCGCCGCCTTCATCAACGCCGCCTACGCAATGTACAAGATAAGGAGCAGAGCCGAGGAATTCAACATAGACAAGGACAAGATAGCCGTCTGGGGCGCCAGCGCAGGCGGACACCTTGCAGGCTGCCTCGCCACCATGTGGAACGACAGCTCGGTATGCGAGGCGATAGGCTGCCAGCCGCAGGACATACGCCCCAACGCCGCCATACTCAACTACCCCGTCATCAGCGGCATAACCTCCCCCCACAAGGGCAGCTTCAATGTGCTGTTAGGTGAAAATCCCCCCGCCTCCAACGTCTCCCGCCTGTCCCTTGAAAACCGTGTTACTCCAAGGACCCCTCCCTGCTTCGTATGGTGCACCGCCAACGACGACAGCGTAAGCGCCCACAACAGCCTTGTTTTCGCCAAAGCCTGCGTCTCCAACAAGGTGCCCTGCGAGCTGCACATGTTCGACGAGGGACCTCACGGCTTGTCCGACTGCTCCAAAAACACCGGCTGGAACGAGTATTTTTACAATGACAACTGCAAGCAGTGGATACAGATGTCCGTAAAATTCCTTGAGAAGTATATGAATATATGATAGTAAGAACAAGATACAAGCGCTGGCAGTTCGTGATGGAGTGGGTGACGGTGGGCTTATACATCGCATGGTTCGTGGCAGGGCTGATACTGCTTAATTACTTCTGCGATCAGGAGCAGGAGATACTCAAGCGCAATCTCCTGCTGATAAGCTTTGTCCTTGACGTATTCGCATTTTTGGGCTTGACGTCAATAAGCCTTCTCCCCCACAACAACGCACTCATAAGGACCGAAGCCTACACCAAGGGCACCTATGAATATCAGCACAAAAAGGAGAGCCGCCTGCGCAGTATTGCGATAATTGCGAAAATTGTCTGCATACTTATTATCGCCTTTATAGGCATATCGACCTACATTTTTTGAAAGGAACAGCTATGAAGACCCCATTCATCACCAAAGAGAAAATAGAGGAAATAACCGGAACTATCCCCACCCCCTTCCACGTCTATGACGAGCAGGGAATAAGAGAGAACGCCCGCAGGCTGAAGCAGGCTTTCTCATGGAACAGGGGCTTCCGTGAATACTTTGCCGTAAAAGCCACCCCCAACCCCTTTATCATGGAGATATTGCAGCAGGAGGGCTGCGGCTTCGACTGCTCCTCCTACACCGAGCTTATGCTGTCCGACAGGGTAGGGGCGAAGGGCAGCGACATAATGTTCAGCTCCAACGCCACCCCCGACGATGATTTTCTTCTTGCAAGGAAGCTGGACGCCCAGATAAACCTTGACGATTTCACCCACATCGAAATACTTGACAAGCTTTGCGGCATTCCCGAGACCATAAGCTGCCGCTACAACCCCGGCGGCGAGTTCAAGACCAGCGAAACGGGCAACGTAATGGACACTCCCCGTGACGCAAAATACGGCTTCACCCATGACCAGCTTATCGAGGGCTACAGGCTCTTAAAGGAAAAAGGCGCAAAGCGCTTCGGAATGCACGCTTTTCTTGCCAGCAACACCCTTACCAACGATTACTACCCCGTGCTTGCCGAGATAATGTTCAAAACGGCGGTGGAGATAAAGGAAAAAGCAGGCGTTTCCCTCAGCTTTATAAACCTCTCAGGCGGCGTTGGCATAGCCTACAAGCCCGACCAGACCGCCAACGACATCACGGTCATCGGACAAAAGGTGCAGGAGGTGTACAACAGGGTATTAGTCCCCGCAGGCTTGGGAGACGTGGCGATCTACACCGAGCTTGGCAGGTTCATGTTAGCCCCCTTCGGTCATCTCGTGGCAACCGCGATCCGTGAAAAGCACATCTACAAGGAGTACATCGGCTTAGACGCCTGCGCAGCCAACCTGATGCGCCCCGCAATGTACGGCTCCTACCACCACATCACGGTAGCAGGCAAGGAGAATGCCCCCTGCGACCACAAATACGACATAACAGGCGGTCTATGCGAAAACAACGACAAATTCGCAATAGACAGGGAGCTGCCCAAAATAGACATGGGCGACTACATAATAATCCACGACACCGGCGCCCACGGCTTCTCCATGGGCTACAACTACAACGGCAAGCT
>JAFLUH010000055.1:0-2603 GCA_022508895.1 Oscillospiraceae bacterium
TTTTTCGTCACAATAACACAGTCGCAAGGCGACTCCTGATACGCTCCCAATCAAGTGGGAGCGTATTTTTATTATCTGCAGCTTAATAATCGTTTTGATCTTATCAACAAACAAAAAAGACAAGTTTCGGCAAAAAGAAACTTGTCATTTTTCTTTAACTTACAATTTGGTTTATGCAAAATGCTCCCATTCCACAATAAATCCTTTATCCAAAAGCTCGTCTGAGCTCGTCACGCTGTCTTTGCGTTTCCACCCAATTTTCCACATAGCCGCAATCGCAGCAGACATAGCGGGCAACCGGTATCCTTCTTACCCATGCAATGTCAGTAATGGCAATGCCGTTTGCCAGATAACGGTGCGCATTGTCGGGAACACAGGCAATATTTTCAGAGCCGCATTTAGGGCAGCGTTTCGTATTTTTCATGGAAATGTATCCTCCTTGCAAAAAAGTCCTCTGTCAGACTTCCCTTTTCTGATAGAAAAAGCTTGACAGAAGTCCTGAGAACAGGTATAGCACAAATGCAAGCAGCAGGGCGAAAGGCAGGCTGAATATGCCTCCTTCAGGCAGAGATATCTGTTCCGTTCCCATCGTTGCTGCAACCACAAGAGCTATTGCGACAAAATACGCTATCCTGCCCTTTTCTGCGCCAAATATGAAAATAAAAGGAAGAATTACGGAGGGAGGGAGCAGCCCGACAAGCAGCAGCTCCGCTGCAATGGAAATACAGTCATTGAACCTGATCGGCTCCATCTTTAATGCTTGGGCGACAGTCACCAATAATGCGGCAATGACAACGATAATCAGACCAAAAATGTACTTCGCAAAAACGTACTGCGATTTTGAAACGGGAAGCGTGCCGCAGTAATTGCACCACTTTTCTTTTTCGTCAAATGCGTAGAGCGATACCGGCAGTATTGACGCCAACAGGCAGGGATAATACATGAAAAAAGTATTGTTTTCATTAACAAGTGAAATCCCGATAAAAACGACTGTAATAAAAAGATATATTCTACAGTATTTCATAAGCATATAAAAATCCTTTATAAGCAATCCGTTCATTTTACACCGCCTCCTTTGTCATAAAGAGAAATAACTGCTCAAGATCAACAATTCCGCTTTGTATGCTGTGAGGAAGATCGCTTTTTCTGACTACAGCCTCTGTTCCGTATGCCGTCTCACGCTTGCCCACAACTGCAGATCGGGGTATCCTCTGAAACTCCGCGGCAGGAAGTCGGACAACGCTGTATGTTTCCTTCAGGCGATCCTTTTCGTCACACAGCAGCAGTCTCCCCTTGTGGAGAAAGGCTACATAATCACAGATTTTTTCAAGGTCGCTGAGGATATGGGAGGATATGAGCACAGAGTGCGATTCGTCCCTTGTAAAGTCGTTCAGCAGGTCGGTTATCTCATCACGGGCGATGGGGTCAAGACCGCTTGTGGCTTCGTCCAGAATAAGCAGCTTTGCACGGTGGGACAGCGCAACGGCAATGCCCAGCTTCATCTTCATACCACGGGAGAAGTCCTTGAATTTCTTGTTCTGCGGGAGGGAAAATTTTTGAATATATTGCTCAAAAGCGTCTTTGTCCCAGTTTTTGAAAGTACGCTTCATAACCGCTCCCACATTTTTCGGAGTAAGGCACTGAGAAATACCCGCCTCGTCAAGGACTACGCCGATATCCTCCTTCATCAGCTCTGTATCTTTCCTGTTGTCCTTTCCGAAAATCTCAACGCTGCCGCCGTCACGGGAGATAAGGTCAAGTATCAGACGAATAGTGGTGCTTTTTCCTGCGCCGTTCTCACCGATAAGCCCCATTATGCAGCCACCGGGCAGGGTAAGGGACAAAGGCTCCAAGCGAAAATCGGCGTAGCTCTTGGATAAATTCTTTATTTCAAGTGCGTTCATGGCTTTTCCTCCCATATCAGTCCTATCATTTCCGTGATATCATCACGGCTTAAATTGCATGACGCTGCAAGCTGTGCGATCTTTTCAATATAGCTCTCTATCATTTTAAGATTTTCTTCACGCAGAAGCTCCACGTTTTTTGGCGCTACAAAGCAGCCCTTTCCCGCCACCGTATAAATAAAGCCTTCCCTTTCCAGCTCGTCGTATGCGCGCTTTGTAGTGATGACGCTTATCCGCAGGTCTTTGGCGAGTCCGCGTATCGAGGGGAGCGGCTCGTCCTGCTGCAAATCTCCGCTGATTATCTGCGCCTTGATCTGTGAATAGATCTGGTCGTAGATAGGCAAGCCGCTTTTGTTGTCTATCAGAAGATCCATCTGAGTCCTCCTTTCTGTATATTAACAGTATATACAGAAATAACAGTTTTGTCAAGGGGCGTTTGCATTTTTTACAAAAGCATGAGAAAGAAAAATCATTTTTAGCGGTTATACAGGTCGCACAGCGACTTTTATATGCTCCCGATAAAGTGGGAGCGCAGGTTTTGCGCTGCGGCTTTGATATACGAAAAAGCTCCTGCAAGCAGAAGGCTTGCAGGAGCGTTTTTGGTTATTGGTCAAAAGGGGGGCGTTGGTTGGGATATTGTTGGGGTGTGGGCTGTTGGGGTGGGTATTGTTGGTGAGCGGGCTGTTGGGGGGCGTATTG
>JAFLUH010000055.1:2703-13498 GCA_022508895.1 Oscillospiraceae bacterium
GTGTGGGCTGTTGGGGTGGGTATTGTTGGTGAGCGGGCTGTTGGGGGGCGTATTGCGGAGGGGCGGGCTGCCGGGGGGTGTATTGTTGTGGAGCGGGCTGCTGAGGAGCGTATTGCGGAGGGACAGGCTGCCGGGGAGCGTATTGCGGAACGTAATAGGTGGGGGCTGTGGGGATACCGCCATACTGCATTATCATGGATTCTATCAGTGCAACACGGGCTTTTAAGGGGGCTTTTACCGCTATTCCCACTATGCCCTCCAGATCCATTTCACTGACATATACGCCCGGAAGCAGCGCAAATTTCATCCACGCCTCCAGACAGACCGAGACGGGGGTGAAGGTCACCTTGACAAACGTGGGGCCTGTTAAAAAGCCCATTCCCTTTTTGAATACGGTTTCACCCTTGTACTGGGTGTACTCGTAGCCCTCGGTCATCAGATATGAGTGAATACTGTTGAAGAGCGCGTCCGACGGGCTTTGCAGCTGAAATACATTTACATAACGTGCCATAATTTTTGTTCCTCCCGAAGGTCGATCTGTCCAAAGCTTATTTTATCGGTCTCTGTACTCCAGCAGACCGTATGAGACCATTTTGTCGTAGTTCTGGTAGTATTTGTAAAATGCGCCGATATTGTGCTGTACGTCGTCTATTCTTATACGGTAGCCGTCGTGACGTACCATAAAGGTGTTCAGTATCCTTTGAGGATTTTCCATGTACATGGCGTACTCGGGGTAGAAATAGCCGTCCAGCATTCGGTCAGCTCTTGCGTATATCGTTTTCAGCAGCTCCTCTATGGAGAATGTGGTGTCCAGATACTCCGATTCTATACCGTTGGTGACCATGCGGTCGTACAGCTCGAAGGAGGACATAAGAAGCTCCAGATAGGTGTGATAGGTGGTCTTGCGATTGTAGATGGTCTTCAGGTTCTCCTGCGCATTCCGCAGCGCAAAGGTGTAGTACTCAGGGTCGTCAACGTGTCTGGTGATCTCGTTCATGGCGTAGGCTACCCAGTGGTCCTTGTACTGGGTGTAATCAGCGGCGATAAAGTGATCCACCGCAGTTTTCGCTGCGTCAAGCCATACCTCCTCTCCCGTCAGACCGTACAGCCTGCACAGGGCAAAGGTCGCCTCGCCGTCATAGTATACCGTGCGGTATTCCTCCTTGGGCGAGAAATCGCCGTTGAGGATATGATAATACTCTCCCGTTTCACCGTCCATCAGGGTGAGGATACCGTTGCCAAGGCAGCGGCAGACATCAATGTATTTGGTGTTTTGGAAAACGTCCATGTATTCGCTCAGAGCGATTATCGTTACGCCGTTTCCGCCCAGCTTGAACTCGTCGCTCTTTTCCTCGTAGAGGTATGCGGTGTTTTCGTCACGATAGATCACATATTTGTCCAGCAGATGCTCTATGGTGCGGTCTATCTCGTCAACGATGCTGTCGTCTCCCGTAATACGGTAGAGACAGACCATTGACCAGAGAGTGCCTGCGTGACGCATGACATTGTAATTGTTTATCTCGTTGTCAAAGCGTGGGTATATGCCGTATATGAAGGAGCCGTCGGGATTTACCTGATCGGCCAGAAAATATCCCGCATTCACCATAAGCTGCTCCGCATAGTCGGCGTCGATAAGCTCAATGTCCCTGCGGCCGTATTCCAAGCCGTCGTGAAACAGGGGATATACCTTATCTTCATCGTCGCAGAACCAGCCATAGCACTGAAACAGCGTGTATTCGTCGGGCAGGAGCTCCAGCTTCGCCCGTCCTGTTTTTTTCAGGTATTTATTCAGATATTCAAGGTCTATACCCGTTCCGTCATCTTCGTAATCATAGATCTTGCAGCCGTTTAATTCAGCCTCCAGAAACGCTGTTTCGTACATGGGGTCAAAAGCTATGCCGTATCGGAAAAACTCGTTGTAGGAAGCGGTAACTCTGCCGCCAAGCTCGCCCGCAGGTATGGTTTCGGAGGTGCAGACAGCATCTACCTTTACCCACTGAGGGTCGTATGCGTTGCTTTTCAGATATTCCAGCACCTTTGCGTCGGCGTTTTCCCATGCGCTGTCCAGATCGGAGCCTACTCCTGTGAATACGGAGGCTCTTTGCTCCTTATTGCATATAGAGATGAATACTGCCTGTCCAGCCTGTGCGCCGGCAGGACTGCCGTTCAGCGCCGAATAGGTCTCCTCCGTCAGCGCTTCGGTTTTCAGCAGGGATATTTTTTCCCGGTACAGCCTGATACCCGTCTCTTTGTCGGCTCCGCCGAGGAAAAGGATAAATACTGTCACTGCAGCCGCAATTACGGCGGCAATGGGAACTAACCGGAACAACCACTTTTTTGAAGGCTTTGAAGCTTCTTTTTTGCTCATAAAAGGCGCTCCTCCTGATATATACGAAAATGCACTCTATTTATAATACTATATCAGCGGGACGTTTGTCAAGGGAAAGTTGGATATAGCTTGACAAAAGGAATATCTTCGCTTATAATTAAAACATAAGTTGCGTAACGTATGTTTTAGTTTCGAGGGGAGGACGGATATGCCGCCGAAATGTAAATTTACAAGGGACGAGGTCGTGCGTGCCGCTTTGGATATGACAAGAGAAAGCGGGATAGGGTCCGTTACCGCCAGAAGGCTGGGGGAGAAGCTGGGTTCCTCCTCAAGACCTATCTTCAGCCTGTTCCGTAATATGCAGGAGGTGCAGGGAGAGGTCATTCAGGCAGCCGATGAGCTGTATCAGGAATATCTGAGGCGGGAGATGTCCGCAGGAGAATACCCCGCCTACAAGGCAAGCGGTATTGCGTATATACGCTTTGCAAGGGAGGAGCGGGAATTGTTCAGGCTGCTTTTTATGAGAGATCGCTCCGCTGAGGAGATAGACGATAATCCGAAGGAGCTGAAGCCTATCATCGACGCCGTCACCAAAAGCACGGGGCTGTCCGAGCAGCTTGCTTATCTGTTTCACCTTGAAATGTGGGTGTACGTTCACGGTATCGCCACCATGATAGCTACCTCTTACCTCGAATGGCAATGGGATACCGTAAGTCAGATGCTCACGGACGGGTTTATGGGACTGAAAAAACGTTACGAAGAAAGGACGGGAAATTATGGAAGCGATCAAAACGGTGGAAATCACAAAAAAATATAAGGACGTGACTGCCGTCGATGGGTTAAATCTCACCGTTGAGAAGGGAGAGCTGTTTTCTCTGCTGGGAGTGAACGGGGCGGGAAAAACCACCACTATCAAAATGCTGTCATGCCTTACTGCTCCTACAAGCGGAGACGCTTTTTTAGGCGGGAAAAGCATTGTAAAGGAGAGCAGAGCGGTCAAGGAGATAATCGCAGTCTCGCCGCAGGAAACGGCGGTTGCGCCTAATCTGACGGTGAAGGAAAATCTGGAGCTGATGGCGGGAGTGCATGGGTTCCCGAAGGATAAGGCAAAGGAAAGAGTTGCAGCGTTGACGGAGCAGTTCGGGCTGGGTGAGATAGCGGGCAAAAAGGCAGGCAAGCTGTCGGGGGGCTGGCAGAGAAGGCTCAGTATCGCAATGGCGCTTATCTCCGAGCCTGAAATACTGTTTCTGGACGAGCCGACGCTGGGGCTGGACGTGCTGGCAAGAAGCGAGCTTTGGGATATCGTGCGGGAGCTGAAGGGCAGGATAACCGTTATACTCACCACCCATTACATGGAGGAGGCTGAGGCGCTTTCCGACCGTGTTGCCATTATGAAAAGCGGTAAGCTGATGCTGGTGGGCACGGTGGAGGAGATAAAGGAAAAAGCAGGGACGGATAAGTTCGACGAGGCTTTTGTCCGTATCGTAAAGGAGGACAGGAAATGAAGATGCTGACATTCTCCGCTCGGAACGCTAAGGAGATACTGCGGGACCCGCTCAATCTGCTTTTCGGTCTGGGATTTCCTATCGTATTGATACTGCTGCTTACGGCTATTCAGGCAAACGTGCCTGTGGAGCTGTTTGAAATTTCACGGCTGGCGCCGGGAGTGGTGGTGTTCGGACTCTCGTTCATGACGCTGTTTTCCGCAACGCTTGTGGCAAAGGACAGGGGCAGTTCCCTGCTGCAAAGGCTGTATACCACTCCCCTTTCACCGAAGGATTTTATTTTAGGGTATATTCTTCCGATACTTCCTATCTGTATTGCGCAGACGATCATCTGCTACATAGCTGCGGTCATTTTGGGGCTGGAGATCACGGTCAATATTTTGCTGTCCGCCGTTTCGGTGATTCCTGTCGCTCTGCTTTATATCTCCATCGGGCTGCTTTGCGGAAGCGTTCTTACGGATAAGCAGGTGGGAGGTATCTGCGGGGCTTTGCTTACCAACCTCTCCGCCTGGCTGTCGGGGACATGGTTCGATCTGGAGCTTGTGGGAGGCGTGTTCAAGGATATTGCTTATGCTCTGCCATTCGTTCATGCTGTGGAGATGGAAAGGGCTGTGCTGAGCGGGAATTATGCGGATATTTTCCCGCATATATGGTGGGTGCTGGGGTATGCCGCCGTTATCACCGCAGGCGCCGTATTTGCGTTTTTGGGGCAGATGAAAAGACAGTAATTGACATTCGTTCATAAACGCTGTATAATCTTAATCAAATCATCAACTAACAACTATAAGGGGTTCGGCGTTTATGGATATAGAACAGGCTCTTGCAAAAACCGCTTTCAATAACCGTGAATATATGCTGTCTCACCTTCCATACGAGCGTGAGATGGCTTTTTATCAAAGCATAAAAATGGGAAATATCGACGAGATGAGGCGGCTGTTCAAGCCGCTGGACGCAGAGGGTCTGGGCAAGCTCAGCGAGGACCCGCTGCGCAACCTTAAATACCACCTCGTCATCACCATCGCCTTTATGACACGCTACTGCATAGAGGGCGGCATGGAGATGGAGGAGGCTTATAATCTCAGCGATATTTATATACAGCAGGCAGACAAGTGCAAAAGCCCTGAGGATATCAGTCTTATCCACCGCTCCGCCGTCGAGGATTACGCCAACAGAATGCATATAATCATCAAAAATAAGCTCTTTTCCAAGCCGGTGGTTATATGCATAGATTATATCTACAACCACCTGCACTGCAAAATTACGCTGAAGGAGCTGGCTGAGGCGGCAGGACTCAGCCAGTCCTACCTGTCCAAGCTGTTCCGCAAGGAGATGGGGACCACCGTTTCCCAGTACATTTCCCAGAAACGGGTCGAGGCGGCGGAAAATCTGCTGAAATATTCCGACCACTCCTGCGTCGAAATATCAAATTATCTGTGCTTTAACTCGGAAAGCTACTTTATTCAGGTGTTCAAGTCCTATACCAAGATGACTCCTAAGGAATACCGCAGTAAATTCTTCAGAGCTCGGGAAAAATCAGTGCGAAGCGAAAAGTGAAGAATGCAAAGCGTTCGCGGTCGTTTGCGGCTTTTCTCAAAATAAAAATTTCCCTCACTGCATTGCAGTGAGGGAAATTTTATAGGAGGGAAACTGAAGATGATTACTTTCTCTTTCTGCTGATAACAACCGCAGCGGAAGCGAGGAGAGCAACTCCTGCTACAACTGCTACGCCTTCAACGCCGGTCTCGGGAGAACCCTTGTCGCCCCCGGCGCTGCCGCCTGCAGGAGTGCCGGCGGAGATGGTCATTTCCTTGAGTATAACGCTGTGACCCAGAACAGCCATTCCATATTCCTTCAGGGGATCAACTGCGCCGGCAGGAACCTTGAAGGAAACGGAGGTCTTTTCTGCAGCTTCAAAGGCGTCACCGCCACCATTGATCAAAGCACTGTAATCGCCGTCGCTTGCTTCGGCATATTCCAAAATCCATGTCCAGCCGCCCTGCTCTTCGGGTAAGGCTACCGTGGGCTTAAAGCACCAGTACTCCTTCTCGAAAGAGTCTGTCTCAAAGGTGAAGGTGATAGTGGAATCTGCGGTGAGACTTGCAAACTCTTCAGCGGGAATAATAGCATTGTTGCTCCAGCTTATACCTAAATCAAAATCGTTGAAGTTGTAAGCGGAAACTGCTGCGGTCAGTGCAGTTGCTGCTACTGCGGTAGCTGCAAGTGCTGCAAAAATTCTTGTCTTTTTCATGATAATTTTTCCTTTCAGATTTTTAAATATTTTTTGCTTATCAGACGATATTTTTGTTTGCCTCGTCCACTTCGTACTGAACTCTGTCGTATATATTTTCTCTGGTAGTCGTCCAGGAAGCGGCGTTGTGGTAAGCGTCCTTGACAGGATTGTCAAGAGAATCGAACAGTCTTGCGGTTATGCCCTTGTAGAAGTCGAAGCAGGGATGTTCCTCCACCATGTCGTAGATAGTGACTCTCATCTCCCACATATCTTCCGTCCAGCCGTATTCGTTGATATACTGGTCGTGAGTTATCTGCTCGCTCTTCTCGTTGCCGACGGCTGCCGCTTCACAGTACAGATAGCAGGCAACGCCCTCGGGGTTGGGTGCGCCGGATACCAGCGCATAGCCGGTAACTCTTGCGGGAATGTAGTAATCGTCAACGTATGGGCATTTGGGCATGGGCACGAAGCCAACGTCCTTTACATCGCCGTATTTGTCCAGGCTGTATTCCGCACCGACCTCGGTCAGCGCCCACATACCGCAGGGATAGAACAGTGTTTTGCCAAGACCTACGTTGCCGGGGTTAGAGGTCCAGCCGTAGTCCCATACGGGATATGCCATTTCCTCTTTGCGAATGGTGTAAAGCAGATCCTGAGCAGCTTCCAGGAGAGAGTCTCTCAGGTTGTTTACTACCTTGCCGTCCTTCATTCCGATGTAGGGAACGCCGGTGGTGCCGGAGAAGCCGCTGGCTACCCACCAACCGTCAGTAGCATAGTTTTCGTCACCCTTGTCGCAGAAGGTGCGCATCATCTCCAAGCAGGTGTTCCAGTTCCATTCGCCCTTTTTCAGGAGATCGGCGGGGTCGGGAAGTCCGTTTGCCCCAACTACTGCCTTGTTGTAGATCAGCAGAACTTCTATCTCTGCGCCTACCGCTCCAACATAGTGCTTATCGCCGAAAATGAACTGGTCGGTCATCGCCTTCTTGCTGCTCCACCATTCATCGTTGAAGTCGATGTAGTCGTCAAGAGGCATAAAGGTCTTGTTGAAGACACATTTGGGGAATGAGTCCATGTCGCCTACGGAGAAGAAGTCGGGAGACTGACCGGTGGACACCAGCTTTGCAAGCTCGTCAAATCTCATATCGTCAGCAACCGTATGGTCAATTATCTCGCCGCCGTATCTGGTCTGGAACAGCTCCAGCGCCACGTCCTTGTTCTTGCCGTTGGCAGGGTTTCTTGGCCACGACGCAAGGAAGGTGATGGATTTGTTTTCCAGTTCAAAGTCCTTGGTCTTGATCTCTTCGGTCTGCTCCTGCTGTTCCGGAGCCATGGTCGAAGGGACGCCTGAGGTGGTGGTGGTCGTACCCTGAGTACCGCCGCCTCCGCCGCCTTCACCGCCGGTGCCGCCGGTTTCAGTTGAGCAGGCAGACAGCATTCCAAGCAGCATCAGCGCCGCTGCAGATGCGGAAAGTATTCGCTTTCTGTTCAATTTTGTTTCCTCCTTTATATTATTTGTAACTGCTTGTTAAACCTATTTTATATCATTATGATCTTATTCTATATCAAAATTTTATTTTTTGTGTCATTTTTTTGCTGTATCTTTATTTGTATACATTCATTATCGCCTCTACCAGATCAGGGGCGAACCATGTGCAATCATTACGGTCAAATATGCCGAACAGCTCGTTTCCGCTGAAATGATAGCCGTTGTCCCACCATACGCAGGGAATGCCGGACTGCTTAGCACGTTCAAGATAGCGGGTCACCCACTTGACGTTCTCCTCGTATCTGGGGTTGGGCACTACGGAAAAGTCGATTATCTTGTTGACGGAGCCGTATTCGGTGATGATGACGGGTATGTCCTTCGAGGTGAAGAAGGTGTCTATCAGGTTGAATACCCAGTCGATGGAGCTGCCTACGGAATCGTCGTAGTAGAACAGGTCCTTGCCGTCTTCGTAGGTGAAGTCGTAGGGAGTGTAGGCGTGGAGGGATATGATTATGTTGGGGTCGTCGGGTATCTCCAGCTCCTTCATGGCGGATTCCGCCACAGCCGCCGCTACGGTGGTTATCAGCAGCGCACGGGTGGAGTTGTTGCCGCCGGTTGCCCTTACCGTGTCCACAAACGCCTTGTTGAGCACGTTCAGCGCCTGTCTGTTGTCTGCGGTGCCGCCGTTCCACTCGTTGGAGCCGCCTACTATACGGGGCTCGTTGAGACCCTCAAACAGCAGCTTGTCGCCGTACTCTTTGAAGTTCTCCGCTATCTGCTTCCACATTGCGGTGAATTTGGGCAGTACGCTGTCCACCTCGTCCATGGTGGGCTTTATCCAATCGGTCTCGTGGTGGCAGTTGATGATGACGTACATATCGTTGTCCACGGCGTAGTTCACTACCTCGGTGACGCGAGCCATCCACTCGGCGTTTATGGTGTAGTCGGTCTCGTTGTCGAAGTGCTGCTCCCATGTTACGGGTATCCTTATAAGGTCGAAGCCCGCCTGCGCCACTGCGTCTATCATCTCGTGGGTGGTCAGGGGGTTGCCCCATGACGTTTCTCCCTCGTTTGCGTCAAAGGTGTTGCCCAAATTCCAGCCGGTCTTCATGTCGGCTACAAGCTCCTTCACCGATAAGCCGCGCATTTCTCCGGCGTAGGAGACGGGCGGAGTGCTTTCGGCAGGGGTGGAGCTTGTTTCCGAGGCTGAGCCGGAGCCGGAGCTTTCGCTCTCACCGTCGCTGCTTGCACAGCCGCTCACAAGTATTGCAAGAGATAAAAGCAAAGCGGTGATTTTTGTTGCTTTCATTTGTGTTCCTCCCAAAATATTATTCAAAAGGGGTAAACCGTACCCACTGATATTCCGCTTTCAGAGGCAGACTGCCGTCGTTGAACGCCTTCAGCCAGCCGTCCACTCCCGTGCCGCACCATGCGTTCATCATTATCTTGCTTTCGGTGACGGGGATATTCGAGACGGCGGTGTGTACCTCCTCGCCGTCCACCAGCCAGACGATCTTGTCACTGTGCCATTCAAAGGCGTAGGTGTGGAAGTCCTCGGAGGCGTCAAAGCCGAGGTCGTGCATATATTCGTGATTGCCTGCGCCGTTGGTGAAGTAGTTGAACTGTACCTTGGTGGTGTCCTTGCCCAGTATCTCCACGTCTATCTCGTCCCATGGGTTGTCGTCGGAGGGACCGGTGTAGGTGAAGAAGGAGGAGACTACGCCGTCGTTCTTTATCGCCTTCATGCTGACCTCGTAGCGTCCATAGCCGTAGAAGCCGGTGCTGCGGAACTCGCCGCCGGAGTAGGGGATATCGTTTTCGGGCGTTTCGTCGGCGTCTATTATAAGCTGCATATTGCCGTTTTCAAAGGTGACGTTGGCTGCCCGCCATGTCACGTTGAACATACTGCCGTTGGTCCAGCCGTCAGACGCTTCAAAGCCGTCGGGCATTCCGCCTGAAAGCTCCGCATAAAACCCGCCGTCGGGAGCGTTGTCCGAGCCGCAGGCTGTCAGCAGCAGAAGCGGCAGTGCAAGCAAAATCGCTTTTGTCTGTTTCATAATAAAACCTCTCATATTTACTTGGTGTTATTATAACAACGTGTGAAATGAAATTATATTAAAATATTACTATTTATATCAAAAAACGGCTGTAAGTGATTGCTGAATAATGATAAAAAAGATAATAATTTGATATAATCACGGGGCGAACAGTGCTATACTTCTTCCATGACACAAGAAAGGCGGTAGGACTATGCTGAAGAACAGGGGCTTTTACAGAGGCGTAAATCTGGGCGGCTGGCTTTCCCAGTGCGATTACAGCCGTGAAAGGCTGGACGGGTTTGTCACCGAGGCCGATTTTGAAAAAATAGCGGGCTGGAAGCTGGACCATGTGCGGATACCCATCGACTACAACGTTCTGGAGAACGAGGACGGCAGCTATAACGAGGAAGGCTTCGGACGGATAGAAAAGGCGATACGGCTGGCGAAAAAGTATGGGCTGAATGTGGTTGTAGATCTGCACAAAACTGCGGGCTTTTCCTTCGATTTCGGCGAGCAGGAAAGCGGCTTTTTCGAGAATGAGGCGCTGCAGGAGAGATTTTACCGTCTTTGGGAGGAGCTGGCAAAAAGGTTCGGAAGATGGTCGGATATGGTCGCCTTCGAGCTGCTGAACGAGGTCACGGAGCAGAGGTTCATCGACGACTGGAACAGAATATCCCAGGAGTGCATAAGAAGAATACGCAAGTATGCGCCGGATACGCTGATACTGGTAGGAAGCTACTGGAATAACAGCCCCGAGGCGGTGAAGGACCTTGCAGAGCCTTACGACGACAAGGTGGTCTATAATTTCCATTGCTACGCTCCCCTTGAATTTACCCATCAGGGCGCACACTGGACACGGGAGATAGATCAGAACGCACGGTACGGCTTCGAGGATCTGGATATAACGCCCGAGATGTTTGAGAAAGTGTTTGCGGGAGCGCTGGACAGGGCAAAGAGCGTGGGCGCCGAGCTCTACTGCGGCGAGTACGGGGTCATAGACATTGCAAGGGCTGAGGATACCGTGAAGTGGTATAAGTGCATAAACAGCGTGTTTGAAAAGTACGGTATCTCAAGGGCAGCATGGAGCTATAAGGAGATGGATTTCGGTATCTCCGACAGCCATATGGATAACGTGCGGGATGAGCTGGTGAGGTACCTGTAAAAACAGTCGGTGAGGAACTGACTTTGAGAGGAAATTAGATTAAA
>JAFLUH010000056.1:0-5590 GCA_022508895.1 Oscillospiraceae bacterium
GCGCAGGTCGTCAAAGCGGCATATCATAAAAATCACCTCATTTTATGGTATGTACCGATGACAAAATTAGAACAGGCTTGGCAAAAAAGGACAAATTACTTTAGTTCATCTCTCAAAATATCCATTAAAACGCTGTCGTGGTATTTGCCGTCAAGGTAGTAGCTTTCACGCATTCTGCCTGCCTCCTTGAAGCCTACCTTTTTGTACATATTCATGGCTCTTTCGTTGAAGGAGAATACCCAAAGGTGGAGGGAGTGCATATTCAGGCGGTCAAAGGCGTAGCGGCAGGCAAGGCGGAGAGCCTCACTGCCATAGCCCTTTCCCCGGCTTTCCTCATCACCGATGAAAAGACCCAAGGTCGCAGTTCGTGAGGTGTTGTCTATATCCTCTATGCCTATGTTGCCTATGATGGCGTCGGTTTCTTTAAGCACTATTGCATAGATATGGGCGTTTTCTTTTTGGATTTTTTCTATGTATTCACGCTCGGCTGACAGCGAATACGCTTTGGCTGCGGCGGCGATGTTGCCCGCTACAAGAGGGTCGTTGAGCCAGCGGCAATAGGTTTCTGCGTCCTCAATACTCATGGGAGAAAGGTAGACCTTGTCTCCTTCTAACTTTCTGAAATACTTCATTTTGCCTCCTCGGGTTTTTCGTCTTGGTGATTTGCACGCCACGCCATGTAGTTTTCTAATATCACTGCCGCTGCTACGGCGTCTATCACGGCTTTGCGCTTTTTTCCTCTTTTGTTCACGTCGTTCATCATCTGGTGGGCGGTCACGGTGGTGGAGCGCTCGTCCCACATCACCACGGGTACTTCAACGTAGTTTTGCAGCAGGTCGGCGAACTGTTTGCACAGCTCGCTGCGGGGGCCTGCGCTGCCGTTCATGTTCAGGGGATTGCCTACCACTATCATGCCCACCTCGTATTCAACGGAGGCTGCGGCTACCTTTTCCACGCATATCTGAAAGTTTTTTTCGTGTATTACGCCCAAGGGTGAAGCAAGGGTCTCCGTTCTGTCGCAGCAGGCAAGTCCCGTGTGGCTGTCGCCGTAATCCACCGCCATTATCTTCATTTAATTATGTTCCTTTCATACGAAACTTGAAGCGGCTAATGCTAATTGCCGCTTCAAAATGTTATTGTGCCTGCTTCAGCGCCTGCGCAAGCTGGTCGGGACAGGAGGTGCCTTTACCGCCGCATTGTAAGCCTTCCAGACGCTTTATCACCTCGTCTACCTTCATGCCCTTTACAAGGCTGCTTATGCCCTGCAGGTTGCCGTTGCAGCCGCCTATTACTTTCATGTCGACGACTACGCCGTCCTCTACCTCGATTATCATCTGGCGGGAGCATACTCCCTGTGGGGTAAATTCGATCGTCATGGTGCTGTTCTTCCTTTCATGTTATTTATTTTCGTCAAGCCAAGCCTTTGCTACGGCTTTGGCTACGCTGTCTGCCACCGCTTTGTTCAGGGGGCTTGCGATTATGTTTTCGGGGGTTATTTCACTGTCGGGTATCACCGCCGCTATTGCGTAGGAGGCTGCCCGCTTCATGCTCTCGGTTATTTCCCTTGACCTTACCGATAATGCGCCTTTGAAAATGCCTGGGAAAACAAGGACGTTGTTTATCTGGTTGGGGAAGTCGCTTCTGCCGGTGCCTACGATAAAGGCGCCTGCGGACTTGGCCTTGTCGGGCATTATCTCGGGGACGGGGTTCGCCATGGCAAAGACTATGGGCTTGTCAGCCATTGAACGTATCATTTCTTCAGTGAAAAGGTCGGGCTTGGATACGCCTATGAGTACGTCCGCACCTTTGGCGGCGTCGGCGAGGGTTCCCTTTCTTACGGTTTTGTTGGATTTTTGGGCTATTGCGGCGTGAGCAGGGTTTTCGTATGACCCGTCCTTGTTTATTATGCCGCAAAGGTCTACCATTATTAGGTCGCCTATGCCGAGTTCCAGCAAAAATGTGCCTATTGCTATGCCGGCTGCGCCTGCGCCGTTTATCACTACCGTTAAATCCGATAATTTCTTTCCTGCGCATTTGGCGGCGTTTATCAGGGCTGCGCCTACCACTACCGCCGTGCCGTGCTGGTCGTCGTGGAAAACGGGGATGTTCAGGCGCTCCTTCAGCTTTTGCTCTATCTCGAAGCAGCGGGGGGCTGCTATGTCTTCAAGGTTTATGCCGCCGAAGCTGTCGCTGATAAGCTCTATCGTGCGGACTATTTCATCGGCGTCCTTGCTTTTTATGCAGAGGGGGAAGGCGTCTACTCCCGCAAATTCCTTGAAAAGGCAGCACTTCCCTTCCATTACGGGCATTCCCGCAAGTCCGCCGATGTCCCCTAAGCCTAAGACGGCGGTGCCGTCGGTTATTACGGCTACTAAATTGGAGCGGCGGGTCAGGGAGTAGGACAGGTCGGGGTCCTTTTGTATTTGCAGGCAGGGCTCGGCTACGCCGGGGGTGTAGGCAAGGGACAGGTCTTCCCTTGTGTTTATGGGGGCACGGGAGACGACCTCTATCTTGCCATGCCAGTCGTAATGCTTTTTCAGCGCTTGTTCTTTTATGTCCATGTACTCTAAGATTCCTTCTTATGTAAGAGAATTTTGTCCAGAGAGTCCTGCGGGGTGAGGTTGTAGCCTACGGAGATGGGGTAGTGATTGTAGAAGCCGTGGAAGTCGCTGCCGCCGGTGGCGATAAGGTCGTATTTTTTGCAGAGGTCCAAGAGGGTTTTCTCGTCGCCCTGCTTCAGGCTCTGGTGCCATACCTCTACGCCGTCTAACTTTTCCTCCTTGGCAAGCTCCTCGATAAGCTCGAAGTTGTCAAATACCCGTGGGTGCGCCATTACTGCAAGACCGCCTGCGGAGTGGATAAGCTCCAATACGAAGTGTACCTCGGGGTTGGACATTGTCTCGTTGCTGACCTCGTCGGCGCATAGTCCTGATCTGGAGTCGAACAGCTCGTTGTATACGTCGCCGTAAAGCTCGGTGGTGTAGCCGTAGTCCATTAAGGCGTGCATTATGTGGCATTTGTAGATAGCCTTGCTGCCCGAGGAGTATTTTACTATGTTTTCAAGGGTTATGGGGTAGCGCTCAAGGACCTTCATCGCCATCTTCTTGCCGCGCTGACGGCGCATTTCGCTGTTGCGCATACATAAGCCCTCCAAGCGGTCGGGCTTCTGGGGAAGGTAGCAGAGAATGTGGGCTTTGGTGCCCCGCTTGCCGTCAAAGGCGGAGAACTCTACAGCGGGGATTATCTCAATGCCGTAGCGCTGACCCAAAACTACTGCCCTCGATACGGAGGACAGACAGTCGTGGTCGGTTATGGCAAGATAGTCTATGCTGTTGCGCTTGGCTTGCGCTATTACCTCCTCAATGCCCAAAGAGCCGTCGGACAGAGTGGTGTGGCAGTGCAGATCAGCTTTCATGTGATTGTTCCTTTCATCTTGAGGCGGGTGAAGGGAGAGTGATAAAGCGTCCTCGTTACTTTATTATTCTGCCGAAGCCTTTTGCTTGGCGTTTTTGGCGTATTTCAGGCTCGGAGCCGCCCCGGTCGGTGAAGATGCGCTCTTCCTTCTCTTCCTCCTCAGGAAGCTCGGGGTTCCGCTCGCCTCGGGATTCGTAGAAGGGGTTTATGATGTATTTCTGTATCACAGGGTAGCAATTGAAGGCGTACAGAAACATCAGCCAGCCGAAGGGGATAAACGCCAGAAACAGCGTTGAATAGGGAAAAAACAGGATTATCGCCGCTAAAAAAAGGAGAGATACCGCAAAGTTGATAATGTTTACCTTTATTCCCATTATCGTCAGCAGGAGAGCGTTTTTTACTATCTTGCCGATGGGCAGGGTCAGGCTGACTATCTCAAGATAAATGTAAAAGTGAGCAAGGAAAACGTATACCGCTATGGCGGTGGTGATTATCATAAGAATGTAGTTTTCCGCAGAGGGGGCTTCTGACAGCATCTGAGTGTAAAAGACGACGCCGTAGGCGAAAACGGCGGTGAACAGCACGTCGAAGATACCTACGGGAAGAGCCTGACGGAAGTTGTCCCTGTATGCTTTTTTGAACTCGTCAAAAAGGAAAATAGGCTTTTCAAGCACGAATTTGCGCATCACCTGCATCGAGGCGGCGGTGGCGGGACCGAACAGTATCAGCATGGGCGCCGCAAGTAAAAGAAAGTAGTTGTTGTTCAGCTCCGTCCAGAGGATAAGACCGATAAGAGCAAGAAGCAGACCGCTGAATGCAAAGAATATTATGTTTACAAAAAGTATTTTCCAGAATTTCAGGAAAAACTGCTCCCAGAACCTGAAAAAGGGTTTCTTTTTGGGGGCGTTTTTCGCAACGCCTGCGCCTGAGTTTTCGTAGTTATAAAAAAGTCCCAATTTTTTGCCTGCTTTCCGTTTATCATAACATTACTAATAGTTAATTGTACTACATTTTAAGAGAAAATGCAATAGCGGAAAGTGAAAATGTGGTGAAAGATATACAGCTATCGCAGTTAAAGTGATTTCAATTCACGGTATAATCTGCCTACGGGAAGTCCCATCACGTTGTAGTAGTCGCCTGTTATGCCTTTTACCAGCAATGCGCCCTTGTCCTGTATGCCGTAGGCTCCAGCCTTGTCCATGGGCTCGCCTGTGGCTGTGTAGGCGGATATCTCATCGGCGGTCAGAGGGAAAAATTCCACCTTGGTCTCCTCGGCGAATACCTTTGTCACGGAGCCGTTTCGGGCGATGGCTGCGGCGGTTATTACGGTGTGGACTTTGCCTGAAAGCATGGTGAGCATTCGCTTTGCGTCGGCGGTATCCGCGGGCTTGCCCATTATTTCACTGCCGAGAAAAACTAAGGTGTCTGCGCCTATTACGGTGTCGTGGGGGTATGCCGCTGCTACCTCGGCGGCTTTTTGGCTTGCAAGCCGCTGCACTAAAATATCGGGAGGGAGGGTTTTATCTGCGGTCTCCTCGCCTTTTGCGGGTATTACCTTGAAGTCCGTCGTTATAAGGGACAGCAGCTCACGGCGGCGGGGAGAGGCGCTGGCAAGGATAAGGCTCACTTGTGTGCCTCCTCGTGCTTTTCCCCGTATTTTTCCTTGTAATTCTTTATGCACTGCGCTATTATCTCGGAGGCGGCTTTTTGTCCCATCACCTCGTTTACGGCTGTTTCCTTGTCCTCAAGCTGCTTGTAGACGGTAAAGAAGTGCTGCATTTCGTCGAAGATGTGGCGGGGCAGGGCTTCTATGCTGCGGTAGGAATTATAGGTGGGGTCCTCAAAGGGTATCGCTATTATCTTTTCGTCGTTTTTGCCGTTGTCTATCATGGTTATTACGCCGATGGGGTAGCAGGGGACAAGCACCATCGGGTGTATCGGCTCGTTGCAGAGGACAAGCACGTCAAGAGGATCGCCGTCGTCTGCAAGAGTTCTGGGGATAAAGCCGTAATTGGCGGGGTAGTGGGTGGAGGTATAGAGGATACGGTCTAAAATCAGGATACCGCTTTCCTTGTCAAGCTCGTACTTGTTTTTGCTGCCCTTGGATATTTCGATTATCGACAGAAAATTGTAGGGGGTTATGCGTTCGGGGTTGATGTCGTGCCATACGTTCATG